>CAKMPP010000107.1 GCA_927911475.1 uncultured Solobacterium sp. | reverse complement strand
GAACAAATAAATAATACAAAATACTCGATAAATAGAATTTTACGAATATGTTTCTTTTCTAAACCAAGAATTCCATATAATGCAAATTCCTTATTTCTACATTTCATTAAGAAACCATTGCATACATGACAAAGATAAATGTAAAGATTGCAACCATCGCTACACCAAATTGAATAACACTTGGTAAATCTGCATGTCGTGTTAGTACATACTGATTCGATAGAAGCGATGTCATGATATTAAACAATAGAAACATGATTCCAATTGATAATACAATGGTATTTCAAGCAATCTATTTGCATGCAGGTTACGCTTTGCAAACCCAAATGCCATACCCCACTTCATTAGTCTTCACCTCTTTTTGAAAGAACTAACTGTGCTTGGTGAATGCGTTCCATAAAGTCTGCTTGGTTCTCATTTGTACCCCGATACAGTTCATGATAAACAATACCATCTTTAATGAATAAAACTCTCTTCGCATACGAAGCGGCACGAAGTGAATGTGTAACCATCAAAATCGTTTGCCCATTTCGATTAATATTATCAAATAGATTTAGAATCATTTCGGATGAAGCAGAATCTAAAGCGCCTGTTGGTTCATCCGCTAATAATAATGATGGTTTTGTAATCACTGCTCGTGCGATAGCCACTCTTTGCTTCTGACCACCAGAAATCTCATAAGGATATTTATTTAACAATTCCTTGATTCCAAGATGGTCCTGCACATTTGATAGTCTATCCTTCATTTCTTTTACAGGAACTTCAGATAGAACAAGTGGTAGAAAGATATTGTCTTTATTAGTAAATTGATCTAGTAGATTAAAATCCTGAAAGACAAATCCAAGTTCATTTCTTCTAAAGCTTGCAATTTCGGAGTCTTTTAAATTACTAATATTTTTCCCATTCAATAAGATATTGCCTGATGTTGGTTTATCTAGTGTCGCAATCAAGTTTAAAAGTGTTGTTTTTCCTGCACCAGATTCTCCCATAATCGATATAAATTCTCCCTGCTGTACGGAAAAATGGATACCACTTAAGGCTTCTGTTTTTATATTTTTCGTTTGATATATCTTCTTAATATCTGTAAGTTCCAATACTGTTGTCATATTTGAAATCTCCTTTGTATAGTCTTATTTTATAGTCGTAAAAGACTACTAGCATTTATCAAACATGACAAATCATGCCTGTATTCTTACATTTTTGTAAGGTTTTCAGGAAATACCAATCGGAAGGTACTACCTTTGGATAGCTTTGATTCCACCTCGATTTGAATATTTAATTTCTCAGATATCTTCTTAGCGAGATATAATCCTAATCCACTGGACTTCTCATTCATACGACCATTAAAGCCTGAATATCCACGGTCAAATATCTTAGGAATATCTTCACTGCGAATCCCTATTCCTGTGTCTTTGATTTCTAATGCATGTTTATCCTCAAGATATTGAATTGATATCTTTCCATTCTCTGTGTACTTCAGTGCATTCGATAAAATTTGTTCGATAAGAATCATTAGCCACTTACTATCACTAATCACATACGTTGCACTACTTTGATAATCTAAAGAAATATGATTATGAATAAACAACAATGAATACTTCTTTAATAAATCCTTGATAATATCATCAAGATTCACCTCTGTAATATCCATATCAGTAGAATGATCAATCATCTTTAGATAGTTCATTGCCATATTAATATATTGTTCTATATACATTAACTGCATTTTTTAATTTCGAAGTAGTATTTTCATCAGGTTTATCTAACAGAAGTTTACTAACAGTCATAGGAGTTTTAATTTGATGTAGCCACATTAAAAAATATGCATTCAAATCATCCTTCTGGTTTAACATTTCACTTTTCAGATTTTTATTTTCATTTAATAATCGTTCATTTTCATCCTTAATATCACTTAATTTTTGATAATGAAACCAAAATACAATCAAATAGATAAATAATATAAACCCCAGTATCTCTATACCAAGAAATATATATTCAATCTCTATTGTCGCTAATATAGAAATAGAGATAAATACGATACAGACAAGAAGATATCCAAATAGGATAATACTTTGACTTTTTATATAATCCAAGAATAATTTCATCGTATTATTTTCCTTCTTTCAGATAGTATCCAATTCCTTTTTTTGTCTGAATTAAATCATCAAACCCAATTTCTGATAATTTTTTTCTTAGACGCGTCATATTCACTGCCAAAGTATTGTCATCGATAAAATTATCACTCTGCCAACAATGATCCATGATACTATCACGCTTTGCGATATCCCCTTTTGCTTTAAATAAAGTCTCTAGGATTAACAGTTCTGTATGCGTTAGATCAATCGATTTATCACTACTTTCTAATTTGGCAGCTGATAAATTCAACTTCAAATCACCAAAGATTAAATTATCTGTAGATAATGCATAATCGTATGTTCTACGAAGTAATGCTTGAATCTTCACACGTACTAAGTGAATATTAATTGGTTTTGTAATATAATCATCTGCACCACACTGCATTGCCATAACCATATCCATGTCATCACTATGTGAAGATATAAAAATAATCGGTACGCTAGACTCTTCACGAATCTTTTGAGTCCAATAATATCCATTGAAATATGGTAATGTAATATCCATTAAAATCAATTGAGGTGTATGTTCTCTAAACTCTTCTAATACTGCATTAAAGTCATGGATAGAACATGTTTCATATCCCCACTGTTTCAATTCATCACTGATGACTGCAACTATGTCTTTATCATCTTCTACTATTAATATCTTCATCGTCATTACCCTAACTAATTCGTGTATAAAATACACAGAACTATCATAACACACAAAAAAACCAGTGAGCTTCTAGCTTATCATGCTAGATACTTATATAGTGATGTTATTATAATATCAATGAGGATGAGGATTCTATGGTTGAAAGTAAAGCTGCTAAAGAACTAGCAATAAAACTTAGAAAATTGTGGGATAATGACGACTATGTCAAAGGAGTTATTACATTTGCGAAAACAGAAAAAAATATTCTTACGATATCTCAATTTATCGATATGTCATATCAATTGGAAAAAGATATCACTGCAGATGATATTTCATTCCTACTGGAAGTTCTAGAGAACAAGTCATAATATTTAAAGACCATTCTTATTAACACTAGCATTTTTATAATTCATGTTGTATAGTCTGATTGCAAGCATTCTGTGGCAACCTTTTATCGCTTAAGTGCGTGTCAGCCAGAGTTTGCTTGCGTTTTTATATGCTTTTATATTCGTACGATAAATATAAATTAGTTTATCTATTCATCCTAAATAAAAGTGAGCCTTTTGACGATAGGCTCACTTTTTCATATACACTACTTTATAGGCACATCTGGTAAATCTTCTTTACATCTTCCACTGTTAATGGAACATATGCATGCTTTAATCGATCATGCGAACATGCAGACTCTGCCATTGCTTGGAAGTGTTCTTCATTAATATTGACTTCTGTTAGTGTCATTGGAATTCCATTGGACTTGAAGAAATCATGTAATGCTTGAATACCTTGTTTTGCTAGAAGTGTTTCATCATCACCTTCTAGACCCCATACATTTCTAGCAAACTTTGCTAGACGTGGTGTAATCGTTAGGTCTTTAGCAAGGATATACTCTAACCATCTAGGGGTAAGAATTGCTAGACCTACTCCGTGTGTGATGTCATAGTATGCACTCAATTCATGTTCCATCGCATGACATGGCCAGTATGTATCTAACTTGCCATATTCTGGAATACCAGAACATGCAATCGATGAATCCCACATCAGATTTGCACGTGCAGAATAGTTTGTAGGTTCCTGTAATGCGATTGGAAGATTCTTAATCACTGATTTTAATACACCCTCTTGGATTGCTTCAGAGAGGTCTGAATCATCTGTTCTTGAGAAGTATCCTTCCATGATATGACTCATAATATCTGCAGAACCTGCTGCTGTCTGGTATGCAGATACAGAGTATGTATATGTTGGATCGCAGATGGATACCTGTGGGAATGTAAAGGATCTACCAATCTTTTTATTCAATGCCATGTTGGAGATAACACCTCCACCATCAAATTCAGAACCTGTTGCGGCGAGTGTCAAAATATCAACGAGTGGTAATGCTTTGGAAGTGCCACGTGAACCAAGTACCATCTGCCAATAATCATCACCTTCGTAATATGCGCCTACCGCGATTGCCTTTGAACAGTCTAGTGTGCTACCACCACCAACGGATAAAATTACATCGATGTTGTGTTCTTTACATAATTTAGAACCGCGCTCAACTGTTTCAATACGTGGATTTGGTTCCACACCTGCACATTCTACAACCGTAAATCCACCTTCATTTAAAATCTTCATGACTTCATCGTATAGTCCGATTTTCTTAATAGAGCCTCCACCATAGGTCAAAAGTACGCGTTTGCCGTATTCGTTTAGGCTTTCTGCTAGGTGGGAAATTGATCCTTTGCCAAAATAGAGTTTGGTCGGAATGTGATGTTCAAAGTTTTCCATTGTATGTTCTCCTTGTTTATAGCGATACAAATCAATTATTCAAAGTTTACTTTGTTATTGTCGAAACTTTTAATTTTTTGCAAGGCTTTCGACACGATAGCCTTGTTTACGTAGCTTCTCGCCACCACCTTGGAAGAGTTTTTCTATACAGATGCCAAGTCCTACAATTTTTGCACCACTTTGACGCGCAATATCGATTAGTCCATCTGCTGCTAAACCATTTGCTAAAAAAGTCATCGACAATCAAGATATGATCATCCTCATTCAAGTAGTCTTTGGATACTGTAACCATGAAATCTTTGTTATACGTGTAGGAATGTACATGAGAAGTATATACACCCTCTCCAATATTCTTCGATTTTGCTTTCTTTGCGAAAACAACAGGTACGTGGAAAACGTTGCGCAATTGGTACTGCAACCGCAATACCAGAAGCCTCAAATTGTCAGGATACGTGTAATC
>CAKMPP010000106.1 GCA_927911475.1 uncultured Solobacterium sp. | reverse complement strand
GTTTGAGTGAACCATATGTTAAACAAGCCACCCTCTCCAGCTTCAAAATTGCCTATTTTTTACTTGTTGATGAAATCCCCATCGTCATTATGATAACCCTTATACACGAACGGAAAATTAAAATTTTCGATCTTCTCCTTCATGAATGGCAATCGTATCAAGATCAATCGAAAAAACTCTCTCTAGCGCTTGTTTGACATTCTGATAGCCTAGACTATCTCTTATTGGTAAGTAAAGTTCACTCATTTATAGGCCTCACTTTAACAATCCTCGACGTTTTCGTTCTAAATCAATATCCAGCCATCACACTGCTAATCCTGTAGCATATCTAAAAACTCTGTAAAGTTATTAGCTACAAACTCTATAGCAGGTTCTAGCTCGTATGATTCCTCGTGGTGCCAGATACAAATGCTTGGATTTTCGGGATCCTCTATATAATTTAAACAAAGAAAGTCGCCACCGAACAATGCTGCTATGGGGATTAGTTGCATTCCGACATAATCTTCATCAAAGACAATGCGCCCTTCTAATTGTGTACTCACCACTCCGATATCATAAACCTCTTCTGGTTTCTCACCTGAAATAGCTAGTATGGCTAAAAAGCAATCGATTACTTTCTCATTATTCCCAAAATGAAAATACCGTTTTGACGGAATCAATCCATTCTCATTCTTTATAAATTTCTTATAATCTTCAGGTAGTTGAACTTTCCACGCAACTTCTCTTTCCTGTAATAGCGCGTCAGTTGGCAAAGGGTAGATAATTGATTGATCTTGCTGGGGCATATCTTTTTCTCCTACAGTTGCTTACTTTTTACTTCCTCAAACCATTTTTCAAACTCTAGACTTGGAAGCAACTCTTCATCCTTGTCATAACGCCCTTCATAGCTATAGCGACTATCAAGGCTGTTTTTCTGAGCATCATAAATCAACCACATTTCAGTTGGATGCTCGCGATTATATACTTGGCAAACATCAAGCATTGATTTTACATCCTTGACACCTTCTTTCAATAAGAGAGATTGTAAACTGGTATCAATGTGTGATTTTGTAGGTAAAAAATCATTTACTAAGTGTTTGTGTACAATATTTCCCTTAATCTCATAGAAGAGATTAAAACTATACAAACTGTCCGCTATCGCATAAATAAAAATTTTATCTGCTTGATTTTGAACATATTCTAATGCTAACGAAACCATGCTAGCTTGAACTTCCATAAATTTATCTTCAAATTGTGTCATGTTACTTTCCTACTCTAACTCAGATAAATTCGATCTGTATTGTTTGCTCAGTCATCATGGAATCCACTTCCTCGACAAGTTTATCTATCTCGTTCTGTGTGATACGAATGTGGTTGTATGGTGGCTCCCAATTCTGTATACTTGACCTATATACAGTAAAACTTCCATCGGTCAACAATTCTCCCTTTGCTTTTAAAACATGACCATTTTCATAGTCAAATGTGATGATAGATCTTGTACCAGAAATTTTCATTTTTCTTCCTTTTCTTATATCCTTTTAGACTAAACTTGTAGATCATTCATGGTATTTTTAATCAGGTATTTCAGCATGATAGAACTACCTTAAAAATCAATGTTAACGTTTTCCATTATTATACCATACAAGCGCTTGATATGAGGGGTTTGCTAGTTAAAAACTAACAAAAAAAAACACTGAATTTGTACCG
This sequence comes from uncultured Solobacterium sp., assembly GCA_927911475.1. Classification (GTDB taxonomy): domain Bacteria; phylum Bacillota_I; class Bacilli_A; order Erysipelotrichales; family Erysipelotrichaceae; genus Bulleidia. The sequence goes on along the minus strand of CAKMPP010000106.1, from coordinate 3,996 downwards.
ACCCCCAAAAAGTTAGACCAAGAATCTAACGAATGGAGGTCGGTACAGAAGTGTTCTTTTTTTAGTTACTTTCTTTTCCTTCTGGATAGAATAGGGATGGAATGCGGTCGGAATCAAATACGTTATTGTATTGTAAACAACGGTATGTATTGATATCCGCATCATCAATATCATATACAGATTGGTAGTATTTACCAGCTGCGTCATAACAACCATATAGACCAATTACAGGATACTTATCTTTTAGTTCATATAAGAATTCCTGGTATGGAGTCATTTGGTAGTTTGCGGTCTTCATAATGAGTGAAGATAGGTAGTTAATACTTAACTTATCAATTGTCTCATCTGGAATATCATAGTTTGCCCAAATGGAGAATGGGGTAATATATTGTGTCATGTCGTTTTCAGGCGTACCTGCATGTGGGAATAGAAGGTTATCACATTCTGCACCTAAGGATGGTTGGTGGTCACCAAACATCACAATCATTGTAGGTTCTTTTACCTTTGAGAAGTATTCGATCAAGTTCTTGTAGTCTTGATCAGAAATCTTCATTAATGAGAAGTAGTTTTCCGCATGACCATATCCACCACCAATAGAACTGAAATTGACGGTCTTCTTTAAGTCATCCTTATCATCATAACCACCATGGTTTTGGTAGGTGATATTTGAAGATAAAGTTTTTTCTTGTCTTTTTCCTTTTCGTAAGTTTCTTCTAGGACTTTGAAATTCTGTGCATCACTTGGATATCCATGAATTGTTTCCAGACCATCAAAGGTTTCTGCAAATACTTTATCTTGGTACTGCAGTTTTTTCCATGCAGAAGCACGGTTCCAGTTGGTGGATTTACCAAGGTGAATACCTGTTGTAGTAAAGCCGCTTTGGTTAAAGTAGGAAATCATAGAAGGTACGTTTCTGTGCATATACATGTTGAATGGATATACACCTCCTGCAAAGAATGCAGTTGTATTACCTGTTAAGGATTCATATTCACTATTACATGTACCACCACCACGTACATCGACGTAGAGGTTACCACGAATCGTATTTTCTAGAGACAGGTAGTAAGGGATGATGTTATCAGCATAGTTTGTACCACCAACATTCATGTCTGCAAAGGATTCGTTCATTACCATGATGATATTCGTTGGTTTAGTGCCATTAGGATTGACGTTGGCTGCAGCTCTTTCAGCAAGCTCTTTACCTAGTTCTTTGAGTTCCTCTACAGAGTAGCCTTCTGGTTTCTTTGGTTGATCAGAGATGTATTGGTTTACAAGACCTGTGAAGCTAAGTGCTGTGCCATCTGTTTGGAAGATGGACAATAGGTTCATATCCCATAGGTAGTATTGACCAACACTATTTAAGAAGAGTGCTATAACAATAATCAAGATAGGGTATGTTGCGTAGTATACGTTAATCTTTGTCTTATCGCGTGGTACAGCGCGCATCAAGAGATAAATTAAGATGGCGATAATAATTGCGATAACCATGAAGTAACGAATCTGAACATGGTAGTTCGAGATGACATCTGCAGCTGTGCCAATTGCGGTTAAATCCCATGGTGCGATTGGACGGTTACGGAACTGTGTTACGTACATGTTTACGATACCGAAGATTACAACAAATAAGTTACTAATCAGTACTGAGATTGGCAATCGACGGAATATTAAGTAGATTACTTTATATAGAATAATATAGATAGCAACGTTATAGAAACGATTCATCAAGTTGATGTAGTAGTAGTTACCAGTACAGATTTCTGACATAAAGAAGCACCAAATAGGAGCTGCTATCAACATCATTTCATTTTCTGGAATGTGCTTTGACCATGAAAGCTTCTTATCAATAAGATATGCGATAATCCAGCTTAGTACTAAGATGGAAAGATATACTGCAACCCAAGCTGTCTTAGGTAAGTACTCTCTAGTATCTAACTGTAACCAACCCTCAACACCATTTAGCGTTAAGTTGATTGTATTGTCGTTTGTGTTAATGACCATACCTTGAGAGGCAATAATCTCATTGGAGATATTTTCAGGTGTATACTCTGCAAGTTTGAATGGTCCAAATGACACATCAATCTTTGAGATAGCGATGTCTGTCTTTACGTTATTAAAGCCTAAACGTAAAGAGTTTGTAACGATTGGAATGTTACTGAGGTGAATTACTTCCCAAGATGGTTGTGCATCTAGCCACGTCTTATGAGAGTTATAGTTATAGTTTGCAAAGATTTCTTCTCCACGGTCTGTATTAAAGTTTGATACGACCACAGTACCTTGGATACCTTTTTTCATGTGTACATCAAAGGAAAGATGTGGTGCATAAAAATAGTAAGAACATTGCCGAAATGAGTAAGAACCAAACGGCTCTACGTATATTTAGTTTTTCTTTTATAAATTTCATCATTTTATCACTTCCCTGAATAATGGTAGCACAAATGAGTAAAGTGCGTTAACTAACATAGGTGAAAATTAAAAAAAGTTCAGAATAAAATAGGGTAATTCTTAAGAATTACCCTATTGATTAACTGAAATATACGAACTCATCTTGTGGTTTTTGGTAGTTTTGAATGCGGTTTGCGTATAGGACAAGTGTCTTACCGCCATTATCCAATGGGATGGTCTTAAGATTACCTTGTACTTCATACCAGTTATCCTTTACAAGTTCTTCTACTTTCACACCTGTAACCGTTAATCCACAAAGACTTGTGTCATTTGCACAGCATACCATTGCTTGTCTGCCCATGATAAAGGTCTGATGATAGCCTGGTAATGTCTCGGTGAACTTACCGCGTAGGATGATTTCTTTTCCATCATATTTATCTGGGTTTTCAATCGCATCCATATACCAGATGCCATAATCATCATCTTTGATATCGATGATAGGGGCATTGATATTGAATGGTAGTACACCTTCTTTAAGAGTGACCTGGGCACCGTGTTCGCCTTCGTAGAAAATCTGAGCTTTTTTATTAATAGCTTTGATATTGCCACGCAGCATTGATGCGGAGGTATCTGGTGTACAACGATTACAGATAATTGTATCGCTGTACTTTAACTGCTCGTAAATGACAGAACGCATTGCGTTAATATACATTTGGAAAGTTGTCGCATCTACTGTTGTAAGAATCTGTACCAAAGGCCAGAAGTTTGGCATCTGTGACAAGATAAACGGTGTGATTGCGAGGGTTCCATTGTATTCAATAAATACTTGGTTTGGATGATAGATGGTATCTAACTCGCGAATCTTTTCTACGTTTAAATCCTCTGGAGAGTCCATATATTCAACGAATGCTTTGCGCTCTGCGAGGTATTTATCGTTGTATCGAACTTCACCTTGTTCAAAACAAATAATTAACGTACGGCTATTTTCTTCCATAAAGGAAGGGTCGTTGAGTGTGTCTAAGATTAAAGATGTTTTACCGGAATCAAGAAATCCCGTAAAGAGATATACAGGAGTTGCCATTTTACTTCACCGCAAAGATTTCCTTGATGCGAGCAACGTCTACCTTGTCACCAATCACTGTGATTAAACCAGTGTAAGCAGGGGAACCAATGCGGATATCTGCATCTCCTGGTACATAGTCAAAGAATAACCAACTTCCATCATGACTAGGAACAATACCCTTTGCACGGATGATATGTTCATCTAGTTCAGAAAGTGCTAATGCAATATCTTCTACAGAGTACTTATTAACTGTTTCGATACCGATTGATGTGAATACTTCATCCGCATCGTGTCCATGATGGTGGTGATGATGGTGATGTTCATGATCGTGATGATCATGGCCACAACAGCAGCTTTCTTCCTCATCATGTTCTTCTTCCTCATGGTGGTGATGGCAGCAACATTCTTCATCATCATGATGATGTTCATGGTGGTGCTCTTCATGTTCGGAAGAACCACAGCAACAGCAGCATTCCTCTTCCTCGTGGTCATGATGATGGTGTTCATGTTCCTCGGTGTTCATGGTGATGTTCTTCATGTTCGGAGGAACC
>CAKMPP010000105.1 GCA_927911475.1 uncultured Solobacterium sp. | reverse complement strand
TTGCTGAAACTGGTGGTGAATTAGTAGTTGATGCTACTGTAGCTTCTCTAGGTTATTTAGAATTTTTCTCTCAACTGGAACAGTTTGAAATTCTTCGAGCAGGAAAGAGAACTCAAAACAACAACATTCAAGCAAAGTCCTTAGAGATTTTGATTCCAGATAGCATTCAGGATTGTAAGCCGTGTGCTTGTTCCATCATGGACGAAATCTTTGGAGATGATAAAGCTTTACCGTATGTTGCTTTCTTGGTGACACGAGGAAAGGGTAGATATTTACGAATCCTCATATCTGAGCGTTATTACAGTGCAGAGGAGATTGTTTATGTAGACCGCTGGAAAAGCGACCGCTATCAAAACAAAGTGACTGGACGGTTATGCAAAGCTGCTGATCCAGAAGCTAGAAAGATTGTTAGCGCAGGAGATGTTAGGAAAACTTGGGTATCTCATTTCAGTTTAAAGAGCCGAATGTTCAGTGCTGATGGTTTTGCTAGAAAACATTCCAATCGAAAGGAAAGAATTGGATTTGATAGATTGTTGAAGCATCTAAGACAGTGCATTGTTGCAGCTTTTGTTAAATTGAAAGTCCTATTTACGAAAGAATTCAATATTCCAAAACTTAAGAGACATGATTGGCTGAATCAATATCAAAATATCAATCTAACGAGAATCAATAATGCAATACATCATATTGAAAACGAGCTGCAAGAAGAATGGATTGCCGTCAGAGATGGTTATTTTATACAAAATGCTAAGACGTATGACCGCTTCATGGCACTTGCAAAGAGATACTTAAACCGTTTCAAAAATGGCTTTTTCAATATAAAAGTTGGAGGAAACAGAAAATTAAAACTATCATTCTCACCATTTATGAATGTTGTGAGAGTTCAAGAAAATCTGGATTCTCTAATTGAAGATTTTGATCAGGAAATTGAAGAATTCCGTATGCAGGAAAGATATGGAATATAGAAAGGGAAATAGAAGATGATAACTACAATTTTGAATATCAAGGGTGGCTGTTCAAAGACATTAACAGCCGAGATGCTAGCTAGAGGATATGCTAAAGAAGGAAGAAAAACATTAGTTGTGGATGCGGATGGACAAGGTGACATTACTTCATCATTGATGCCTAATATTAATTTTGATCAACCTGAAAATGTTGTTGGGGGCGAAAACGCCCCCAGAGAAAGGGACAATCGTAGATTACTTAAAGGGAAATAAGAAGATTGAAGATTGTATCTGGAAAACAGGTGTTGAAAATTTGGACTTAATTCCTTCTAGCATGGATTTATTCACTGTTATTTATGAATTACAAGGCAGAGGTGGAGCGGATTTCTTATTGGCAAATGCTTTAAAGAACCTTGGATATGATGAGATTGTGATTGATAACAATCCGTCTATCAACAAGATGACCTATAACTCCATCTATGCGGCAGATGTAATCATCTGTCCTACAAATATTAGTGAAAAGACATTGAAGGGAGTTATGAATACACGTGGTGTATGCGTGCAAGCATTAGATGCATTGCCATTTAGCAAGCCTTTAAACTTCAAGATTGTTCTTACGATGATGACACGAAACAATAACTGCAAAGAAGGCGCAAAACAGTTAAGAGCAGCATTTGGAAAAGATGTATTTGATACACAGATCAGATTCCAACAGAAACCAGTGCAGGATGCAGAATTTAGTAAAAAGTCTTTGTTAGATATGAAAGCTGGCGTAGCTGAAGACTATAGAAATTTGACAAAAGAAGTAATTCAAAAGGATGAGGTGCATGCATGACAAATTTAGATTTAGGAAAGATGTTTGGTGACAGCAATCAGGAGATGCAGAAAGCAACTGCATTAAAGACATACTTAGTAAAGTTGGATGAAATCCTTCCATCAGAGGAAAATCCATACGAAGTAGAAGAAGAATCCGTTCAAAGATTAGCTGAGAATATTGAACAATATGGATTGTTTCAAGCATTGACCGTACAGAAAGAAGGTTCTGAAATCAGACTCATTTCTGGTGAGCGTAGATTTACTTCATTGAAGTATCTTACGGATACAGGGAAGACATATACATACAACGGTGCAGATATAACTGGCTATGCACCAGTATCCTATGTTAAACAGGCAGTAGGTGATGCGAAGACCATGATGATGATTTCTGCTAATGCACACAGGGATATGCAAGCAGGTGAAAAGAATCATATTATCGAAACCACAATGAACAGCTTAGAAAAGCAAGTTCTGAGTGGGAAGTTTTCTTGGGAAGGAAAACGTAAAGCTACAGTCTTAGCGGCTATTACAGGAATCAAGGAACATTACATCAAGGATTATCTTGCAAAGAAAAATAAGGAAATCAAGTTTGCAACTGATGATGAAAATGTTGGGGGCGAAACGCCCCCAGAGGAAAATGCAGATGAAATCAAAGCAATGGAATCTATCATTAAAGGGATTGCAACACTGAATAAAAAGTTAAAGAACTACGATGAATTAGATTTTAACTTACTAGACATAAAGAAAATCAATACAGGACTTATTGAATCAAAGCTTCTAATGGATAGTATTGAAAAACTATCTGATGAATTGCAAAGATTATCCAACAACAAATAAAGATAGTGAAAGGAGACCATTCTAATGAATAGATTAGAAAATTCCCTTGAAAACATAGATGCACTAATTGCAAGAGAATTAGGTTGATAAAAAAGATTAATTCTGTGAAATTAAATTTAGTTGATGGTATTCAAGTTAAATATTGTTTGGATCCAATTTCTTATGTTGAATATAAGGCGAATTTAGAAGAGGTTGAAACTCAAATCAATGAACTAACTTCATTCATTAGAATGCAAGTTATTGAGAAGCTGAGTAGAATGTCAGTTAATAAGTTGAATTCCATTGTTACTTTTCTTCAAAGCAACGGCATGTATGTGAATCTGAATTTGTTTATTGAGAAAATAGAATCTAATGCATTTTCTGATGAAGAAATTAGGATGATTACGAAAGCAATAAAAAGTTCATAAAGAATAGGGTGGAGAATATGGATGAAGAATTGATGGTGATTTTATCAAAAGAAAATAGAGCCTTTGAGACTGCTTGGTTCAGTAATATGAAAGCAGCTAAGAAGTGGGCAGATAAGATTAGAGATACTAGCAATTATGTAGTTACGATTTTTAAAGGCTGTGATGATGAACCGATTGAACAGTATATGGTGAGATAAAAAGCTTGGGGGCGAAACGCCCCCAGAGGATAGAAAGGAGATTACAGTGGATAGATGGGTAAAAATAATCGAAAAGCCGTATTGTAATCCAGAAGATAGATTAAGAGAATTTATGGATTTATTGATTGATATTAATGCAATGTATCATAATGATAGATTTTATTTTGACTATAGAAACATAGCTCATTTTGAACATGCAGTTGAGAGAATTGAAAATCCAATTGTAGGTGGTAGCATTGTTAAAATACCTGAAGGCAATTGTGCATGGAATGAAAAGTATAGTAACAGCATCATGTATGACTGGGACAATCGAATGCTATGTTTTGGTGCTTTGAGATACTTCAACGCAGATTTAAGTGAGTTGGAAAGAGCTTGCATTATCAATAAGTGGTTTAAGGATACAAAGAATATCACGCAAAATGATATATGCAGAAAATACCATATTACGAAAAGAAGAATCCCTAAAATTACTAAAGATGCAGAAGAGATTCTGATTGAACAGTGGGGCATGGACTTCTATGGTGGTGTTGAACATAGTAGATTACTTCATTTCCGTGAGCGAGCTGAATATAGAGAACAGAGAACTGGAACATGGAACGGTTGGTTAGGACTACATCCAGACAAGTATCTTGAATTCCTTCCATCTGAAGAAGAAGCGGAACAGATATTGAAAAAAGATCCAAGATTACGGAAGATTCTGGAAGAAGACGAAAAGAAACAAAAGAAGTTTATTATCTGTTGAAATATACACGCATTGCGTGTCTATTATACATAGAAAGAGGTGATTTTAATGTTAATTAACTGTAAGGAATGCGGATACAAATATAGCAGTGAAGCAGAGAAGTGTCCTAAATGCGGGATGCCAAATAAAGACTTAATGGAAAGCCGTAGAAAGGTACAGCAGCAACAACAAAAGAAAAATCAGATCCGACAAGAGATAAACAATAGATATAACTATTGGAAGAATATACATGAAAATCAGGTACTTCTCATGATTGGCTTTTTTGGAATGTTGATTGGTTTTGCAGTAGGATATGGAATAAGTTATTTCTTTATTACAAAGAACGTAACAGATTGTATTAATGGTGGAATTTTATTTGCTTTCTTTGGATCAATGCCTATTCCATTTGCATTAAAGCCACCTCTATTTGGTGCCTTTGCTGTATATGCGATTGTGGCGGAATTTTTGAAGTGGAATACAGCTAAAGTAGTAACAGACAAGGTTCTCTTAGTTGGAACAATACTTTTTGGTTTAGTCATACCTGCATATGGCTTATATACGAGTGGGAAAGCATGGAATCAAATGAAATTGATAGAAGAAGAATTACGGAACCAAGAATAAGGCAGTATGGGCAAAAATGTAACAAAAACTCTAAATTTTCATAATAAAAAAATAAAAATTTTTTTAGCCTTAAAATTATGGGAACCACGAAAATCGTAAAAACCCTATTAAATAAAGGGTTTTCTACATTATACACACATGTGTATTACATGAATGTAGATTTTTAAAGTATTGAATGGGAACCAGAGGGGGGTCTAAAATATGTATACTACTGAGATGTGGGTGAAGAGGAAGTATACATAAATTTGTTACTTTCTCTTTTATTTAATCCAAAGAAAATCAGTAAATAAATGAAAGGGCAAATTGCCCCAGAAGGGAGAAAAGATATGAACAAAAAGAAAATTTTTATCATCAGTAGTATCATAGCAGCAATTGGATTAGTAGTTATGCTATTCATGCTACCAAAAACAAACAACACAGCAAAACACGAAACTAGCACTGAAACTTCTTCATCCAAGGAATCATCTAAGAAGAATGACGATAAAAAGAATCAAACTTCTAAGAAAGATGATAAGAAGAAGGATGATAAAAAGGAAGATACTTCCACTACATCCGAAACACCTGTTACACCAACTACAGGAACAACTAGTACTGAGGTACAGAACAATAACAACAATTCTTCAGTAACAACTACTACGAATACAACTCCATCTCAACCAGAACCACAACCGATCTATCAAACGATCCATCATGAAGAGGTTGGACATTGGGAAACACAGGTGATAGCTGAAGCGTGGGATGAACCAGTTTATGAACGGAAGATTATTGGTAACAATACTGGAACAGTCTATGCGACTGTAGATGAATTTGCATTTAATACAAATGGGGACGAAGGTTACCACGTAGGAAATGTTCAGGTTGGCACAACTCACCATGATGCCGTTACTCAGCAAGTGTGGGTGGTTGATCAGGCTGCATGGGATGAAACAGTAATCGTTGGGTATAGATAAGTAATAAAATTCATATGTTTAAAGTTTTCTCCTTGTAGGCGATAGATGTGAAAATCTACCGCCTTTTTTAATGGAGAAATCTAAAAAATAACATTGCCTATTTTGATTGTCTGCTAAAGGAAATAGGCGATGAGATATAGCATCACACGACAAGCTTTATACAACACAGAAAAAATTCAGGAGGAAAAAATGAAATATAAATCAATTAGAAGTAAAATTACTGCCATTCTAAGTATGATGGTAGCCTTTTTATTGGCAACAATTATTCCAGTAAAGCTTACAGCTGCTACAGTATTCGCAAATGGTGGTGCTGGTTCAGGTGGCTCTGGAGGCGGTGGTGTAACAGGTGATAATCCTGGATACACGATTTGGTATGACCAATGGGGAGCAGATGGAGAACCTCTACAAGGCTGGAACGAAGCATCTATGAATAACATGCAAGCCCGTATTGAAGGCACGCTGGGTAAAACAATGGCAACAAGTGGTTGGGCAGGCACAACAGCATACCTAGATATTTATCAACAAGCAGCCCGTGAAGCACTTGCAGATGCAATGGCTCGTTCTGCTACAGGTAGGGCAAGAATTGTCGGTGTGTCAAGTATCTATTACAATGGCGGTTCCGAGTTACAAACAGCATATGATAGCAAATCAAATGTATTACGTCTTGCTGGAACACGTTCTGGTTCTGCTACAGAGTTACCTGACAATACAGGTTGGTCAACTTTATATAACAATGGAAGTGGTGCAACAGGTACCAATTGGAGAGATTGGCTGGAACAGTATGGTGTAAATAAGGCACCTGACACAAATTTAACTATGATTGTTTGGGCTGTAGCCGAGGGTGAGCCAGTGCCACCAAATATTCAGCTTAAACTTAAGAAAACAAACGCACTTCCTACGTTAACACAAGGGAACAACTGTTATGCACAGGATTTAAGTGGAGCAGTATATGAGGTACATCGTAAGTCTGATTTAAGTGATGCACCTATTTTGACATTAACAACTGATGCGGATGGCAATGCTGCTGCACCTAATGAAATTCCGTTCGATGGAACACAGCCTTACTTATATGTTAAGGAAGTAACTGCACCAAGAGGATTTGCATTAGATCCAACAACGCACGTTGTATCTCCGTATGATAGAAGTACATGGGTTGTAAATTCCACTGATACTCCGTTAAATGACCCTTTAAGAATCACTTTAAATAAAGTTAGTCCAGATAGTGAGGTAGTGGAAAATCCAGCAAGTTTAGAGGGTGCTGAATTCACCATCAAGTATTATGCGGGACAATTTACAATGGATACATTACCAACAACTCCAACAAGAACATGGGTAATTAAGACAGTAAAGTCACCTAGTGAAAATAAGTATATTGCTACACTATCAAATACATTCAAGGTTTCTGGTGATGAATTCTATCTTGACGGCGGTGCTCCAACACTTCCACTAGGAACAATTACGGTTGAAGAAACCAAGGCGGCAGCAGGCTATACGCTACAGAATAAAATGTTAAGCGTAGGTGGTCAGGAAGTAGCGAATGGAATTGCATTATTCAATATTACAGAGAATGATCAACACATTGCGGCAGTCGTTGGAGGTAATGAGTACACTGTAGTGGAAGGCGTTGAACGTGGAGGACTAGAAGTACAAAAGAAAGATACAGCTACAAATGAAAATGTAGGGGTTGCTGTTTTTGAAATCATTAACAAGAATAACTTTGATGTTGTAGCTAGAGATGCGGACGGAAACGTCCTTGGCACTGCCGAAGCAGGACAAGCTTTAAACTATGCAATCACAACAGATGCAAGCGGTCATTGGAAATCAAGCGATAACTTCTTGCCAGTTGGTGATTATGAATTAGTAGAAGTATCTGCACCAGCAGGATACTACTTAAATACAAATCCAAAGCCATTTGAAATTAAAGATAATAGAGCAACAGTAAGTCTTGAATTTACTGATGAGAAGATTGTTATTGATGTTGCCAAAACAGATGGTAAAGGCAAGAACGTTGCTGGTGCTAAATTAACATTAATTGAAAAAGACACAGGAAATGAAGTTGCCACATTCATCACTACAAAAGAAAACACAGATATTTCTAAGTTTGTTGAAGGTGGTAAGACTTACATCTTACGTGAAGACGAAGCACCATTTGGATTTAACAAGTTTGAGGACATTGAATTTACTGTTACAGGTACACGCCAACATGAACAAGTTGTGATGGCTGTAGACACACGTAAAGTGTTCTACGTGAGTGCAATCAAGGTAGATGCTATGGATAACTCAAAGAAATTAAAAGGTGCTGAATTGACGTTATTTAAAGCGGATGGCACGGTTGCTTTAGATAAGGATGGTAAAGAATGCAAAGGAATCACTGATGGTGAAGGAGTTATCACTTGGGCTGTAGAGTTCGCCGATGATTTAGGCGGCTACTATGTTCAGGAGACCGCTGCTCCAGAAGGTTACCGAATCAATAATGAACATCATAAAGTTGTATTGAGTGAAGATTATGATTTT
>CAKMPP010000104.1 GCA_927911475.1 uncultured Solobacterium sp. | reverse complement strand
TACGTCGCTTTAGAAGAAAGATTGGTATGATCTTCCAATCCTTTAACTTGGTAAGTCGTTCAACTGTAATTCGCAACGTTTTAACAAGTAATGTTCCAGATATGCCTTGGTATAAGGTTCTACTTGGAATTTATTCCAAAGAACAAAAAACTCATGCATTAGAAGCTTTGGATAAAGTTGGTATTTTAGAGAAGGCTTATAACCGTTGTGATGAGTTATCTGGTGGACAACAACAACGTGTCGCTTTAGCACGTACACTCAACCAGAATCCTTCGATTATTCTCGCAGATGAGCCAGTTGCTTCATTAGACCCTATTATGGCTGATGTTGTTATGAGTGACTTTGCAAGAATCAATAAAGAAATGAATATCTCTATCCTATTAAATATTCACCATGTCGATCTAGCGTTGAAATACGCTACTCGTGTCATTGGTGTTCGTTCTGGTCATATCGTTTATGATGGTCCAACCGATAAGATTACCAAAGAAATTCTTGATGAAGTTTATAACGGAAAAGCGATTCCAACCTTAAGGATGACGCACAGGAAGTTGAAGGAAAGTAAACATGGCGAAACAGAAAATGTTAAAGACGCCATTGTTTGACAGAATCTTCAAACCCGAACTAATTACACTGCCAAACGGGCATACGGTTGAAAGACCTCGCAGTAGAACCCCTTTGATTCTTCTGTTATTTATAGTTGTTGTGATTATCTCTATTCGTGCGACAGGTTTTGATTTATCCATCATTGTCTCACGAGCAAAACAATTAACTGTGATTCTATCAAAAATTTTCAATCCTAATTTCAGTTACTTTCCAAAAGTAATTTCACCACTCATTGAGACTATACAGATGTCCATTGTTGGTACAATTGTTGGTTCCCTAATTGGTTTACCGCTCGCAATTCTCGCATCTAGTAATATCAATAAAAATAAACCAACGCTTCTTGTATGTCGCTTTATTTTATCTGTATTGCGCTCCATTCCAACTTTGATTTATGCATATATCTTTGCATTAATCTTTAGTTTAGGCCCACTTGCGGGTACGGTCGCAATCGCTGTATTTACGATTGGTATTGTTGCAAAAATGTTATATGAAAGTATTGAAACAATCGATATGGGTCCATATGAAGCCATGCAATCATTTGGTGCTTCCACATTACAATCTTTCTTGTCTTCGTGTATGCCACAAATTTTACCTACCTATTTAGCGGATTGCTTGTATTGCTTTGAGATTAATGTACGTGCATCTTCCATTCTAGGTTATGTAGGTGCTGGTGGACTTGGTATCTTAATTCGTGAACGTACTGGATTACGTGCTTACTCTGACCTCGGTATGATTCTGATTACATTATTTGTTGTCGTTTGGCTCATTGATATGATCAATGATTACCTGCGTTCAAAGTTATCTTAAACAGGAGGTCATATGTCAGAAAATATTATTGCCAAACTAAATGAAGAACCTAAAACTATTGGGTTAGACTTGTAACCGTTGCGATTGTCGTAAGTCTTATGACTTGGGGTTCTCAATCTCTACACTTTAGTGGATTTACAGATTCAGGATTAAATGTCGCAAAGGGTCTGGTGAATGGTCTATTACACCCTAATGTCTCTCTTATCTTTGATATGAGTGATAGTGGTATCCCATTCTTACTCTTACAGACGATTGCGATTGCAGTACTTGGTACAATCATTGGTGCGATTCTTGCGATTCCTGTAAGTTTCCTAGCTTCCACAAATATTGTACCTAAGCCTGTCGCTATGTTCTTCCGCGCACTCATCCTGTTGATTCGCACAATTCCTGCACTTATTTGGGCTCTTGTATGGATTCGTGTTACTGGACCTGGACCATTCTGTGGTGTTGTAACACAGTCTGTATGTTCCATTGGTATGATTTCCAAGATGTATATCACAGCCATCGAAGATTTAAATACAGGTATTCTTGAGTCACTTGATGCGGCTGGTTGTACAACATTCCAGAAGATTCGTTGTGGTATCTTACCACAGTTAAGTGCTTCCTTTATCTCCACTGCAATCTATCGTTTCGATATTAATCTAAAGGATGCGACTATCCTTGGTATTGTTGGTGCTGGTGGTATTGGTTCTCCACTCAATAACGCAATCTCATCCGGTAAATGGTCTAACGTTGGCGCATTCCTATTAACACTCATCTTGCTTGTTATCTTGATAGAGTATTGTTCTACAAAGCTTCGTGCTCGTTTAGCACATGGAAGAAAATAAATAAACAGTAAAAGCACCTGCATGCAGGTGCTTTCTTTATTCTGTATATATACTTCTTAATCGTTGTAATTCTTCTTGATTGATATGAAATTCTTTCTCAAAGTACTCTTCGATACTTCCATATTCATTAAAGATTGCGTCTAGTACAATCTTACCAATCTCTTCTGTTACACCAAATGTCATGCGATCTAACTCTTCACGTTCTGGATGTTTCAGAATAATATCTTTATCTTCTTCTAGTTTCTTTTGAATCGCTTCACGACGATATACATTTGTTAGAAGATAATCTTCTAACACGATTTCCCGATCAACACCTAACGCAAGTAAGATTAACATGCATGCGACACCTGTACGATCTTTACCGCTTGCGCAATGAATTAAGATAGGTACATCACCCTTTTGGATATGCTCAAATAGAATGTGGAAAGCTTGGTTGTTAAAAGGCATTCTTGCATAATACTTCTTTAGTAATGCAAGTTGTTCCTTACCACCTTCACCAATACGATTCATTCCTTCGCTAGAGAAGTTAATTTCTTCACCACCTTCAGAAACAGTTCCACTATGTTTAATCATCAAGATATTTGGAAACTCTGGATCTGGTCTTTGCAAGATTTCTTCGTTTGAACGTAGGTCCATGATGGCAGCCAATCCTAATTCTTTTAGAACTTCAATTTCAGATTCATTCATACGGAATGGCGCACCACTACGATAAAAAACATTTTCTTTTACACTTCTACCATCGGTTGTAACATACCCACCGAGCTGTCTAAAATTTAATTTATCTCGAAATCTAGTATCTTTTATCATCGCTATCTTTCCTCAATGTTATGGTATCATACCATGATTTATGAATCTAACATATTTTGATGCCCAACATGTGATAAAATAATGTGGCAATTGAGTGATCAATAGAAATGAGGTTTTCATGACAGGTCGAATTCGAATTTTAGCCACTTCTGATGTGCACGGGTACATCTATCCACACAGTTACGCTGACGGTTCCAGTAAAGATATCGGTTTAGCTAAAATCAAAAGTTTAGTTAATATTCTTCGTGATGAGAATACACTCGTATTAGATAACGGTGATGTTCTGGAAGGTTCACCTTTAATGTACCATCACTTTGTAAAAACACCAGATGAAGTCAGTCCGATTACACGTGCCATGGCTGATTTAAACTACGATTATATCAATGTTGGTAACCACGATTTTAACTATGGTGAGGAAGCTTTGATGATGCACCTACAAAATGCTGGGGCACCATGTATTACTTCTAACTTCTTCTACCATGGTAAGCCTTTTGGTCCTAACTACGTCATTCGTCAAGTTGCTGGTAAGAAGATTGCGATTTTTGGCATTGTTACCCAATACATTCCAAATTGGGAAAAGAAATCTCATATCAAACATATGCGCTTTGTGGATGCGTATCTTTCTGCCGAAGCGACTGTAAAACTTATCAAGCGTTTAGAAAATCCTGACTATATTATCTGCATGTATCATGGTGGATTTGAACGTGACCTCGTTAGTGGAAGATTAACGGAAGATGAAACTGGCGAAAATGAAGGATATAAGATTCTTAGAAATATCCGTGGTATCGATGTCATGATTTCTGGTCACCAACATCGTACAGAGGCTGGTAAGCTATATGATACTTACTATACGCAGACAGCTGCTAATGGTACTGAACTTGCATGTATTGATATCTATCCAGATAACAATACAATTGAACCACGTATTCTAAAAGCAGATATTGATGCGGATTCTGACATGTTAAAGCTATTTGAAACAGAAGAAGCTACTTGCCAAGCGTGGTTAGATCAAACACTTGGCACAACAAATGTTAATTTACGTGTAACTGATGAATTCGATGCGCGTCTACATAAATCTCAAGTCATTACTTTCCTCAATAAAGTTCAACAAGAAAAGACAGGTGCTGATTTAAGTTCCAACGCCCTCTTCCTTGGTGCAACAGGCTTTGGCAAGGATATCACAATGCGTGATTTAGTCAGTACGTATGTCTATCCAAATACAACAGTTGTAAAGAAGATTACTGGTAAGATTCTACGTGAGTATCTTGAAAAGACAGCTGAATTCTGGATGATTCATAATGAGCATATCATTGTAAATCCATCTTACGATTGGCCAAAACCACAGCACTATAACTACGATATGGTAGATGGCATTGAATATACAATCAAAGTTTCTAACTCTGTTGGCCATCGCATTACATCTCTTACCTATCAAGGTAACGATGTAACAGATGATATGGAATTTACGATCGCGATGAATAACTATCGTGCAACGGGTGGTGGTAACTACAATATGATCAAAGAGGCCCCTACTGTTTCTACTGATCTTTCCAGCATGGTTGAACTTCTTGCGAATTATATCCAAGAACACAAAGTCATCGACTTTGAACCAGTTAACAATATCACTGTCATTAAATAAAGAAGTGACAATCCTTGTTTCTTACGACAAAGATTGTCACTTTTTCTAACTCTAATTTATTTAAGATTATTTATAAACTTTTCAATCAATTGATTTACGATATCCGGTTGATCTGTATTAGAATTATGTCCTGCATTGTCAATCCACTCTACAGACTTTCCTGTATATTTCTCATAAGCTTTTAAATAACGTATACACGAGCCAGCATGATCTTCTTTTCCACAAATTACTAGAGTTGGACATTGTGGTTCATACATTAAATTTTTTTCTACTGCATCAGCCAAACATTGATATCCATGTGCTGCAAGTCTAGCATATCGTTTTTGATCACCATCATAAACCTTCATCATTTCAAGCATTAACTGTTTGCCATATGCCGTTGTGGAAACACCATCTGAACCAACCTTTAACAATGATTTCCATGGGAGATTTGATAGATAGGACCTACAACTTTTTAAAAGCCATAGTTCAATTGCAGTATAATATCTTCTTTGTAAAGATGGTGAATCTATCATCACAAGTCCTTTTAATTTACGTGGAAATAATTCAGCGTAAATTTGTCCTAGATATCCACCCATCGATTGACCAATGATAACTGGATTTTTAATTCCTTCTTTCTCTAATATTTCATCTAGCCATTTTACTTCGGTAAATAAATCAAAGTCTAATTGAAAAGGATAGGATACTGCATGTCCAGGTGCATCCCAAACAAATACCCTATATTTATCTTCCAAATACGCTATCTGTTTCTCAAATAATCGATGATCTGCGGTTAATCCTGGCAAAAAGATAAGTGTATATTCTGACTTAGACACAATCTCATTTATCCAATAATGGATATTTCCTGATTTTGTTTCATATATTTTTTCTATCATCACGCCACCTCTATATTTTGAATACTTGTAACTAGTAAAAAGAATGAATCATTTATTTTGACTCATTCTTTTTCTTATCTGTTTTATCTGGTAAGAAGAAGATTTGTTCTCCATCTTTCGAGAACATGTAGTTAGAACGTGCATAACTCTCCACATAATCTGGGTCTTGGAGTTTTGTCTTTTCTTCAACCAGTAATTCATTTTCTTCTTGCATTTGAGCTAACTTTTCTTTCGCTTCTGCCATCTGCTTGCGTAACTGTAGCGTTGTCATGATTTCTCTTCCAACCGCTAATAACATAGCCATCGCTAGGCCAAGTGCAATGAATGCGACGAATTTTGAATTTAGTTTCTTTTTTCTCTTCTTTGCCATGTCTTCCTCAATATAGTTTTTATAACACTATTCCGTTTCTACTTCAAGTGGAGAGGCTATCTTTTCCTCCGAGATAATCTCATAGAGTTCGGATGCGTCTTTCTTCTTTTTGACTTCTTCAACCGATAATACACGTACTGTAAGTTTGCGATTACCAAATGTAATCGACACAATATCACCTGCTACAACATCATGTGCTGGCTTTACAATACGGCCATTAATTTCGATACGTTGATTTACAGCTAACTCTTTAGAAACAGTTCTACGCTTGAGGATACGCGATACCTTTAAAAACTTATCAATTCTCATTTCTCATTGACTCCTTTGCGGCATAAATTATCTTTATTGCCAGGGAAATATTTTGTGCATTCTTCGGTAGGATAACGATGATTGTGCCATTGGTATATCGCAAAGTCGCATCCTTGGATATCTTTGTGATCTTCTCAAAGAGTTTTACACCATCCGCTCTTTGTGAAAAGAGTGGGGAGAATGTTAATTCTGTCTGTCCTCGAATTTCACGATAGTTTTCTACAATTGGCTCTTCTAGTGCGAGGTCTAATTGTTTCTTTAAGAATAATGTGCTGACTTCCTTTGGTAACTTACCATACTGGTCGATAATATCATTCTGATAGGCCTCTAACATCTTCTCATCTTTGATTGCGTCAATACGTTGATACATATCCAACTTATCAAAATCATCTGGTGCAAACTCCTCTGGAATATAGCTTGTTGTTTGAATATTGGTCTTCGGTTTTGGTGTAAGGTCTTCTTGTTTACGACCATCTTTCTTGGCTTGAATTGCCTCTTCTAGCATTTCAATATACATATCAATACCTACTGTATCGATAAAACCAGATTGATCTGAACCAAGTAAGTCACCAGCACCACGGATTGTTAAATCTCGCATCGCAATCTTATATCCACTACCAAGACGAGCAAATTCTTTAACGGCTGTTAATCGCTTTTGAGCAACCTCGGATAATTGCCTACGTGGTGGAATCAGTAGATATGCATACGCTAAACGATCACTGCGTCCAACTCTTCCCTTGATCTGATAAATCTGTGCTAAACCAAAGTCTTGGGCATTATCCACCCAGTATTGTATTCACGTTAGGAATATCAATTCCATTTTCAACGATTGTTGTACAGACGAGAATATCGAGTTCCTTCTCGATAAATCTCTGCATGATATCCTCAATCTCTTCTTTGCCAAGTTTCCCATGAACGATTCCAACTCTAGACTCAGGCACTAAACTTTGGATAGTTCTGGCGATGTTATAGATTTGGTCAATATTGTTGTGAAGATAGAATACTTGTCCATTTCTGGATAATTCTTTTTGAATTGCGTCACAGGATTAAATTCTTATCTTTTTCTACAACATAGGTCTTGTACGCTATAGCGATTGAGTGGTGGTGTTTCTAATAAGGATAATGAACGAATCCCTACAAGA
>CAKMPP010000103.1 GCA_927911475.1 uncultured Solobacterium sp. | reverse complement strand
GAAACAGTATCGTGATTTATGGTCATGTAATATTTCTTATCCTTTGTTTGAATATAATATGAGTTCGTGTATTGTGTCTGGTCGTGCTCTAAAGTACCTTCTACATAAACCTTATCTAGGAAAATTTTCACAGAATGATCTTCATAGATTTCCATGTTGTAAGCACCGTTTGTATTTGAATCCATCGCAAGATAATGCCCTTTTCCCATAGAAATTGTTGCGTTAAACTGCATATAAATATAAATACTAAAACAGATAGATGCAAATAAGATGAGTAAAAAACCGGAGATTAAAACCTTTGTGCTAGTTTTATTCATATGTTCACCTCACAATTTTAAGAAATAATGATAAATAGTAGATGTATTGGTATTTTTAGTATATCGCTTTTGTAAAGAGAAGTGAATATTTGAAGTAAACTTCAAATTTATCGATTCAACAATTCAACTTTTCTGCGTTTTCCTTTGACAGTAAAATCTTCAAAACGAGATAAAATATCATCCTCTTTGCAAAAAATTGTGACAGTTGAGAAGTGGTCTTGAATTTCAATTGTGCCAATTTCATCAAAGGAGAATATAGTACAAAGTGCACCGATGATATCTTTTGGACGTATCTTATCATTTCTACCTGCTCGAATTAGAAGTTGTGTTACTTGCGTAGAAGGCACAGCCTTTTTTTGATATGGAATCGATAAATCAACAGAATGTGTGTCTTGTGGTGTATATACTTGACTATGCATGCGAATATATATACCAACTTCAGATTTCATCTCTTCGGCTGAAAGAAGTGAAATGGATATACCTTCATCCCCTTGGTGGGCAGTACGGCCTGAGCGATGAATGAATGTTTCCGTATCAATAGGAATATCATAATGAATCACATGAGACAGCTCACGGATATCAATACCTCTAGCAGCCGCATCGGTCGCAACTAATACACGTATATCACCTTTGCGGAAGTCGCTCATGATGGCGATACGTTTTCTCTCATCAAAATAACCGGAGAAAGCAGAACTAAGAATATGATTGCGTAGTAGTAGATTTGATAATTCAACTGCGGTACTGCGATGGTTTACAAATACAATCGCCGATGTGATTGGTAGTGATTGCAAAAGAGATAATAATGTGTCTTTTTTATTTTCTGTCTCAAGATAGTAAGAACTAATCTTTTCATTCACCGATACACTTCCTTGCAGCACTTCTTCAAATGGAGTATCAAAGTAAGTGTGAATTGTGTCATTCTTTGTGGCAGAAAGACATATCGTTTGAACGCCATGAATTGCGATTCTTAGTTGCTTCACTTCTTCCGATTGTCCTGTGGAGTAGACTTGATCTGTCTCATCAATCACAAAAAGAGATAAATTGGAAAGTTTGAAAGCCTCTTGGTTATATAAATCCAGTAATCGACCTGGTGTTCCGATGATGATGTGTGGACGATGACGTAATGCATTTAGCTGCTTTTCTGTATCCATGCCACCAATCAAAGTAACAATATGTACCTGTGTATAGGAAGCGAGTAACTTGGCTTCTAATGAGATTTGAATCGCGAGTTCTCTTGTAGGAGCCACAATTAAAGTAGAAGTAAAATCATCATTCGGATTTACTTGTTCAATTGCGGGAATCAAATATGAGGCAGTTTTACCACTGCCCGTTTTGGCTAGCACAAATAAACTTTTCCCTTCTTGAATCATAGGAATGACAGTTTCTTGAATCGGTAATAGGGTATGATAGCCCATTTCATTGAGGGCATTTTGGATAGAATTTGATAGTTTCATAGCTTAATCTTAGCACACATTGAAAAAACTGCTGAGATGTCATGCAGAGAATGGATAAAACTAGTACAATAATAGTGGAAAACTGGAGGGACAGCATGTTTCAGGATACTATAGCCGCAATCGCCACTGCAGATGCGATGGGAGCCATCTCCGTCATTCGTATTTCTGGTAGTGACGCAATTCAAATCGTTACCGACTTAACAGGTAAAGATTTTAGTAATGCCAAGGGATATACAATTCATTACGCAACCATTAAAGAAGGAAATGAATCTGTTGACGAAGTACTCGTCAGCCTTTTCCGTGCACCAAAATCATATACAGGTGAAGATGTTGTAGAAATCTCTTGTCATGGTGGTGTCTATATCACAAGAAAAGTATTGTCCCTCATTCTCGGCGCAGGTGCACGTATGGCACGTCGTGGAGAATTTACAGAACGTGCGTTCCTTAGTGGAAAAATGGACTTGTCCCAAGCAGAAAGTATCAATGATTTAATTTGGGCAAAGGATGAAATTAACGCAAAGAGCGCAATCCATTCATTAAAAGGGTCTGTCGCAAAACTAATGCGACCATTAGAAGAAGATTTAACACAAATCATTTCGAATATTGAAGTAAATATTGATTATCCTGAGTATGATGATGTACATCAATTAACCGAGGAGGAAATTCTGCCAAAGGCAGAGAAGTGGATTGATGATATTCATCAGATCATCGTAACAGCGCAACAATCTGCAGTGATTAAAGAAGGAATTAATACCGTTATCTTGGGTAGACCAAATGTTGGTAAGTCCTCCTTATTGAATGCGTTGTTAGAAGAAGATAAGGCAATCGTTACAGATGTGGCTGGAACGACAAGAGACCTTGTAGAAGGAACTGTACGTCTAAATGGCATCACATTAAACTTGATTGATACTGCAGGTATTCGTAAGAGTGATGATGCGATTGAACAGATTGGTATTACCAAATCCTTACAAGCGTTAGAAAAGGCACAACTTGTGATTGTTGTATTAGATGGTTCCGAGGAATTAACCGAAGAAGATCAAGAACTATTAGAGAAGACAAAGAATCATAATCGTATTGTTGTATATAATAAGAAAGATAAGGATAGTATGCATGCAGGTATATCTATCAGTGCTATCCAGAAGGATATTACAGAACTAACAAATGCGATTGTGGAGAAATATCATAGTGAATATATCGCAGCCAATAGCGATACATTAAATAACGAAAGACAGATTGGTTATGCTTTGCAGGCAGAACAGGCAATGAACGATGCAGTAAATGCATTACATGCAGGTATGGAGCTTGACTTAGTAACAATTGATTTAGAAAAAGCGTGGACTGCATTACGACAGATCACTGGAAAGGCAGGCAAGGAAGATCTCTTAGATGAAATCTTCTCACGCTTCTGTTTAGGAAAATAATATGAGTGAATTACATTATGTAGATACCCATTGTCATTTGATGGGAGAAGAGTTTCAAGAAGATTTAGAAGAAGTTATCGCACGCTGTAAAGAAAAGCATGTAGATAAATTAATGATTATTACATTATCACTAGAAGAAACAAAAAAAGCCATTGAATTTGCTAAACGTAACCCTGAAAACTATAAGGTTGCGGCCGGTATCTTCCCAGAAGATGTGACGAAGGTAGATGAGAAGTATTGGAATGCGTTTTTTGAATTAGCGAAAGATCCGATGGTAACTGCAATCGGTGAAATTGGGCTAGAGTACCACTGGGTTATAGATGAAGCTGAGCGTGCTGTACAGCGTGAATACTTTGCAAAGTTAATCGAACTTGCTAGAGAAGTAAATAAACCAATCTTGGTACATTCTAGAGATGCTATGCAAGATACCTTCGATATCATGAAGAAACATCACTGGAAGGGATTATTACATTGTTTTCCAGGTTCAAAAGAGATGGCAAAAGAATTTACGAAGTTAGGATACTATATCGCACTTGGGGGCGCGTTAACATTCAAAAACGCAAGACATGCTGTTGATGTAGTAGAAACAATCGATTTAAACTACTTACTCAGTGAAACGGATGCGCCATATATGGCACCAGTTCCAGTACGTGGTACACGAAATGAACCATCGAATATTCCATACATCGTAGCGAAGATGGCAGAGATTCGAAATATGCCAGTTGAAGATATGGCTGCACAAATCAATGAAAACTGGACAAGATTCCTGGAGGAAGCAGATGGATCGCATTCATGAGATAATCGTTGTGGAAGGAAGGCATGATACACAACAATTAAAGAAATACTTTGATTGTGAAACGATAGAGACAGGTGGCAGTAGTATCGATAATAAAGTCATTGAACAGATTCGCTATGCCGCAGGCACACGAGGTGTAATTGTCTTTACTGATCCAGATACACCAGGCAACCAAATCCGACATATTATTAATCAACATGTTCCTAACTGTAAGAATGCATTTGTGGATAAGCATCATGCACGCACAGAGAAGAAGGTGGGAATTGAACATGCGGATAAAGATACATTGTGGAATGCATTACAGAATGTTGTAACTATCACTGATAAACCAAAAGGTAATTTAACGATGAGTGATTTGTTTGAACTTGGTCTAAGTGGACAATCTGATAGTGCGGAAATTCGACGTAAAGTTGGAGAATACTACCATATTGGAGAATGGTAATGCGAAGACCATGCTTGCAAGGTTAAACTGTCTTACGATTAACAAAGAAGAATTACGAGAGGTTATAGATAAATGAAGAAATTAATTTCAACACCGTCTCGCACAAAGAGATACTAGATCAAATTTGGATTACGAGCGAAGAAAGGATTTGGCCAGA
>CAKMPP010000102.1 GCA_927911475.1 uncultured Solobacterium sp. | reverse complement strand
TGATTGAAAAGTTTTTCATAAATGAACTATAATGAACGAAAGAGGTAATCATATGGATCAATTGATACAAGATTTACAAATCGTATGTACACAACTATTACCAATCATAGGAGCAGTAGCGTTGGTGTTTTTGTGTATTTTATTACGAAAGGTGTGGCAGACTATCGACGCTTTAAGGAAAACAATCGAAGGTTTAGATCCTACGCTACGTTTAGTGGATAAGAGTATCGAGAAGGTTCAAGCGCCATTAGATACTGTTGCCAAATACAGTAAGACCTTTGATAAGGTTCATGATAAGACTTCAGCTGCAATTGGCAAAGTAACTGATTTTGCAAATGATAAATTAGATTCATTGAAACAAACAATTAAGACTGGTGTAAATCCAGAGGAAGATCTTCCTGTACAAGTTCAGGAAGTTGAAAAGGAGACTACAAATGGCTGATGAATTAAAGAAAGATGAAAAATCTACATTCAACGAGTTTGATGACAGTACTGAGCCTATTGAATCAATTCAAAAGACAGTTGAGGATCTCAAACGTAAAATTCAAGAACTAAGTACGGAAGAAGAAGGAAAGACTACAACTGAAGAAACTTCTGAAAAGGAAGATGAACAGTTTAAGATTCCTAATTTTATCGCACCACATGCGGAAACATTACAGCAGATGAAAGATACAACTGTGAAGACTTTTAATACGGTCAAAGAAGAAGTTGTAGATAAGACTAAGAAAGCAGCTTCTGTTGTAAAAGAAAAGGCTGAAAAGCTTAATGAAAACGAAGATATTCGTAAGACATTAGATTATATTAAGAAGAATGCGACAAAGGCTTATGATACAGCGATGATTAAGCTTGATGAACTCAAGAAAGATCCTAAAGTAAAGGATGTATCAGATAAGGCTAGTGATGCTTATCAACAAGCCAAAGATTATATCGTGCCTAAGACAAAAGAACTTACAAATGTTATTAAGGACACAACACAAAAGACAATTACAAAAGTAAATGATTTTGTAAGTCGTCCTGATGTACAAAATACGATTCAAAAAGTGAAGGATACTACAAAACAAGCTGTAGATAAGAGTATTGAAACAGTACGCAATATCATTCATTCTAAGGATGAAAAGTAGGAGGATACGATGAAACGAGTAACAATCTACGATGTCGCTAAAGAAGCTGGTGTTTCGCTAGCTACCGTTTCCCGTGTTATTAACGGATCTAATGTTGTTAAAGCACCTACAAAAGAACGTGTTGAAGCTGCTGTTGAGAAATTAGGTTACAAGCCAAATGCAATTGCCCAAGGTCTTGCATTACAGAAGTCTACTTCTATCGGTTTGGTGGTTCCTGAAGCTAGCTTTACTTATACAGGTCAAGTTATTAATGGTTTAATTGATGTAGCGAAGATTTATAACTATAACATCATGTTGCATACAATCACTGCTGGTATTACAGATATCAATACGGTAATTGAAGATATTATCAAGTCACATGTGGATGGTGTTGTTATCTTCAATGACAAGTTAGTGGCTGGTGATATGGATGCATTAAGCAAGTACAATATTCCTATTGTTGTCATTGGTAATAAGATTAACGGTAAGGGTATCAGTAGTGTTTATGTAGATATTAAGAAAGCTGTCTTTGAGCTTGTTTCTAAGTTCTTAGAAGAAGGTAAAGATAACATTGGTATCTTAGAAGATCGTAAGAATCCACAGCAGTATGAAAAGATGATTGCTGGTGCAAAGAAAGCATATGAAGCGCGCGGTAAGAAGTTTACTGGCGCAATCGCAATTCCTTCTGATGCACGTACCTCTTATGCATTCTTATCAAAGTGGATGAAAGACCATCGCTATGATGTGGTTATCGCAAATAGAGATTCCCAATGCTTCGCATTGTTAAATGCTAGTAGAGAAAATAATATTTCCATTCCAGAAGAAATGGAAGTTGTATGTGTACTCGATACGAAGTATAATTCCATGGTACGTCCACAGATTTCTAGTTTCTCTATTCCGTCTTATGACTTAGGTGCTGTTTCTATGCGTGTTATGACAAAGTTATTACAGAATGAAGAAGAAAATCACGAAGAAAAGGGCGAAAGCATTGAATTAAGTTATCTGTTTACTCCAAGACAGACAACAAAGAACTAAAAGCGTTGAATAGAATGAGTAGTCACATGTATGCATGTGTAGAGAGATTCCGGTTGGTGAAAGGAATTCTGTATCGGTGATGAATACATCTAGGAGCTGTTTATCTCAAAAGGTAGACCGTTACTCTGCGTTAAAGAGAAATGAGTGTACGATGATTCGTAAACTAAGGTGGTACCGCGCTGAGGCGTCCTTAGAAATATGGGCGCCTTTTATTATGGCGCTAGGAAAGGATTAGTATATGAATTTTATTGAAGAATTACAGTGGCGTGGCTTAGTCAAAGATTGCACGGATAAAGAAGGACTAGGTGAACAACTTAAGAATCCAACAACAATCTACTGTGGATTTGATCCAACGGCAGATTCTCTCCATGTTGGGCACTTACAACAAATCCTATTATTACGTCGTTATCAATTACAAGGACATCAACCAATTGCTTTATGCGGTGGTTTTACAGGTATGATTGGTGATCCACGTCCTACAACAGAAAGAAAGCTATTAACACATGAAGAAGTACTTCATAACGCTGAGTGCATTCGTGGACAGTTAGCTAAATTCTTATCCTTTGAAGGTTCTAATGCAGCCATCATGGAAAACAACAATAACTGGTTAGGTGAGATGAATTTATTAGCCTTCTTACGTGACTATGGTAAGCTATTTAACATCTCTTATATGTTACAAAAGGATACCATTAAAAAGAGATTAGATTCTGGTATTTCTTACACAGAATTTAGTTATACAATCTTACAGTCTATCGACTGGTACAACTTATTTAAGAAGTATAACTGCCAGATTCAGATTGGTGGTTCTGACCAATGGGGTAACTTAACTTCTGGTATGGAGCTTATCCGTAAGATGGAAGGAGATAATGCGAAGGT
Organism: uncultured Solobacterium sp.; assembly: GCA_927911475.1. Classification (GTDB taxonomy): domain Bacteria; phylum Bacillota_I; class Bacilli_A; order Erysipelotrichales; family Erysipelotrichaceae; genus Bulleidia. The sequence continues at coordinate 6,003 of CAKMPP010000102.1, read as the reverse complement.
ATTCGGTATTACTTCTCCATTAATCACAAAGAGTGATGGTTCTAAGTTTGGTAAGTCAGAAGGTAAGAATATTTGGTTAGACCCAGCCCGTACAAATGCGTATGAATTCTATCAGTTCTGGTTAAATACACCAGATGCGGATATTGTAGATTACCTTAAGAGACTTAGTTTCCATACACCGGAAGAGATTATGCGTTATGAAGAATCTCTCAAGAATGCTCCTGAATTGCGTGAAGGTCAGAAAGCATTAGCGGCTGAACTAACAGAACTAGTTCATGGCAAAGATGGCTTAGAGAAGGCATTACGTATCACAGAAACATTCTTTAAGGGTGATATTATGACTTTATCTCCAGAGGAGATGAAGGAAGGTCTAGCAGATGCTAAGAAGGCAGCTGTAGAAGATGGTGTGACTTTGATTGATGCACTAGTGATTGCAGAAGTATGTAAGTCTAAATCTGAAGCGCGTAAGTTAATTGAACAGGGTTCTGTATCGGTAAACGGTAATAAGGTTACAGATATTCAGGCTGTATTACATCAGTCAGAAGCTATCAACCAAGAATTCTCTATCCTTAAAAAAAGGTAAAAAGAATTACTTTGTTTTAACATTCTAAAGCATACGGATAGTCAAAAGGCTATCCGTTTTTATAACTGTTCTATGGTATAATTACAGGCGAGGTATTTGTATGTATAGATATTTATTGGTCATTGCAATCTGTATCTGCATGTTATCTGGCTGTGCTAAAAAAGACGCTGAAACAAATGCGGCTATGGAATTATACGAGAGCTATTATACGGAAGTTTTAAATACGAAAAAACTATCTAGAATCAAGCGATTATTTTTCAATTAGTACAGAGATGACACAGTTATCTGATGGCACTTATCGCTATTATGTGATTATTGATAATCCAAAGACTGAGATGTATCATTGTCGTATTTTTGCGGTGGAAAATGATATTGCGTTTGCGGAGAATGATAAGATGATGCCATCATTAGGTATCTTTGATACAGATGTATCCCTTGTGCCAAATCAAGTAGATAAATCGAAAGGTCTAATGAAGGGGCTTGTCATTAGTGGTGAAAGCTCTGAAGATCATATCAACTTGAAACTTGTTGTGGAATGGCGTAGTCAAGACAACAAACAAGTTGTAAAACAATACATACAAAAAGAACTTAAATATAAGAAGTAAGAGGAGTTGGATACATGAAAGAAACTAATACTATCAAAAAATCGTTTATTGCCAGTTCCTTAACAACTTCAGCTGGTATCTTTATTACAAAGTTAATCGGTTTATTCTATATCGTTCCATTTAAAGCAATCGTTGGACAGCAGGATATGATTTATTATTCTGCTGCATTTGACTATTATACGATTCTATTACAGATCTGTAGTGCTGGTATTCCATTTGCCTTAGCAGCACTCGTCGCAAAGTATCTTTCTAAAAATGATTATAAGACGGTTGTATTAGTACGTATTTTAGCGACAAGTTTATTAATGGTTTCTGGCTTTGTAATGGCTGTATTATTCATTGGTTTTTCAGGGCCATTAGCTGCTCGAGCACTAGGTGGTACGTCCTATACAGCCAATGAATTAGGAGCGATGCAGAACTCATTTGTGATTCTTGCGATGGCTTTATTCTTGGTATCTGTTTTATATAGCTATCGTGGATATTATCAAGGTGCTAAGGAAATGCAGCAGTATTCCTTATCACAGGTGATTGAACAATTTGTACGTGTAGGTTTCTTACTTGGTGCAGGTTGGTTTGTTGTGTACATTTTACATCTTCCAAAGATTGTGTATATCTATACAGCGGTTGGTGGTACTGGTGTCGGTGCGATGGTAGCTTTACTGCAGTTTATGAACTTTGACCGCAAACACTTCAAGGATGTACAACAAAAGGCAAAACTGCAATCAACAAATTCAGTCGCAATCAAAGAGTTGATTCATGAGTTTGTGATGTATGTAATTCCATTTCTATTAAGTTCCATCTTGGCAAACTCACAGGTACTAGTAAATACTAACTTCTTTGTGTCTGTGATGGAAGGCTTAGGTATGCAACATAGCCAAGCAACAATGTTATTGAGTATTATCCAGACAAACTGTGATAAGTTAACATCTATTCCACAGGTAATTGGTAATGGTTTTGCGGCTGGTGCTGTACCATTTATTACCGTATCTTTGGTCAATGCAGATTGGAAGGGACTACGGAAGTCTCTTGAAGACTGTCTTTGGTACAGTATTCTATATTGTCATTCCAGTATGTGTATCGATGGCTGCTTTTATCAGGTCCTATCTATTACATCATGTATGGCGCTAAGGAATTAGAATATGGACAGGTAGCTTTATTCTGGTCCAGTATCTTAGCGTTCGGAACTACAGTGACACCTGTATTATTATCCATCTTATTGTCTTTAAAGATGAGAAGACATACTCTGATTTACTTCTCGGTAGGATTCTTGGTGAAGGTTATTACATTCTATCCATGTTGTTATTTATTTGGATATTCTGGTGCAATTATCTCTAGTATTCTTTGTGAAATTACATTCATCGCACTGAGTATCTATAAGATTCAAAAGACATATCCAGTTCGTGTGAAGAATATGATTATTCGTTTGGTGAAGATTATCATTGTTGTTTTGCGATGAATGGTATCTATGTCATCGTACGTTGGATTGGTATTGATCCTACACAATATTCTCGCATACTTGCGATTGTACTTGTTGGTATTATTGGGAGTTTGGGAATGGGCGTATACTTTGTAAGTAGTGAATTGTTCCGTCTACCTAAATCAATCTTCCATCGAGACTTACGCGGAATGTTCAATCGTATTCTGCGTCGAGGTGCGTAAATGTTGCGTTTAGATCGTATTCTTGCAAATGCACGTGTTGGCAGTCGCAGCGAAGTAAAGAAACTTGTCAAAGAGAAACGTGTACGAGTCAATGGCGAAATCGCAAAGTCTTCTGACATGCGTGTTGATGAAAATACAGTGGAGATCTTTGTGGATGATATACCGGTGGTTTATGAAAAATATGTTTATTACATGTTAAATAAACCAGCTGGATATATCAGTGCTACAGAAGGAAAAAAACTGTCCTACAGTATTGGATTTAATTGCGGAAGACTATAAAAGGTATGTTTCCTTGTGGTCGTTTAGATAAAGATACTGAAGGCTTACTGATGATTACCAATGATGGTCCATTAGCACATGAACTATTATCACCAAAGAAACATGTTGAAAAAGAGTATTACGTTGAACATACACTACCACTAACCGATGAAGATATTGTTAAGATTGAATCTGGTGTTACCTACAATGGTGTAAGTTATAAACCAGCAGTATATAAAAAAATCTCTGATACTTCTTGTACTTTGATTATTCAAGAGGGGAAGTATCATGAGATTAAATTCATATTTAATTCTGTTGGTGATAAAGTTGTTTATCTGAAACGTCTTCGTATGAAGAATTTAGTTTTAGATGAAACTTTAAAACCAGGTGAATATAGAGCTCTTACAAAAGAGGAATTAGAAGATCTTAGATCAATTGCACGTTAACAGTCTCTGGTAATTGCCATACGCCTGTGCGTGCATATTCATTTAAGAAGTCAACGACTTGGTCGGTGATAGAATTTGGTGTAGAAGACCCACTTGTAATTGCGATACGCTTATGTCCATCTATCATAGATGGAGTTAAATCTAGAACACTATCAATAAGATAAGATTCTTGGATACCTGCGTGCTTAGCAATCTTGGCAAGTTGATTGGAGTTATTGGAACGTGCATCACCAACAACAATGAGTAAATCCACATTCTGTAGTTGGAGCACAGCTTCTTGACGCTTGCTAGTAGCGCTACAGATTTCTTTTGCGACGATTGCGTCAGGGAAGAGTTCCTTACAGTGTGCAATGATTTCTGCTGTATCTAACATGGAAAGTGTTGTTTGATTGGTAATGAGAATATTCTCAAGAGATACATTCTTCAGTGCATCTACATCTTCTAGGGATGTCACAAGATGAATCTTATCAGAGATACCAATTGTTCCTTCAGATTCTGGATGGTTCTTCTTGCCGATGTAGATAATATCTCCAACGACACTATGTTCCTTAACAAGGTTATGTGTACGAATGACATCAGGGCAAGTCGCATCAACACAAGTTAGTCCCTTAGCTTTGGCGGCTGCGATGACATCGTCACTAACACCATGAGCAGTAAAGATAACGATACCACTTGGAATTTCTTCTAACAGTTCCATGCGTGTTTTATTTTTATCCTCAACAAAGTTGATACCTAACTTGCGACAAGCATCAACCACAAATTGATTATGTACAATCATACCCAACATTGTGACAGGAGTATCTGGGTTTTCCTTGACTGTTTTCTTGGCAATGAGAATTGCACGAACAACACCTTGGCAATACCCTCTAGGGATGACTTTTATGATTTCCATAACAGAGTCCTTTCAAACCGCAAATAAAATCGGTTATACTAATTATAGGTGATAAGATGAAAAAATTTGAAGATTTTAATCTAAAAGATACAACAATGGCCTTTATTGAGAAGAACCATTTTACACAACCAACCCCGATCCAAGAACAGGTGATTCCATCTGCTTTACGTGGTAAGGATATAATTGGTCTTTCTAGTACAGGTTCTGGCAAGACACACGCATACTTAATTCCAATCATGGAGAAGGTTGATTCTAACAGCGATGAAGCACAGTTTGTGATTACAGCACCTACACGTGAACTTGCGACACAGATTTTTGAAATGGCAAAAGTCATGACAGAGATTGTGCCAGAAATACGTGTACGTTTGTATGTGGGTGGTCGTGAGAGAAGTAAGGATATTGAACAACTTGAAAAATCTCAACCACATATTGTAATTGGAACACCAGGTAGAATTAAGGATTTATTCTTAAATGGTGGTGCATTGCGTATTGATAAGGCAAGAATGCTTGTGGTCGATGAAGCAGATATGACTCTAGAATATGGATTCTTAGATGAAATTGATGCCTTTGCTGGTAGACTTGGTGAACACTTACAGATGCTCGCATTTTCTGCTACAATGCCAGAGCAGTTAAAGCCATTTATCAATAAATACATGCATCATCCTATTACATATCAGGTTGGCGAGAAGGTACGTTTTAATCCAGACATCAAGCATGTATTGGTACCTTGTTATCATCATGGCTATGCTGAGACAATTTTATCAATCTTACCAGGCTTTCAACCGTATGTATGTTTGATATTCGCAAATACACGCCAAGAAGCTTCCTCGATTGCGGAAGAACTTCGTAAGAATAAAGTGTCTGTGAGTGAAATCCATGGTGATCTTACAAGCCGTAAGAGAAAGCAAGCGATGAAGAGTATTGCTAATGCAGAACATACATATGTTGTGGCAACTGACTTAGCTGCACGTGGTATTGATATTGGAGAAGTAACACATGTTATCTCCTGTGGATTCCCTGAAGATTTAGAATACTATATCCATCGTGCAGGAAGAACAGGTAGAGCAGGGTCAACTGGTACATGTTATGCCTTGTATCAAGAAAGTGATGATCAAGCAATTCGTTCCTTACAAAAGCGTGGTATTAAGTTTGACCATGCTCGTCATCGCACTACGGGATGGCAAACACTTCATCCATACGGACAAAAAGCGTCTTAAGACAGATGATGAGCTAGAGAAGAAGATTGCCATGATTATGACGAAGAAGAATACTAAGGTTAAGCCAGGATACAAGAAGAAGCGTGCAGCCGCAATTGACCGTGTACATCGTCAGAAGAAGCGTGAAATGATTCGTAGCAAGATTCGTGAAGAGAAGAAGGCTATGTATAAAGAACGTGCAAGAAAAGATAGAGAAGGACTTTCATAAGTCCTTCTTTTATATGATTTTTATAAACTATTAAAAAATATTTTTAAATAGAGTTGAAATATATGATGAACAGATCTATAATATATTTAAAGAAATCCTTAAATAGATTATGAGGTGATGGAATGGCAATCAAAG
>CAKMPP010000101.1 GCA_927911475.1 uncultured Solobacterium sp. | reverse complement strand
CTACACTACACCAACACCTACTCCAACACCAAGCCTGTGCCTACTCCAACACCTACACCTGTACCAACTCCTACACCAACGCCTGTACCAACACCAACTCCTGGCACAACTACACCAAAAACTGGTGATCGTGGTGATATTTCCTTGTATGCAGGATTAATGTTAGTATCAGGACTTGTAATTGTTTGTGTACTATTTAGTCGTAAACAACAAGCATAAAAGGATTTGTTAACAAAGCACTTCACGATGAAGTGCTTTTCTGTATCTGCATGGATGAATGTATACATTTAAAAAGCCCACAACACGTGGGCTTATCTTACATCTTAGATCCTTTTGAACCCTTTGCGCTAGAAGCGGAGAAGTTACTGAGGATATTTGTTTCATAAGAGAAGGTCATCTTGGATCTTCTTCTTTCTCTATCTAATGCAAGTTCTACAAGTTTGTCCATTAACTCTGAGAAAGATACACCAGCAGCTTGCCATAGGTAGAAGGCAAGGGATCCTGGGATGGTGTTAATTTCATTTACATAAACCTTCTTTGTGTCTGCGTCCATTAAGAAGTCAATACGACAAACACCAGAGGTGCCAAGTACACGGAAAGTTTCCTTCGCTAATTGTTGGATGAGTCTTGTTTGTTCATCCGTAAGTGGTGCAGGTACGATACGTGCTGTACTTGCCATTCCTTTAGAACCTTGACTCTTAGAACTATTTCCACCACCGAGATACTTATCAGAGAAGCTAAGTAATTCATCTTGAGATACTGAACTTACTTCTTCTAGTACGCTAGCAACACAGGAATAAGAATCTCCAACAACAGAACAGTTGATTTCACGCATTGGTTTTACAACCTTTTCTGTGATGATTTTTTCGTCATACTGACGTGCTCATCAAAACATGCAAGAATATTCTTCGTCGTTATGTGCAATTAGAGATGCCGACAGAAGAACCTGTGCGTGCAGGTTTGATAATAACTGGATAAATTAAACGATGTACCTTATCGAGGATTTCACTTTGATGTGTATCCATTTCTGAACCGTATACCCAGAACCAATTTGTGATTGGTAGGTTGTTATCACTGAGTACATTCTTCTGTAAAACTTTATCCTGTCCAATCGCTGCACCATAGAGGTCGCAACCAGCGTATGGAACCTTTAACATTTCAAAGAAGCCTTGGATTGTGCCATCTTCGCCGTTTGTACCATGCATCACAGGGATAGCTACGTCGATTGTGCCTAATTCCTTGCGTCCAAATAGGGATGGTTTAACAGGACGGATTACGACACGATTATCTTCTGATGTAATGGAAACTTGTGTACATTGAGAAATCAATTGCTTGAGATCTTTATAGTTACTCATATCCTTTAATAAATCAGAGACATATAGTTTACGTTCCTTGGAAACATATACAGGAATGACGTTGTATTTATTTTTATCAAGTGCTTCAATCGCTTGATGTGCAGAGATAATACTTACTTCATGTTCGACGGATTCACCACCGAAAAATACTGCGATATTTAATTTCATAAGACCTCCGTTAACACTCCTTATTATACTCTAAACTTCATTCGAAACGAAAACGATTTTTCATAACTTAAGGGGAAGTTAATCGTCACTAATTAATATGGTTGAAAATGTAAAGAAATCGTATAAACGTGGTAAAATATCATGGAAGAAGAGGTAGGTAATACAAAATGAACAAAATTGCACAGTTTGAAAAAGTAAGTTACGAACAGTTTTATAAGGATTGGCTCAAGACTTTTCCAAATGAAACAAGAGATATTGCGGAAATATACAACGCAATCGTGCTTCCACGACGTGCAACAAAAGGTTCTGCGGGGTATGATTTTTATACACCAATTGATTTGAAGATTGCCCCACAAGAAACTGTACTAGTACCTACTGGTATCAGAGCGAAAATGCAAGATGACTATGTGCTAATGTTATTTCCACGTAGTGGATTAGGATTTAAGTATCGTTTACAGCTAAATAACACAGTGGGCATTATCGATAGTGATTACTATCACGCAGATAATGAAGGACATATCTTCTGCAAACTAACAAATGATACAAATGAAAATAAAACAGTTGAGATTGCAAGTGGCCAGGGAATGTTGCAGGGTATTTTCGTATCCTTCGGCATTACGGTAGATGATGAAACTGATGCTATAAGAATTGGCGGCTTTGGCAGTACAACAAAATAGAAAGATAGGTAGTAAGATGGATTTAAAACTTTGGCAAGAAATAGATCAGAATGAACCAATTCCAGAACATATTTTGAAACGTATGGAGGAATTAAGACAAAAAGGTGCGATTTTACCTGAGGAAAAATATATCAAGCGTCCAACGATGATTGAAGGAATTCGCAAGGCTTCGCTATTAAATAAACAGGTATTAGACGAAGTAGAAAAGCATATTCACATTGGTATGTCTACACAGGAAATCGATGATATTGTTAAAGATTTCACTGAAAAAAATGGTGGAATCTGTGCACCATATCACTATGAGGGTTTTCCAAAACATGTATGCACATCAATAAATAGTGTTGTATGCCATGGAATCCCAAAGCATATTCAGAAACTACATGATGGTGATATTATCAACGTTGACTGTACAACAATTGTGGATGGCTATTATGGTGATGCGTCCCGTATGTTCTGTATTGGAAATGTAAGTGAAGAGCGCCGCAAGCTTGTCGAAGAAACGAAGAAATGTCTTGAGATTGGACTAGCAGCTGCACAACCATGGAATACTGTTGGGGATATTGGTTATGCAATACAGAAGTATGCGACATCCAAGGGATATAGTGTTGTAAGAGAATTAGGTGGACATGGAGTAGGCATTGAATTCCATGAGGACCCATTTGTAGCACATGTTGGTAAAAAGGGCACTGGCATGGTACTGGTACCGGGTATGATAATTACCATTGAACCAATGATTAACTTAGGCAAGGCTGCAGTTGTAATCGACCCATATGATAATTGGACAATCAGCACGAAAGATGGCAAAGATAGTGCGCAATGGGAATATACAATTTTGATTACAGAAGATGGTAATGAAGTATTAAGTTATTAATAGATTAGATAATTTATGGAGGGTTAGTTGAAAGGACATGAGTAATCACAATATTTATGTAACAGGTCATAAACATCCAGATAGTGATTCAATCTGCTCGGCAATTGCGTTTTGCGAATTTATTGAATAAGACTGGTAGTACGGCAATTGCTTGTCGCCAAGGACCTTTGAATGAAGAAACAAAATTTATTTTACGTACATTTCATTTTAGATAATCCGTTATTGATGACGGATGCACGTGCACGTTT
>CAKMPP010000100.1 GCA_927911475.1 uncultured Solobacterium sp. | reverse complement strand
AGTCATATCACCATTCTTTAGGAATAATGCTATAATTCTATCGTTATAAAGGAGGTATCATCATGTTACCGAAGTTAGAAAACAGTAATAATATCGCTGCCATTGAAGAAGAAATTCAAATACTCAAGAATCTTTTGAATACCGCAACGCAAAATATGATTCCTCCTGATAAATTCCATCTAATTGATGAGCTCTCAACTTTATCCGCAAATCATGAATATGATAAATTAACAGATTTAATCACTTCATTATCAAATGAAGACTTAGATATCATATCTAGATATTTCTCTGTTTTACCTTTATTAATTAATATTACAGAAGATGTAGACCTAGCATACCAAGTTAACTTGCAAAATAATATTGACCAAGATTACCTAGGTAAGATTTCTACGCAAATGAATATTATCTCTAAGAGTGAAAACGCAAGGGAAATCTTAGAGAACTTGAATGTAGTACCAGTACTCACTGCACACCCTACACAAGTACAACGTAAATCGATGTTGGATTTAACAAATAAAATCCATCATCTATTACGTAAAGATCGTGACTGTAAAGAAGGTTCTATCAATAAGCGTAAGTGGAACGATAACCTTCACCGTTTAATTGAATTAATCATGGAAACGGATATGATTCGTGAAAAGAAGTTAAAAGTTAAGAATGAAATTCGTAATGTGACTGACTATTACAATACTTCTTTGATTCCAGCGATTACATCTCTGACTGCTCAATATCGTAAGGAAGCTGCAAAACACGGTATCGATGTAAGTGCTGCTACTCCTATTACAATGGGTATGTGGATTGGTGGTGATCGTGATGGTAATCCATTCGTAACTGCTGAAACGCTAGAAATCTCTGCCACAACACAAGCAGAAGTAATCCTTAATTATTACATTCATAAGATTGAAGAAATGTATTTCTACTATGCAGTATCATCCAGTATCTCACATGTCTCTGCAGAGGTTGAAAAGATGGCTGCCCTTTCTAGTGATATATCTGTATATCGTGAGAAAGAACCATATCGTAAAGCTTTCCACTATATTCTAGAAAGATTACAAAACACTTATAGCAACTTTACACAAAATACAAATCATGAAGTTTGTTATGAAACAGTTGAACAATTCCAAAATGATTTACTTACGATTAAAAAATCTCTCATCGAAATGATGATTCAATTTTAACGACAGGCAGCTTCAGTGAAGTATTACAAGCTACAGAAATCTTTGGCTTCTATCTCGCAAGTATTGATATGCGTCAAGACTCTAGCATTCTAGAGGCTTGTGTTGCTGAACTATTGAAGTCCGCAAATATCGAACAAGACTATAGCAGTCTTGACGAAGAAAAGAAATGTACCTTACTTTTAGATCTTTTAACAAATGATCCACGTATCTTGTCCGCAACACATGCACCAAAATCAGAACTATTATCAAAGGAACTTGCAATCTTCAAAACCGCAAGAGAACTCAAAGATTGCATGGGTGAAAATGTGATTCGTCAACATATCATCTCTCACTCTGAAAGTATCTCTGATATGTTCGAATTAGCAATCCTTCTCAAAGAAGTTGGCTTACTTGATAGTGAGCATAGTCGTATGCAGATTGTTCCACTCTTTGAAACTATCGAAGACTTGCAGAATGCAAATGAAATCATGCGTACATACTTAAATATCCCTCTTGTTAGAAAGTGGTTAAACGACCAAAAATTCTACCAAGAAATTATGCTTGGTTACTCTGACTCCAATAAGGATGGAGGATATCTATCTTCAGGTTGGCATTTATATAAAGCACAGCGTGAACTTTCATCCATCGGTGATGAATGTGGTGTGAAGATTACATTCTTCCACGGTCGTGGTGGAACAGTTGGCCGTGGTGGAGGTCCATCCTATGATGCGATCACCTCTCAACCATTCGGTTCAATCAAAGACCGTATCCGTCTAACCGAACAGGGAGAAGTTATCGGTAACAAGTATGGTAATCGAGATTCAGCTTACTACAACTTAGAAATGTTAATTTCTTCTACTTTAAACCGCATGGTTAACCCAATGGTGTTAAGTAAAGAAACATTACGTGAATACTACACTATCATGGATCCAATTGTAGAAAAATCAAATGCAATCTATCGTGATTTAGTATTCAACGACCCACACTTCTACCAATACTTCTTTGCAGCAAGTCCAATTAAAGAAATATCTAGTTTAAATATTGGTTCTCGTCCAGCAGCACGTAAGACAATTACAGATATCAATGGCTTACGCGCAATCCCATGGGTATTCTCTTGGTCACAGAATCGTATTATGTTACCGGGATGGTATGGCATTGGTTCAGCAATGCAACAATACATCAACAAAAAATCCTGAAGAAAACTTAGCACAGTTACAGCAGATGTATCAGACATGGCCATTCTTTAAATCATTATTAGAGAATGCAGACATGGTGCTTTCTAAGTCCAATATGGATATCGCTAAACAATATAGTAACCTTTGCGAGGATGAAGAAACACGCTCTGTATTTGATCGTATTGAAGCTGAATGGCAACTTACAAAGAAAGTACTATTACAGATTGAAAAACACACGGAACTTATTCAAGATTTACCTGCATTAAAAGGAAGCTTAGACTATCGTCTTCCTTACTTCGATATCTTAAACTATATTCAAATTGAGTTAATTAAGCGTATCCGCCAAGGACAATATACAGAAGAACTTGAAAAGACAATTCACGTTACGATTAACGGTATCGCAACTGGATTAAGAAACTCTGGATAAGGAGGAATCATGAACTTTACTACATTAGCAAAAGAACGTTATTCTTGCCGTAAGATTTCTTCTAGACCTATCGAATCCGAGAAGTTAGAAGCTATTAAGCAAGCAGCGATTGCAGCACCTACTGCTCATAACTTTCAACCATTAAAAGTCTGGTTGATTCAAACACCAGAAGCACTAGAAAAAATCAAATCCGTAACACAACAGAAATTCCTTCACACATCCCCTGCTTGCTTCATCGTAGGTAGTGATGCAAACCAAGGCTGGGTACGTGAAGCTGATTCTATGAACTTTGCGGATGTAGATGCAAGTATTGTCGCAACACACATCATGCTTGCAATCCAAGATCAAGGTCTTGCTTCTACTTGGATTGGAAACTTCCAACCAGAAAAGATTAAAGAAGTATTCCCCGTGATGAATGATTACAATTTAATCGCAATCTTCCCAGTTGGATATCCAGAAGATGATGCAAACCTTCTCACTTACACACAACACGTAAAAGTGAGGATGAGTTCATCGAAACCCCTTTAGCAAA
>CAKMPP010000099.1 GCA_927911475.1 uncultured Solobacterium sp. | reverse complement strand
CTGGATGAGCTTAATTTGTATATACCAAACCTATGATCAATCGTTTTTCTAGAACACAACGCGTCATCGGAAGAGACGCACTACATAAAATCCAACAAGCACATGTAATTGTCTTCGGCGTTGGTGGAGTTGGCGGATATGCTATCGAAGCTTTAGCACGCAGTGGCATTGGCAAAATCGACATCGTCGACCATGATACGGTTTCACTTACTAACATCAACCGACAACTTATCGCAACCGACGCAACCATCGACCAATACAAAGTGGATGTGATGAAGGAACGCATCCATACTATTAGTCCAGATACTATCGTCAATGCCCTACCAGTCTTCTATTTACCAGAAACCAAAGATCAGTTTGACTTTAGTAAATACGACTATATTATCGATGCGATTGATAATGTTACCGCTAAGATTGATTTAATCGTCACAGCGAAAGAACTAGGTGTTCCTATCATCTCTGCAATGGGTTGTGGCAATCGCTTTGATCCAACAAAAGTTCGTGTCATGGATATCTACGACACAAAAAATGACCCACTCGCAAAAGTCATGCGCCATGAATTACGTGCGCGTAACATCAAAGACTTACAGGTTTGTTGTTCAATAGAAGCACCTATCAAACCGATTGAATATCCAGATGAAGAACAAGAAAAAGCAGTGAAATGGAGTATTCCAGGTTCCACTGCCTTCGTACCACCTGTTGCAGGTATTACATTAGCTGCCGAAGTTGTTCGACAAATTACAAATTTTGATCCAAATAATCGCAAGTAACTATCGTTACTTGTTTTTTAATGCAAGATTGTGCCAAGAATGCGGTTAACAGTCTTACCGTCTGTTTGACCCTTATACTTATCAAGAATCTCTCTCATCACAGGGCCTTGATTACGCTTGAGAGGTTCTAACCCCTTCTCTTGTAAGATTTGCTCGATAATTTGATGAATCTCTTCTTCTGATAACTGCTTTGGTAAGTAAGAAGAAAGTAGTGCCAACTTCTTTTGTGCTTCTTCCTTTAAATCTTCACGGCTTTCAGGAATACTCTCAATTGTTTCATTTGTTTGTTTCATTTCACGCTGAATATACGCTAGTTCATCGTTCTTCTCTAACGTATGACCAGCTTCCTTCTCCGCAAGTGTAATTGCGGCAATCACAAGACTCAACACACCCTTTGTTAGAGAGTCATGTTCCTTCATTGCCTTCATATTATCTTTTCGTAATTGTAATAAAAGTTCACCCATTTTAAATACCTCCTGTTTCTATTATAGACTTTCTAGCGAAAAAGTATGCTGGTTCTTCATCTTTATACTCTAAAATATGCTAAAATCATCACGAAGCAGGTGATTATTATGCAAAAAAACTTTATCTTTATCTCTCCTAATTTTCCTAAGACATATTATCAATTCCCACTCGCTTGGAAACAGCTAGGTGGTCGTTCCCTCGCAATCAGTGACAGCAAATTACAACTCATTAAGCGACGTACAAAAGTCAGCTTTTGATGATTACTATCAAGTAAGTTCACTCGAGAATTATGATGAAGTATATCGTGCGGTCGCATGGTTTGCACATCGTTATGGCAAGATTGACTGGTTAGAGTCCAATAATGAATATTGGTTATTTCAAGACGCAAAACTACGTCAGGACTTTAATATTACCACTGGAGATAAAGCTGATGATGTCATGCATTATAAGCTAAAGTCCGAAATGAAGGCATATTATCATAAGGCAAATGTGCCTACTGCTCGCTATCATATTGTTTCTACTTTCGATGCAGGTAAGGAATTCATCTCTCAAGTAGGCTATCCAGTTGTTGTAAAACCTAACAATGGTGTAGGTTCAAGTGCTACTTGGAAAATTCATAATGATGGTGAACTTGAAGACTTCTATAAAATTCAACTTCCTAATGAATATATCATGGAAGAGTATATCCCAGGATACATCCTGTCATTTGACGGCATCGTAGATGAAAACAACAAGATTATTTATCGTACATGTCACGTATTCCCAAACCCAGTTATGGAAATTGTAAATGAAAAGACAGACTGTATCTTCTGGAATGAAATTGACATGCCAAAAGACCTAAACCAAATGGGTGAAAAACTCATTCATGCCTTTGATCTTCGTTCACGTTTCTTTCATACAGAGTACTTCCGTATGACTGAAGATAAGGAAGGACTTGGTAAGAAAGGTGATTTAATCGGTCTAGAAGTAAACATGCGCCCACCAGGCGGATACATGACAGACATGATTAACTACTCTCAAGACATAAACATCTACATGATCTATGCAAAGATGTGCATGCATGTACAAAATATTGTATCCCCACACCCTATCTATCACTGTGTACACGTAGGTAAACGTGATGGTAGCCACTACGCACATTCAGGCCTAGAAATTTTCCAACGCTTTGGCGCAAACATCGTCATGCACGAAAGAATGCCACAGGTATTAGATGCGGCTATGGGTAATGAATTCTACGTTGCTCGCTTTAAAACAATGAAAGAACTACATGAGTTTGTTGATTTTGTGACGGAAAAGGAAGTGAAGCCACATGCAGATAAACTACCACAAGAGTTATAGTTATCATCTAAATCGAGATATGGAGTTCAAGGTTTTTGGTCATGCAGGCATTGTATTACTTGCCTTTCCATCACAAGACGGAAGATTCTATGACTACGAAAACCGCAACTTAATTCAATCCATTTCCTATCAAATTGATCAAGGAAAAGTCATGGTATTATGTTGTGACTCCATCGATGGAGAGTCTTGGTCTGCAGAGTGGAAGAATATTCATGACCGTATCAGTGCTCATGAAGCATATTCAATTACATTCACCAAGAACTACTACCACTATTCCGTGATTTATACCATAACCAAAGAGAAAGTAAAATCTATACAACAGGATGCTCATTAGGTGCTTACCACGCATTAAATATCTTGTTCCGTATGCCAGACTTATTTGCAGGATGTATCTGCTTATCTGGTGTATACAGTACCTACCCATTCTTTGGCTCCTATAGCAATGAAATCATCTACCAAAACTCCCCAAATGACTTTATCAACGGTATGCACTATGAACATCCATACGTTGAAAAATACCGTCAGAAACAGATATACATCTGTTGTGGACAGGGTGCTTGGGAACATCCAATGTTAGAAGATACGCATCGCTTAGAAGAACTACTCAGATACAAGAATATCCCAGCTCATGTTGAGTACTGGGGATTCGACGTTAGCCACGATTGGCCATGGTGGGAAAAGCAATTTCCATACTATGTAAACCAATTAATTAACACTCAATCAAACAATTAATCAATTTATGCTTTTCATCGTCATACTATTCTGCTATTATTATCTAGCACGCGGATATGGCGGAACTGGCAGACGCGCTAGATTTAGGATCTAGTTCCTTCGGAGTGCAGGTTCGATTCCTGTTATCCGCACCATTGAAAAGGACTTCAATATCATATTGGAGTCCTTTTTATGTTTATTTGAAACTCTTTCTAATCCATCTACATACTTTTTAAAATTGATTCCATTGACTTCCTCAATGTGTTTGATATCTAAACTATTAAATTCTGGATGAAATGCACCACAGATAGCAGTGGATATAGAACCAATCGTATCACTATCCCCAGCAATATTAGCTGATAATTGAGCAGACTTCATTGGATTCCCTTTACTTAGGATAATTATTGCAAGTACAGCCGGAATTGTTTCAATAGTCTCAAAACCAACACCGTAGACTGTTTCAAGTTTTTCAAGGACCTCTTTCTCAGATAAGGTCTTAATATCTTGTCGGATTAAATCAAGTCTCTTTGATAGCGATGGTGATGGAAGTTGGTTACCATGTTTCATTCCCTCTTCACTTGCAAGTTTCGCTAGTGACCAAATTTCTTCTTCATCATATTCATGTCGTAAAGCATAGCTACCCAGTGTTGCGATAACACTCGCACCTGCAATCGCAATACTTGTATTGTGCGTTGGCAGGCATAGTTTACAAACATCATCTACTAAACCTTGGATATCATGATAATTATGCAGAATCCCAAGCGGGCTAACTTTCATAGCAGAGCCATTCGTAGTTCCATATTTTCCAGACTCTACATAACTTTTACCAGCACGTAATAAATCTAAAGCCTTTGAAGTAGATGGTCCAATCTGACTAGCATTCTTTTCTGGATTTTCATCTGCCCATCGCAATAATTTACGAAGGTATAATTCCGTATCAAATTTTCCATCTTCAATGATTGAATCACATACCAGTAAGGTATTCACAGTATCATCTGTCACCTCACCTGCTTTAAATTTTCGCTTGAAGAAATCATTCTGCGAAGATGGTAATAATGCATGGATACCATCAGGGAAAGTTTCATCCAATATTGTACGGCACATCATTTCAGATGGCATTCCCATTGCGTCACCATAAGCACAACCAAACAGCAACCCAAATATTTTATCTCTTTGGGAAAAACTCATTTATTTCACTTCCTTTGTTTCTTGAAATGTAACAAATGTAAGAGTAAATGTTACTAACATTGCAGCAATACATGCAATAACCGCCCAGACTAGTCCACCAATACCCGAAACATTTGGATTAATAAATGACATAACACCTGTTACGCCCATACTAATCGCATACATTGGGGAATTTGATAAAGCCAAGATTAAACCACCTACTAATCCACCAATCATGCAGAAACCAAAACGCTTCTTAACTGGTAATGTAACACCATAAATCGAAGGCTCGATAATACAGAAACATGCACTCAAGAATGCAGGGAAAGCAATATTCTTTACCTTCATATCTTTACTCTTTAGGAATACCGCAAGACAAGCTGCCATATGTGCAAAGCTTGCCGGGAAGATTGACGCTACAATAAGAGAATTTCCTAATGATCCATATTCCATAATTCCCAAAGTAATTAATGGCCAATGCAAACCAAAAATAACCAATGGTTGATAAATTAATGTAATTACTGCAAATGCCAAAATCTTAGATGTTGAAATCAAACTATTTAATCCAGCTTGCAATAAGTTTTGGATAATCATTGAGATTGGTCCAACTAATAATACACCTACGATTCCCGCAAATAGAATTGTAAAGAAAGGAACCATAAACTGTCTTGTTACACGCGGTAGTACTTGTTTTAAAATCTTCTCAATCTTAGAAGCCAAGAAGTTAACCATCATGATAGGAATAACTGTTGATGTATATCCTGTTGCAGGGAAAATAATTGGAATTCCTAAGAATGTTTTAAATACAGGCATTTCTATAGGTGTACCTGCAAATAGTGTAAACAATGGATCTCCTGCATTAATCGACTGAGCCATGCCTGGATAAATCATAAATGCACCCAGGATCATACCGATAAATGGATCCATACCAAATGCAGTCGCACTTGTATAACCTAAAATAACTGGGAAGAACGTTAAACATGCATTACCTAAGTTAGATAATAGAATGTTTGTACCATCCCCACTTGTGATAACCCCTGTTGATAATAGAATTGAATTAACACCTGCAATAATTCCACAAGCGCATAAAACACCTAATGATGGGACTACAATTTTTGTGATTAGTGCCGCAAAACGATTTAGAACATTTTTGTCTTTTGTTTCTTCTTGCAAAGTTTCTTCTACCACATGTACAAGTTTAATAAACTCTTCGTATACATCTCCTACTTGTGTTCCAATAATCACTTGTAATTTCCCCTCAGCAACCTGAGTAGAAATAATACCTGAATGATTCTCTAGATTTGTACGATTTGCTTTTGAATTATCTTTTAACTTTAAGCGTAATCGTGTCATGCAGTGTGTAGCAGACTCTACATTCTCCTTTCCTCCAACAATTTTCCAAAAATAAATTGTGCTAATTTTTGATTCTCATTCATATTGATCCTCCTTTCATGATATTGATCTTGAAT
>CAKMPP010000098.1 GCA_927911475.1 uncultured Solobacterium sp. | reverse complement strand
TTACATATTTCTACTCCAGCACATCTAATTGACTATGTTAATGTAGATAGAATTATGTCAAAAGAAGGAATACTTAAAGCAACTGAAGTATTACAATCCTACGCAGATAAACTAGATGAAATGCAAGTACAGTATCGCTTTGCGGATATTACAGAACCATGCCGCATCCAAAACAAAGAAGAACTTGTAGCATCTCTTCAAACAACAGGATGGGATATCTACCCACTTAGTGGAAATGAAGAAGCACTCTATGATTTCTTAGGTACAAAGTATTCATATCCAAATCTTACAGATGGAATAGCTTTTGATGTAGGTGGCGGCTCAACAGAACTGATTTCATTTAAAAACGGACAACCAATCGACGCGATGAGTTTCCCACTTGGATGTGTACGTCTACGTCATCTACCAATTGATACTCCAGAATGTGAAAGAGAAATTCTTTCTGCACGCAGAGAATACCCTTCTCTTAATATCACTTGTGAGGAGTTGATTGGTATTGGTGGAACAATGCGTGCAGCAGGCAAAGTGTATCAAGCCCTATTCCATGAAGAATTAACTATTGAAGTTACAAAACTTCAAGAGATATTCGATAAGTTATGCATGCATGATTGTGCTTTTGAAGCAGCCATGAAAGCAAATGTAGACCCTAGTCGTCAACCAGTCTTTCTTCCTGGATTACATATGATTTTAGAGATTGCTAGAATCTATCATGCAAAGCGTATACTCATATCTAAAACCGGCATCCGCGAAGGTTTCCTTCAGATTCGATTAGAAGAAAACAAGTTAATGTAGAAAAAACTCTTTACCTATTCGTAAAGAGTTTTTATTTTACTAATTTGAATATTTTATACGCTTAGAAGCAACAATCACAACAAAGAATGCAGATAATAATGTTAGTAGTGCATATGACATCACATGACTATTATCACTTGTCTTTGGTGTTGGAGTTGGAGTTGGCGTAGGTGTAGGTGGATCGATTGGCTTTTTATTTGTAACTGTAAAGCCATCCGTAGTATTTCCTGTATATTCTACATCGAACTTCTTACCATCTAACTCAATTACGTTAGCAGTTTCACCTACTTCTTTTACAGTATATGCAACTTCTGAACCATCATTGTTGTATTTCTGTAAACCTGTAAATACGTGCTTCCAACTGTTCGCTTCATTTAATTCAACTGTTTCTACTTCTTCACCATTTGCTAGTAATGTAACCTTAGCACTATCTGCAATATCTCCATCCCATTTCTTTTCAACTAGAATATCGATCAAATCAGTAGTATTTGTATTTGTAATCGTAAAGCCATCCTTCTGATCACCAGTAATTACAGTATTATATCCAGCAACTGGATCTTCTTTTACATAATACTCATAGATAACAGGATCTTCGCCTTCTACTGTATAGAATTCATATAAATCTTCGAAGGTATGTTGCCAATTATTCGCTTCATTTAATTCAACTGTTGCGACTTCTTCTTCATGTTCTGTTGTTATATTCTTATAGAAACTCCAGTCAAATTCAACTGTTTTAAACTTACGATATAACGTTACATTTACAGGTCCTTGAATCTTACCTTCCCACTTCTTTTGAACATTAATGTCAATAACAGAACGGTTTACTATCGCGTTAATTACACGGCCATTAATTAGTTTATTAATATATTCTGTCTTGTATCCAGTAACAGGAACTTCTTCAACTGTATAAACAATCTCATGACCATCATTTTCATCATATCTTAGGTAATCACGGAAATATCCAGTCCATCCATCTTCCTTTGTAATTTGCATTGTTCCTACAACAACACCATCAGCCAAAAGATTAACTGTGATGGCGTTTGGAACAGCTACGATAGACTTCTTTAGATTTTCTTCACGTCTTTCTTCAGCAGACATATCTTCTAGTGCAGAATCTCCTGAAGTATCTTGTGCTCCTGCAAGCACATCATCATCAGCATCTAAGGCATCAGATTCAACGAGAAGTTCATTTAATTTCTCTTTAGTATAAGTAACAGAGTTTTCAGATTCTGATGAATTAAGGGACACCATCTCCGGTGGATCTGCTGGACTAGGAGTTCCTGGGATAACGAATACTGGAATTTCATTCCACATCTTTCCAACTTCAATATCGATAAGTGATTTGTTTTCAAAGATAAATCCTGTTTTTACATCACCTGTTAGGTCAGTCTTAAACTTAAAATTATTCCAACCATACAAATATGATTCGAAGAAATCCTGTTTTACAGTATATTCAATTTCCTTACCATCAGAATCATACTTAGGTAAGTTATTAAAATCAACCTGCCATCCATTTAACTGGCTACTAATATATCCATTTACTTCTTGATAGTTGTATGGGTCACGAACTTTATTAATTTTCTCTACACCATTGGCAAATAAACGAATAAGAACAGCTGGTTTATCATTACCAGTCCAAGTACTTCTTACAAAAAAACTAACTTTCGCATTAGGATCAATCGGTGTACTTGGTGTTGTCGTAGGTGTTGGCGTAGGAGTAGCTACTGCTGGTGTACTACCAGGAGTAGATGTTGTAGTTGTTACAGTAGTACCCGGTGTGGTCGAATCAATCGCATTAACAGAATAGTTAACACTCGATAACATTATAAAAGCACACAAGATTACAAATATCTTTTGAAGTTTTTTCATAATCATACGATATAGCCCCCCTGTTTTCATAAATGAGTGTGGACATACTCAATTTCTATTCACAAATTGATATTTACAAGGACCCCGCCTTGATAAACACCAGTATTTCAGATAAAGAAATAAAGCAACATATAATACCACAATATTTATCTACAATATTCTACTTTGTAAAATATTTTATGTACACTGTAACGCTCACATCTTAAGATTTTCTTATAAAAGGTTAATTTATGTAACAAATATTACGGAAATGTTAATGTATAAGCTACTATTTTTACATAATACTACAGCCTGCTATATTCTCATTTTGCATTAAGTACACAACTAAATTTTATCCTTAATTATCACTTAAAACAACATAAAAAGTTTGTACTTTCAATTTTATATGAATATAAAAAAGAGAGAACAACTTGCACGTTGTTCTCTCTGGTTGAGTAATTTCTTACTTAGCCATTGCTGCTACTTCAGCAGCAAAGTCGTCCTGCTTCTTTTCAATACCTTCACCTACGATGTACTTAACGAACTTAACAACTTCAGCGTTGTTTTCCTTTAAGTACTGACCGCACTTGAGGTTAGAGTCTAAGAAGTATTCCTGGTCAACTAAGCACATATCCTGTAATGCCTTAGATACACGACCTTCAATGATTCCAGCCTTAACCTTTTCAGGCTTGTTTGCAAGGCTTTCATCATTTGCCATGATTCCTTCTTGAACTTCACGTTCATGAGCTACAACTTCCTGTGGCATTTCATCACGTGATACATATGTTGGGTTCATAGAAGCAACTTGCATTGCCATATTCTTAGCAACCTGAGCATCTGCTGTACCCTTAACAACTGTAACAGCAACGATACGTCCACCCTGGTGTGTATAAGAACCAAATAATTCGTCATCGCTCTTTTCAACGATTTCAAATCTTCTTAATGTAATCTTTTCTCCAATTACAGCAACTGCAGCAATGAATGAATCATTCAATGTACCTTCTGCTGTAGGAAGAGCTAATGCCTCTTCAACAGTCTTAGCGTTAGAATTGAAGATAGTCTTAGCAGCTTCATCTAATAGAGCTAAGAAACGATCATTCTTAGCAACGAAGTCTGTCTCAGAGTTAACCTCTAATACAACAGCCTTGTTACCTTCGATTAAGATCTTAGCTAAGCCTTCAGCAGCAATTCTGCCTTCCTTCTTAGCAGCCTTAGCAATACCCTTTTCACGAAGCCAGTCAATAGCCTTCTTTATATCGCCTTCGCATTCTGTAAGAGCCTTCTTACAGTCCATCATTCCTGCGCCTGTTAATTCACGCAATTCTTTTACTTGAGCAGCTGTGATTGCCATTTTTACTTAGCCTCCTCAGTAGCTGGTGCTGTTGTAGCTTCTGCTTCAGCAGCTGGACGTGTTGTCTGACGGTTTCCATTAGCGTCTCTACGGAATACACGGCGTTCGCCATTGTAGTTTCCACGACGTTGAGCCATCTGAGCACGACGTTCTTCGAACTTCTGTCTTCTCTTACGTTCATATTCAGCAGCCTGCTGTTCAACGTTGATGATTACATCCTTCATTGTGATGTCTTCAGCTGTCTCATCTTCTTGGTGAGCAACTTCTAATACACCACCCTTAGCTTCTAAGATAGCGTCAGCAATTACGCTTACCATTAACTTGATAGAACGTACTGCATCGTCATTTGAAGGGATTGGGAAGTCTACTAAATCTGGATCAGCATTTGTATCGATTAAAGCGAATACAGGGATGTTTAACTTACGTGCTTCAGCTACTGCGTTGTGCTCTTCTAGTGGGTCTACAACGAAGATTGCATCTGGCAACTTCTTCATTCCCTTGATACCGCCAAGGAAGTTTTCAAGTCTTTCCTTCTTCTGTAAGAGAACTGCTTGTTCCTTCTTTGTGTAAACTGCTAACTGTCCGTTTGCTTCCATTTCTTCAATCTCTAATAACTTCTTGATTGACTTCTGGATTGTGCGGAAGTTAGTCATTGTTCCACCTAACCATCTCTGGTTGATGTAGAAGCTTCCACTTCTTAATGCTTCTTCAAGAATTGTTGCCTGAGCTTGCTTCTTAGTTCCTACAAATAAGATCTTTCCGCCATCTTCAGCAATCTTCTTTAAAGCGTTATAGGCCACTTCTAATTTAGCCTGTGTCTTTGCTAAGTCGATGATATATACACCATTCTTAGCTGTGTAGATGAACTGCTTCATCTTTGGGTTCCACTTGCGTGTCTGGTGACCAAAGTGTACGCCGTTCTCTAACATTTTCCTCATTGAAACAACAGTCATATTTTCTATTTACCTACCTTTCCGTTGTTTTCCACCACAGTTTCGAACACCATCAACATACGGCATGTTCTTAGCGAACCCATATGCACGGGATAATGAATTCACTGTGTGAGAAGTACATCTTCCTTTTGCATAACAAAAGTACAAAAGATGCCATTCATGATATTAGCATAAAACCCTATAGAAGTATAGGGTTTTTACACATAGATTCTATTTTTTTACAACAAACTCTTCGCTAGTTTTACTGCAATATCGAAATATAGGAATCTTGCATTACTTTCATTATCTCCAAGGATACGTGGTGCCCACTCTAACTTACTTAGATCATCTGCAGTATATAAGAATTGGTATAACTCATATCCTCTAAAATCTGTTACTGCCTGTAAGGCTGCACATTCCATTTCTACACAGATACAGCCTTCTTCAACACGCTTGTTTTTCTGATTCACTGTCTCACGATAGAAACAATCTGTTGTCCATGTTTTACCAAAGATATACTCAACACCTAGTTCATCGAACAGTTTAGCAATTACATTTGCATTCTTCACA
The DNA here is from genome assembly GCA_927911475.1 of uncultured Solobacterium sp. Taxonomy (GTDB): domain Bacteria; phylum Bacillota_I; class Bacilli_A; order Erysipelotrichales; family Erysipelotrichaceae; genus Bulleidia. The sequence goes on along the minus strand of CAKMPP010000098.1, from coordinate 2,466 downwards.
CTAATATAGTCGCTTGCTGGAGCGTAGTGATAACTGACACCTTCATCACGATAGGCATGCGTAGGAATAATGCAATCTCCTTCTGGAATTTGTACCAGTGCACCACATGAGCCAAAGATAATAAACTTCTTTACACCGAAGATAACTGAAATTTCTTCAATAAGTCCACTGGCACCGACTGCACCCACTTCATTTTGATAGATACCGATCGTTGTATCTTTATAACGGTATACCGCATGTTTCCCACTGGCAGATCCTGGCATCTTTTCCATAGGTAGTTCTGTTAAATCTCCAGAAGTGATTAATTCATTCATTACCTTGTGCGAGAAGATACCGATACAAACATCTAATATTTCTGAACTTTGTGGATATAATTTTTCTGGCGAAATAAATACATCACTTGTATCAAATGAGTCTGTAATCATATTTACCTCTTTCTTATTTTGCACTCTTGGAGTGTGGATGTGCTTCATCCACAACTTTACGGAGTCGATCTTGTGTTACGTGGGTGTAGATTTGTGTTGTACCAAGATTTTCATGACCCAGTAATTCTTGTACGATACGTAAATCTGCACCATTATCCAACATATGTGTCGCAAAGCTATGACGTATCATATGAGGATGGATATGAATCGGAAGATTTGCGTCTTCCCCTGCTTTTCACAGATGAGCTGAATACTTCTAGCAGAGATTGGTCTGCCGTTTTGATTCACAAAGAGAATATCGTGTTCCTCTGTCTTCTCCATGAATATCCCTCTTGCGTTATCCATATAGTATTGGATGAGTTGTTTACATCTTGGATAGAATGGAACCATTCTTTCTTTACTCTCTTTACCAAGGACTGTTAAAAAACCTTCTGTTAAATTGATGGATGATATTTTTAAACCTGCACACTCACTGACACGTAAACCACATGCATACATGACTTCGATGATACAGCGATTACGTATCTGTACAGGATCTTGTAAATCAAATTGATTTAACATTGTTTCCATTTGGTCAAACGTTAAAAACTCAGGTAGTTTTCGACGGATAGAGCCACCCTTAAAGATACGTACAGGATTAGCTTTGATTCCTTCAAAGCGATTTAAGTAACGATAAAAGGATTTCAGGGAAGATAGATTGCGGGCATAGCTACTATTGGAAAGTGGCTTACCACCAATCTCGCCGTCTCGTAATTGTGTAAAGTAATCACTGACATCTGTTTTTGTGACATGCTCAAAAGAATCAATGTGATGTTCACGAAGATATTCTAGAAATCTCTCTACATCACGTCGATATGCATTTTCTGTATCTTTCGATCCCGTGCGGACACGTGCAATCTGTCGCAAGAAACGATCCAATGATTTCTCAAAGTCCATTCTTCTCTTTTAACTCCTGAATGATTTTTAAAGCCTGTGGAGCATAGGCAGCTTTACGATCTTTCTTCTTCACTTCACCTTCTAGATGCATAATACCAAAGTTTGCGTTCATTGGTTGGAAGTGATCTTGATCTGCGTGCGTAATATAATGTGCCATTGCGCCCATCATTGTATTTACACCAAGTACCACCGGTTCTTCACCCTTTAGTACATGGGCCATATTAATACCTGCTAGCATTCCTGATGCAGCGGATTCTACATATCCTTCGACACCTGTCATTTGTCCTGCAAAGAATAAATCATCTCTATCTTTGAACTGATAGGTTTCACGTAGATAGATTGGTGAGCAGATATATGTATTTCGATGCATAACGCCATAGCGTACAATTTCTGCATTCTCAAGTCCTGGTATCATCTGAATAATACGTTTCTGTTCTCCCCACTTCAGATGTGTTTGGAAACCCACGATATTGTACAAGGATGCTTGTGCATTATCTTGACGTAACTGTACCACTGCATAAGGACGCTTCTTACCTTCTTGTTCAAGTCCTACCGGTTTCATCGGACCAAATAGTAAGGTATCTCTTCCACGTTTTTGCCATGACTTCAAATGGCATACATCCTTCAAAGAATACTTCTTTTTCAAAGGCATGTACTTCGGCTGTTTCTGCTTGGATTAATTCCATGTAGAAAGCATCGAATTCTTCGCGTGTCATAGGACAGTTGATATAATCTGCCTCACCCTTATCGTAACGTGACTTCTTATAGGCTTTATCAAAGTTAATCGATTCTGCTGTTACGATTGGAGCTGCCGCATCATAGAAATAACAATAACGATCATCAATTAAAGTACTAATGGCTTTCATCATTCCTTCAGAACTTAACGGTCCTGTTGCGATAATAGTTGGCCCATCAGGAATCTTCGTTACCTCTTCCGCAATCACTTCAATATTCGGATGATTGCGTACCATCTCTGTAACTTCCCTAGCAAACTTTTCACGGTCTACTGCTAGGGCACTACCTGCTGGAACCTTGTTGTTATCAGCGACTTGCATAATCAATGAGCCAATCTGACGCATTTCCTCTTTCAAAACACCGACCGCAT
>CAKMPP010000097.1 GCA_927911475.1 uncultured Solobacterium sp. | reverse complement strand
AATTATCATCTTTCTTAATCTACTCATTTTTTAATCTCCTATATAGCGTAGAACGCCTTCCCAGTTATCATCATAATATGGAGTTACAGATATTTCATTTCCAGTTTGATCACCTACATTTGCTCCAAAAATACCTCCATATTCATCGCAATGTGCTCCAACGTTCATACCACCGCCCAGATACATTTCCGTATGCGATTGTGTTTGTAAAAGAATATCTCCTCTTTTTAAGGAACTACTACCACCATTTACATTAATAGCAGATATATCTCCTAGCATCCATCTAGGTATCCATGCAAACTTTCCAGTAGCTTCAAACTGGTCAATCATTGTATGTGTACTTCCTACTGCCACATCAATTCCTACACTACGAATTGCAAATGCCATTAAAGAAGAACAATCATAATCAGGATTCCCTAATCTACGTATTTGTGAATAACCACACGCTGGATTATTTGCCACGTCGATAAGCCATGCTATAGCATGTTCGATTGGCTCCGCAACAGGTGTTCCCAATGTATCTATATATTTTGCACTTTTTGTATCTTTTCTCGTAGCTTGAATTTGGTCACTCAATCCTTTGATTTTTTCTCTATCTTCCGTAGAAAAAGCTATTCCCGTTTTAGTTTCAATTTTTCTATAAATCTGATTGATTGTTTTTGAACCGTCAAAATTAACTACATAATCAGATATCAAATAAACATCATTGATATCTTCCCCAGTTTCAAGAAAATAATAACAAGATATAGCTTCTGCTACATTGATATCTGGATATCTTCCGTATGGTTCAAATTTCGGATAGATAGAAGTAAACCAATCATCCACGTTATAGCCATTATCAAAGAATCCAGTAACCCATCCTTTTAATGCATCCAAAGTAACTAAAGGAGCAGCAACAACTGCTGCAATAGATAGTAAAGGGATAGTCAAAGATACTATCCCTAAAATCGCCACGAAAATAATAATGTATTTTTTAAACTTTCTAATTTGTTTTTCCACTTGATAACATCGCTCCCATTTCCCATAGCTCATTTTGAGTTGCAATAACATGAATAGGAATCCGTCTATCTCCAAGAATCAGCAATGCATCACCTTGCTGGAATCCGTTTTTCACCCAGAAGGTTTCATTTTCATTGATATCCTGAAGCTTTTCTAATCCCTCTGTAGCATCCTTATTTAGTTTCATGATTATCTTATAGGCTGAGTTGTTAAACATCGCTCTCGTGTGCATAATTACGCTATCTGCTGCAAAATCTTCTGGTTCTTGTGTGATGATAAACATTAGGTTTCTATATTTTCTAGAACGTCTTACAAATTGTGCAACCATCTTAGCAGTGTGAGAAGTTTGAATGACATCATGTGCTTCATCAACAATAAATGCGGATTCTATCTTATCATTCAAGCATAGTGTCCATGAGTAGTTAAACATGAGATAGTACAATGCATTTTTTAATTCTTGTGGTGCGTTGAATAATTCCTTTGTTCCAAAGGATACTATATTACGCCCATTCGGATTTACGTTGATTGTAGTATGTCCATTTAAGTACACAGACCATTCATTTAAAATACGGAACATCTTTCTAGATAATGAGTTTAATAGCTTCACATCATCCTGATATCCATCCCCTTTATTATGCATTGCATCTCTAACCTTTAATAGGCACGCATTGAAGGTTTCAAATGTCGGATATTGTTCTCTAGTATAACCCTTAAATGATTGATACTTCCCGTTATCATCTGGTTTGATGCCAACCTCTTCATATGCCATCTTAACAATTCCACCAATAAAGCTAATAGCATCCTCTTCAATCTGTGGAAACAAGAATTGGAATAGAATAGTGACATCTTGAATTACTTTATCTATTGCCAATGCCGTATCCCACATCAGGTTATCATCTTCACCTTCATCCACATCAATCGGTTTTAAATCAAAGACATTAATTACGTTGCCTCTCTTGCCCCAGTCTACAAACGTTCCACCATACATTTGTGTTAGCTTTTCATTCTTAGACTCTGGGTCGATCCAAATCGTATATGTCTTTTTTCTAATCAGCGAACGAATAACTAATGCTGTTAATGTTGTCTTACCAGAACCTGAAGAACCAACAATACAGAAATTTCCATTTAATCTATTTTGCTTTCCTGCTTCAGATGAATTATGTAGGTAATAAAATGGGTCTAAGAATATCTTTCCGCCATTTTGTAATTCCTCTCCCAGCAAGAAACCTTCTGAGTCGTTTAAAGTCTCAAAGATAAATGGATATAATCCAGCAATCCCATCAGAAGTTTGTGGTAAAGAAATATTTTCTTCAATAATTGATGGTAGTCCTGACTTGATAAATAAAGGTGTGCAAATCTTAAATAAAGCTTCTTGGATTAGTGGTGCAAAGGTAAAACGGAATCCGTTCAAAGATAGCACTGAGCGTAACTTATCTGTTTTATCACGTAGCTCTTTTTCATCATCCGCAATGACTTGAAAGATAATGGTCAAGTCATGTGTTCTATCCGACTTTCGGATAACATCATTAATATACGTCTGCTGCGACTCAAGCTCTGTAATAATACGTTGCTTTTCCATCTCATCTTTTGATTTAGCATAACGCTCTTTCATATTACGCAAATCTTTATTCAGCATTGCACTGATATTGTCATTTGATTTTTTAGACTTCATAAATAGCTTAATGGATGGATCATTTAAAAAATCCGTAAGCATTCCAAGAGTATACACTGGCGGTAATTGTGTTATCAAAATACATTTAATCAATTTATCACCAAGCTCAATATTCTTATTTCTAACACGTAATCCCAAAGGAGCAATCTTTGACTTTTGGACTATATTTTCACTCGGTTTGACATTCGTAATCGGACTACCCAGTTTAGCAAAAGTATCAGTATAATCAACCTTTTGATATTGGTCTTTTTCTAAATCTAATTCATACTGAACATTCATATATGAAAAGATTCCTCGACTAAACGTATAATCCGTTATCAAGGAATTCTCAAAGTAAAATGAAATCAAGGAATAAAAGTCTCTTCTATTGAGTACCTTCGGTGAAAATCCTGCATTTGTCCAAAGTCTATATAAATCCTCTAGATTTTTTTGAAGTCGCTTTTCATCTGTATCACGAATCAACAGCATGAATTCCTTTTCTCGGTTGTATTTTTGGAAATCATAAATCTTTTCCAAATCAGCCTCAATCATACGACTTACAACTTGATCGGTTTCGTTTCTAGCTTCAGCATTTAATTGATTAATCCAATTATCCGCATTGATTTTTGAGTATGGAAATTCAAACCATACTTCATCAGGCATTTGATTCAAAACTAATCTGATTGCATCCACTCTTGCACGCTGTTCGCTCATCTCATCAATGAAAATATTATGCGGAGTCAATTTGATACCCTTTATATAGTATTTCTTCTCTTTACCGATAATGATGCAATCATCTTCAACGGACTGTAAGTCCATCCATTTTAAAGTAGTCGCAACTTTCTTCTGGAGTTGTTTTGTTGCCTTCTTTGTTTTGAGCAGCTTATGATATTCTTTTTTCTCAAGCCTGCTCATTTTTCTCTCATTTTTCATCTCGATAGATTCCCTCCCAAAGATACACTCTATTTGAAGTAATAAAATCTATTGCCATCTTTAAAAACAATAAATTATTATGGTAAATATTTGCGGATGCAGTTAGTAAGAAGGATATTGCAGCAGGAAAGATTAATAAAAGAATAATTAATATATTTGTTTGATTTAAAAATCCTACGTATACTATTTCACCTAAAAAACTGAATGTACTACCAGCAATTAAAATGAGTAGATCTATCCATCTAAATCTACCCATGATTAATCTTCCACTTTTGAAATTTTTTGGAGCCGTAAAACTCAGTATCTTTAATTTCTCATCATCCATTATTTACCCTCCCATTTCCTATTAATGCATCTCTTCTTGCTTGTGCAACCTGTGGAGCACGTATCGCATTTACACCACTCTTTATACCTTCAATCACATTTCTGGCTTTTTCACCTCCAGAAATACTAGCTTGCATTTTCTGACGTTGTGTCTTGTTATTGAAAACTCGTTGTGCGGATTTTGTATAGCAGAAATTTCCAAAGGCACTTGCCATGCTGCCTAATCTGGAGTGAGAGTTCAAATCATTTAGCCGTGTGCCAGTGTTTGTAACTCTACCATCTGCATAGGATAAGATTCCTCTATCATTACTGAAGCCTTCTCAGATGAGGAACCAGAACCACCATTCGCATTTCCACCACTAGTGCGATTTCCACTTGGGGGCGTTTCGCCCCCAGAAGCATTTCCTCCACTAGTTGGATTTAATGAACGTGCTCCCATCATTCTTCCACCTGCATAGATAGCAGCTGCTAAGCCTGTCTTTCCCACTTCAGCACCAGCTAATGCACCTACGCCTGCGATTCCAACACCAGCTTTCGCAATATTGAGTCCAGTCCCTACGGCTCCCATTAGCATTTGTGCTTGCTGCATCATTTGTAATCCTGATTGAGAACCAACATCAGCACCTATTAATTGTGCTACACCACTTGGTGCAATGATGATGGAAAACAGTGCCCCAATAAAAGCTAAACCTTTTGCTAAACCACTAAAATTATTTGGAAGGTTTGTTGCAAATAACATTGCTATCCATATCGTAGCCATTTGGAAATAGATTCCCAGATAATCACTAAAACAAAGCTTGAACCACATTGAAGCAGCCTGATCATCTGGATCAACTAATCCTGACAACGCATATGGTGCAAGAACCATCTTTAATAAGATTCCTACAAAGCGCTGTATAACCTGAATTGCTACCTGTAAGAATACATACAAACACATTCCACCAAGGATTAAACTAAGTACCAAGTTACTCGTATCTTTAAAATACTTATAGTCTCCTCCATCCTTTTCATTTATCCCTTCATTACTAACATTAATCTTATCAATGTAATGTTCACCAGATTCTAGTTTTATTCCTGTATCAGTCTCTCCAAGTTTGTTATCTTTTAAGTTGGCTGAACCAGCTTCAATAATAATATCTGAAGGTGTCACTTCACTTGTAACAGCAATTTGTGGTAATGCTTTTGCACTCTCTGCAACAAACGTATTTAAAGCTGGCATCAAAATAGGAATAAAAGACAAAGTTATTACTATTGCTAATACTCTTTGAAATAACATTCCTCCACTGAGCTTATCTATTCTTTCAGTATCACCCATGGCTGATTTGAAAAACATGATTGCAATACGCATCAGTACAAAAAATGCTAATGCTGCAAAATGATTTTAAAGAATGTCCAGATCCACGGGAATTGATTAATATTCAAACTGAAGAACTGCAAAATGATTGAATAGATATAATCCACTACTTTTAACACCAAGCCTAAGAAAATCCAAATAATAGATCTAAATCCACTTGTCATCAAGTCCATATAGTCCTTTCTTTACGGCTACTGCCTTTATTAAATATTGATTGATACGATTTTTAAAATGATATTGATTGATAGTGCTACTACACCTACTGTTACACCCTTTGCGACTGTAGACCAATAGGATTGTGTCTGCTCACCACTTGCATCTTTCTTAAACCAATCAATCGCTTTAATCAAAAGATAGATAACAAGTACTACTGGAATCAGCCCAAACAAGATATTTGTTGCGGGGTCTAAATAACTTTTAATCCACGTATTAAATGCACTTTGGTCAATTCCTTCAGCAGAAACAGCTAAAGTTGAAAATGCTGTAATTGAACTACATAAAGTTAATAAAGCAGTTGTTTTAATTGTTTTAATTTTGTTAATCATATTCTTCTCCTCTTTTTATTTTC
>CAKMPP010000096.1 GCA_927911475.1 uncultured Solobacterium sp. | reverse complement strand
ATCAAGGTTTTCTGCTTGGATATTGCGTTTAGCATCTCTAATGGTCCCTTTGCAATATCACAAGCGTATGCTTTTTTTACCTTTTTATGTTTGATTGCTAGGATAGGAAGAAAGGCATGGTCTGTACCAATATCTGCCAAGACCACGCCTTTGTTTATCATATCCGCAATTTTCTGGATACGTAAATTCATCTTATTTGTCAAAGAAATCCTTTAATCTCTTTGAACGTGATGGATGTTTCAATTTACGTAGTGCTTTTGCTTCAATCTGACGAATACGTTCACGTGTGACGTTAAATTCACGTCCTACTTCTTCAAGTGTACGTGTACGGCCATCATATAAACCAAAACGTAAGCGTAATACTTTTTCTTCACGTTCTGTTAGACCACTGAGAACGCTATTGATTTCATCCTTCAATAACTGATTACTTGCGTATTGATCAGGACTGAGTGCTTCCTTATCCTCAATAAAGTCACCTAAGTGAGAATCATCTTCTTCACCAATTGGTGTTTCTAGTGATACAGGTTCTAAGGCAATCTTTTGGATTTCTCTTACCTTTTCTGGAGAGATTCCTTCCATGCGCTGACTAATTTCTTCAGCAGATGGATCACGTCCTAATTCCTGCACCAATTGACGCTGTACACGTGTTAACTTATTGATTGTTTCTACCATGTGTACTGGAATACGGATTGTTCTAGCTTGGTCTGCAATTGCACGTGTAATCGCCTGACGAATCCACCATGTTGCGTATGTAGAGAACTTGAATCCCTTCGTATAGTCAAACTTTTCAACTGCCTTTACAAGACCCATGTTACCTTCCTGGATTAAATCTAAAAATAACATACCTCTACCAACATATTTCTTAGCGATAGATACAACTAAACGTAAGTTACTGGAGATTAAGATGCTTCTAGCTTCTTCATCGCCTTCTTCAATACGCTTTGCGATTTCAGGTTCATCTTCTGGCTTTAAGAGTGGTACACGTCCAATTTCCTTTAAATACATCTTAACAGGGTCATTTAACTGTACATTACCACCTGTAGAGAAGGATGTTAAATCCAAAAGACTAGATAATGGTTTTTCTTCATCATCATCAAGATCAGGGTCTTTACCTTCAACATCTTCATCTTCTACATCATCAACGTCATCATCTAGTAAGTCTAAATCATCATCTTCGGTTGCAGTGAGTTCTTCGATGTCCTCATCTTCAACAATCTGAATATTCTCTGTATTAAACCAATCCCAGAGTTCTTCCATATCATCGTCAGACATATCTAAGTGCTCTAAGGATGCCATGACATCTTTCTGTGCGATGGAACCATTCTTCTTAGCAATTTCCTTATAATCGTCTTTGAGTTCATCAAGGTTCTTTAATTCTTTCCCCTTGCCTGAACGCTTATATGTTTCAATTTCTTTTGTGTCTTTCTTGTTGTCTTTCACTTTTGTTTTTTTCTCTTTCGCTTCTTTTGTTTTCTTAGGAGCTTTTTCTTCTGCTACTTCTTTCTTTTTCTTTTTGGAAGTTGCTTTTTCTACTACAACTTCCTCTTTTTCTTTCTTTGAAGCTTTCGTAGTTTTACTTGTTTCCTTCTTCATCGAGATACCTCCGCAGTTCTAGAATGCACTTTTGATACTTTTCCATAAGTACCTTTTGACTCATATCATTAAGACCGGCTTGTGAGAGTTGTTCGTAATACGCATCTCTCTCCTTCTGCAATGTTGTAATTTTTACCTTGCGAATGGCTCCTTTTAGGACTGCTTCGTCATAGTCGATATCATATGCAGGCATGGATACCAGTCTTGTTAGTAAGTCTTTTACTTCTTGCTTATCCGTACGATCAATCAGATGACTTGGATCAGCATCATGGAATGTATGTAAACTATCAATAATTAACATCGCCAATAACTTATGTGTTTTGTCATTTAGATAGCCTAACTCTACTTCAAATGTATGCGCATGGCTTGCTGATTTTAACATCATCATTAGTATTAAATCTTCCGCATCTAGGGAACCATCTGGAATCGATAGCTTCTTCTGTACGGTTTGATTGATTGGTCGATTGATTTTTTGTGGCACATAGTCAACTGGCATATGTGTCATCTCCGCCAATTGTTGTGTAAAGTAGCGGCGATCTACTTCATCAGGTAATGTCGCAATATCTGCTTGTACCTTACGAACCAATTCTTTTTTATCAGAGTAGTTATTTAGGTTTGTCTGTGAAACTTGATACTCAATCACAAACTCCATCCAAGTAACTTCATCCTTGAGAACATTCTTTAAACCTTCCACTCCTTGTTGGCGTACCAGTTCATCTGGGTCTTTGCCTGTCAGATTGCGAATCACCGATACATCACAACCTGCTTTTCTAGCCATATGTACTGCACGTAAGGTAGCAGCCTGTCCAGCACGGTCGCCATCATAACAGAATACAATCTTCGCAGCGATATTCTTTAACAGATGAATCTGTCTTTCCGTACAGGATGTACCTAATGTACATACTGCATTAAAGATACCAGCCTTCGCAAAGGCGATAACGTCTGTTACACCTTCACATACATAAATCTTGCCTTCCTTACGGGCAACAGCCTTTGCACGATGATAGTTATATACAATATCACCCTTGGTAAAGATATCTGTTTCGTTTGTATTGATATATTTGGAAGGATGATTAGGATCTAGAATACGTGCACTAAATCCTATCGGATTACCGTATTGGTCATGAATTGGGAAAGTAATACGACCAGCAAAGGTATCATGGATACCAGACTCATTGATACGTATTAAGTTTGCACGATTCATGTCCGCATCACTAAAACCTTTAGCATGTAGGAAGTGATATAACGACGTCTGATTTGGGTTATAGCCTATCTGAAACTCACGAATCAAATCTGCATTCATCCCACGCTTTTCAAGATACTTCTTTCATTCACGGCTTCAGGTGTATCCAGTTGATACATCATATACTGAATCGCCGCATTCATAACATTGTACAGTGCTTCTTTATGAGGATCCTTACTAGTTCTCTGCTCTATATCAACATCGACCTGTAAAGGATAGTTAATTAAAGACGCAACTCTACCAACGGCTTCGGGGAATGTGATATTCTCGTAGTTCTGTACGAATGTATACACATTACCTCCATTACCGCAAACAAAGCATTTATAGATTTTCTTTTCTGGTGAAATAGACATCGATGGATCATGATCATCATGGAAAGGACAAATCGCTACATAGGAATTTCCTTTGCGATGAACCTGAATGTAGTGACCGATGACATCGACAATATCCGCTTTTTCACGAATGACATTTATATCATGATCACTAATCTTTGCCATATTCCCTCCTTCTTAGAAACGAATTTCCTTACAAATCTTATTACGAACTTCTTCTACAGTCATACGTTCCTGTTCCATGGAATCACGGTAACGGATTGTAACTGTACCATCTTCCATCGTCTGTTCGTCAATTGTGATACAGAATGGTGTACCAACTTCATCTTGACGGCGATAACGCTTACCAATAGAACCTGCTTCATCATATGTCACTGCAAAGTCATAAGATAATTCATGACGAATCTCTTCTGCCTTTTCAGCGTACTTCTTGCGTAGTGGTAAGATTGCGGCCTTTACAGGTGCTAGCACTGGATTAAAGTGCATCACTACACGTGTCTCACCATTCTCAAGTGTTTCTTCATCATATGCATCTGTAAGAACATGAAGAATAGACGTTCAACACCTACTGCTGGTTCAACTACATATGGAATATATTTCTCATTTGTAATTGGGTCTAAGTAAGACATATCCTTACCAGATGTATTCTGATGTTGTGTTAAGTCATAGTCTGTACGGTCTGCAATACCCCAAACTTCACCCCAACCCCATGGGAACTTGTATTCAATATCTGTTGTGCCCTTTGAGTAGAATGATAACTCTTCCTTTTCATGGTCTCTGAAGCGTAAGTTTTCTGGATTACCACCTAGCTTCACAATCCAATCCATGCAGAAGTTACGCCAATATGGGAACCACTCATCATCAGTACCTGGCTTGCAGAAGAATTCCATTTCCATCTGTTCAAATTCACGTGTACGGAAGATAAAGTTCCCTGGTGTAATTTCATTACGGAAAGACTTACCAATCTGCAGATACAATGGTAACTTCTTACGATATGCACGAGCTACATGCTTGAAATCCACAAACATGCCCTGTGCTGTTTCAGGTCTTAGATAAATTGTATTCTTAGAATCTTCCAATGTTCCTTGGAATGTCTTAAACATCAAGTTGAACTGACGAATGGATGTAAAGTTATGTCCACCACAATCAGGACATGGAACGTTATTATCCTTGATGTACTGTTCCATCTGTTCATTGCTCCAACCCTCTGGATTAACTGTTCCATTGGAGAAGGATTCAATTAACTGGTCAGCACGGTGTCTTGTATGACACTGCTTGCAGTCCATTAAAGGATCAGAGAAGCCCTTTAAGTGTCCTGATGCTTCCCAAACCTTAGGATTCATTAAGATTGCTGCCTGAATCTCTTCGTTGTTTGGATCTTCTTGTATAAACTTCTTTTGCCACGCACGCTTGATGTTATCTTTGAGGTTAACGCCCAAAGGACCAAAGTCCCAAGTATTACTTAAACCACCATAAATTTCTGAGCCTTGAAATACAAATCCTGTATTCTTTGCATGCGAAACAATTAAGTCAAATGTCTTCTGTCTATCCATTGAAAATGAGCCTCCAAAATATTCCCATAATATCCTGTAAAGTATAGCATTTTCAACCCATTTTTACAATCTTACGATATGTCATATCACCACCAAAAATTAAAATTCCTCTAGTAGTATTCTCTAGAGGAATGAAATATTTGTACTTCAAAACTGATATTGAAATTATTTTAAATCAATCGGTCCTTTTTTATCATTTTTAATAGCATCTACTAGACTATCAATAATCTGTACAGCTTCAAGTGTACCAATATATTTACCATCTTCACGTAAAGCAAAATAACTAATGACAACTGGATGTCCTGAACGTTCAGACAATATGGTAAGACTATCACGTTTACCCTTCTTAAAATCACTAATTAGCATACGTACAATTGGTTCAACGCGCTTTGGATGGCAAGAATAAACTGGTCTTCCAAGGGCTACTTGTGGACGTGTAAATACCTTCTCACCTTCATTAAAATAAATGTTTATATCGTTTTCATCAACAAGTGTAATTTCAACAGGAAGTGCATTTAACATTGCCTTCAACTGTTTGAAACTCATATGTCCACCTGAAATCTCAATACTTTCATCGTGGATAATTGTTGGATATTTAACCTCTTTTACCTTATCCCATACCGGTATATCTTCTAAAGCTAAAAAGCAATAACCATACATTGGAAAATCTCTTGCGATTGCAATCCATTCATCCTCAGTAAAATAATTCGTTACTAGCGGGAACAAAATATTCTTTTCTTTAAAAATCATTTCATTCATACGCTTAACAACACGTCGTAGTGAATCCATATCTTTAGAATCTTCAACTACAAACTTCTTTAATTCTTGTTTGATTTCATCTTCCACACCCCACATAACATCACTTGGGCCAGGGAAATTGTATTTATCCTTAAAAGTGGGAACATTGTTTCTTCTTTTTCTTATAATGCGATTCGATAGCACGTAGTTCTTTTACATCTGCTAGAACATCCTCAGGCTTTACATCTTCCTTGAGTTTTTCCTCTAGTGCGATAACGCGCTTTTCAATTTGTGCATTTTCTAATTCAAGAATATGCACAGGATGCCCTGGGGTACGCATTAATACCGTTGTAGCATCTGCTGTTTGTTCATCAAAGCTGGCAATTGTATCTAAAACACGTTCCTCTTCAGCTGAACGTTCCACTTCCTTCTCTGCATTCGCGATTCTTTCACTGCGTGTAGCACCATGGAATAACGCAGAATGGACATCACATAAGCGTTGTACATCACTGAGTTTTGTACCTTCTGAAAGAAGAGTTTGTTCAGCACGTGCAATTTCTACAGCTGAAACATCTGAGAAATTAGCCGCAAAATCTTTTCTAACTGATTCGATATCCTCGCCACTACTTAAACGCTGTACATATGATTTTAGTAATGTTTCACGATCACTAGAATTCAAATCACTGCTCTTACCCAAATCTGCAGATAAAGCCTTCATCTTTTCTTCCTGTTGTTTTTGTAATTGTTCGGGCGTGTTAATTACTTCAAAACCACTTAATTCAAATGCATCAATAATTGTTGAAAGAGGAATTTCTTTCACTCTTGCACCTTTTGGGATTGTCATCATCTTACCCATTGTATTTAACATGGATGGCTTCACAATTTCAGTAAAGCCCAACTCTGACATAATATCTTTTACTTCAGGATACGCACTTGCAATATCGAATACACTCTTTGATAAATCTATCGTTTTCTTTTCCATCATTTTCACCTCACTTTTTAGTATACGTCACAACTTAAAAAAAAGTGCTGAAACACTATCTCATACAATATTTAAGCAAAAAAGTAAGAAAAAGAAGATTTATGCCAATTCCCAAATCTCTTCTAATCATTCATTTCATTACTTTCTCAGTAGAAAAGAAAGTATTTATATTTCATCTTTTGACTATACGATCGTATGTAGATGCATATAAAAATTCATTGATTTTAACTGTATATCCGCATGAAGATATAAAATATCTACTAGGTATTGTAAATCCTTCATATCCCCTTCGATATACTGGTTAACGATATCGATTTTGTTAAGACCTGCTTTACATAATAATCGGAAACGTCGTAAGTCTTCTGTCTTCATAAAAGGAATGTGATGTTCTTCTGCGTGTTCTTGACACAAGAAACCTCCATCCTTCGGACTTACCGTAACAACATGCGTATTACCACAAGTGACGCATGCATCCACATCCGGTAGTAACCCTGCAAGGTCTAGCATATCTACAAATAGTAATGATAGTACAAGGGTTGGATCATATCCCTGGTCTAACTTTGAAAAAACAATCTCCAAGAATGCATACTCATCGCTATTTGTCATATCACTACTTGCTTGTAAGGTTAATACGTCAATGAGTTCAGCCGCAACCGCTGCTGCACTAGAAGCTGTAATATCCTCATGCATGGAGCGGTAGTAGTCTTTACAACGTGCATTCTTTAAACGGAAGATCGTCTTCGTCTCGTTATAATCGAATAAGATTTCTGTTTTTGTATAAGGCATAATCGAACCAGCATTCTTACTAGTCATTTTACGTACACCCTGTGCCACAAGGATAACTTTCCATACTCTTTCGTAAGTACACTAAGTATCACATCTGCTTCACGATAGTCGCTTTGCTTTAATACAAACCCAGTAATACGATCATTCATCTCGACTTGCTCCACCATAGCCGTATTCCGTAATACGGGCATCTCGTGAGCGCCATTCATTTTCTACACGAACAAACAACTCTAAGAAGACCTTCTTACCAAGTAACTTCTCGATATCTTCACGTGCTAAAGAACCAATCTTTTTTAACATCTGTCCTTGCTTACCAATCATGATACCCTTTTGGCTATCACGTTCTACAAGTATCATTGCTTGGATATATACCTTGTCCTTTTTGAATTCTTTATTTTCAATTAGCACTGCTGATGCATGAGGAACTTCATCTTCTGTTTGCGTCAGAATCTTTTCACGAATTAATTCTGCAATACGGAAGTTTTCTGCACCATCACTTGTCATCTCAGCTGGATACAGTAAATCTCCTTCTGGAAGATACTTTCTCGTCGTCTTGACCAAGTCTTCAAAGGAACGTCCAAATTTCGCAGATAATGGGAAGTATTCCGCAAAGTCATAGCGTTCTTGCCACTGTTGAATCACTTTTACAATCTTCTCAGGCTTCATCTTGTCCATCTTATTTAAGATCAAGAATACAGGTAATCCTGTATTTTAACCATGTTAAAACAAACTCATCAACCCT
>CAKMPP010000095.1 GCA_927911475.1 uncultured Solobacterium sp. | reverse complement strand
GTACAATCAAGTACTTCGCTAACAGTTTAAGTATTAACCTAAGCAATCTAAAAATCACACTTCGCATGAGGTGTGATTTTTTGAATTTCTTTTATTTTTGATATACAAATTTTTACCATTAACTATCGTCATGTATACATCTAATGAGCGACAGTCTTTTGGATTGGTATGCAAAATATCACCATCGATAACAGCAAAGTCCGCAAGTTTTCCAACTGTAATTGATCCCAAATCATCTTCACGGTAGAAATCATATGCTCCACCAAATGTCCAACTTTCCAGCACCTCTGGTATAGTTAAGCAATTTTCCTGATTGAAGGGATTTCCACCTTCAGGGAATAGACCTGTTACAGAGTAATAAATAGATTCGGGTATATGATCAATAACGAGAGGGAGGTCAGTACCACAGCATAGCGGAACACCATAGTCTTTCATCTTACGGCGATTCCAATAATTTTTTCCACGCTCTAAGCCAATCTGTTTTTTTATCATTCTGACTTTGTCATCGTAGCTAGTGATTGATTGAATTTGTGGATAATATTCGCAAATAATACCAAGGTCTGCCATTCGTTTTAAATCAACTGGATCACTAAATTCTGCTTCCGTTATAGCATGTCGATTCACTAATTTTCCGTTATTATCTTTTTTGCATAAATCAAAGATATTAACGGCTTTTTCGACTGCTCCATCACCTTGAGCATTTAGTGAGAATCGAGTACCAATTTTATCGGCTTCAAGTACTTCATCCTGAATTAACTCCCAATTAATATCAAGTTTACATTTATAATTTTGATTCTCGTATGGTTGCTTTAATAAACCATTTCCCTGAGAAATAGAACCATCTGTCATACGATTAAAACCTGAAAACTGAATAAAATCAGAATTGTAATTGGCCATCATCTTCTTAGCATATTCAAAGTTTGCATTCGCGCCTACTGGTTGGGACATAAAATGTACACGCAAATTTAAATCTTCCTCAGATTCAAGCTCAGATAAGATATTTTGGAAGCCACTGAATTTATCAAACCCAATTTCTTTTACGGAAGTAATACCGCGTGCATTTAACATAGCCATATATTTTTTGAATAAAGGTTTAATAAAATTCTTGTCTTTAAGTATTTCGTCTAATAATTTCCAGAATACTTCATTACAATCTGCAGTTAAATCAAAACCATAGTGATTGATTGCGGTTATATTTAGCCAAAAATGTTCGCCGCTTGTAGAAAATAGGACAATACGACAATTTGGAAATAATCCTTCTAATTCTTCAGGGCTTGGGGTATTAAAATTATCAGATATTCCATGACCAAAGATATGATCTTGATGGGAATAGCATGTTTTTAGAACCTCAATAACATCTTTTTCCGTTTTTGCATTTGAAAGATCGATACCGATATATCGCAAAGACCAACCGGTAAAGAATGTGTGTGCATCAAAGAAACCAGGCAAAATAGTTTTGCCGGAAAGGTCATAAACCTTATATTGATTTTCTAATGAAGAAGGAATATAACCTTTTTCGACAGCATGAATTCGATTGCCATGAATAATAATATAGCCGTTAATAACATCTTGTTGATTAGCACAAAAAATTTGATCTGATTTTAAGATATAGTTGTTAATAGACATTTCTCCTCCTGGGTAAAAGCCAAAAAAGCATATAAATATATATGCTTAGTGCAGAGAAATTTTTTTTAAAGTGTATATGCTGACTAGAATATAGCATAAAAAATAAATAAATTACAGATTATTCTGATTTAAAAGTTTCGAATCCATACTCAGCTTTATCGCATGGCATATAGGATGTCGTAAATTCAACAACATTTCCACTTGTATCATGACCAATATATTCAAGGTTATAGATGTAACTATCAGAAGATATATCCATAATTTTAGTGATTGGATGGAAGGCTTTCTGAATGGTTAGTTTTTGCTCAAATGAAATTGGGAAATGTTCCTTTTGTTTCATGTAGTCATAGAGTGAGGCTTTTGAAAAATCATGATCTTGGATATCATCAAAATATTTGAAGGGAAGATAACAGTATTCAAGAGCAATACTTTCATTATCAATTTTACGTAAACGATGTAATGCATATATTTGTTCACTGTGCTCTAAATTAAGTTTCTTTTCAATATAAGTTTGGTCTTTAATGATACCCTCTTCTAAGATAGTGTTTTTTAGTGTTAAGCCATGTTTATTTATAAAAGCTCCCAGGCCGATACTTTTACCTGTAGAATGATCATTTAAATATAAAATTTTATTTGTAATTTTTTTTGTAACAAAAGTACCATTGTTTTTTACTCGAAATAAATATCCTTCGTCAATTAAAGCATTGATAGCATGTTTAACTGTCATGCGGTTAATATGATAGAGGGAAGACATCTCACGCTCACTAGGTATTTTTTCTCCTGGTAAATATTCGCCATCTTTAATACGTTGGATGATTAAATTTTTTAATTGGATATACAAAGGAATTTGGTAGTTCATAAATATCACCTAAAATAATTCAAATGAAAAGCGTTCATATTTCATATAGCTTTCAGTAAATGCAACAACATGATTGTGATTATCATAGATGCATCCGGATAATAATGCTACATGTGCATTACTAGAAAGTTCTAATGCATCGCGATAGCTACTTTCTGCCTCGATAACACGAATTCTTTGCGTGGTTCTAAAGAATTTAATGTTAAATTTTTCTACTAAGATATCATTTAAATTTTCAATATAAGATTTATAATCTATTAACTCGGGTGCTAAATTTGTAGGAATGAAACAGTAATCCATACATATTGGCTCATGATCGGCAATCAGTAAACGCTTAATTTCAAAAAACTTAGTACCAAGTGGTAAATTTGTCTCTCGACATAAATATTTATCAGCTTCAATCTCAACAAACTTCAATAATTTCGTTTCGTATGTGGATGCATTATCTTTAATTATTTCTGATATTAGACGAATAGTATTAACATTTTTTGTAATACGTTGTTTAGCTACAAAATAACCAATTTTAGGTTACCACATAAATAATTCCCATTTCTTCTAAAATTTTCATAGCAGACCGGAGCGTCAAACGCTGAATTGAGAATAATTCACATAGTTCACGTTCGCTTGGAAGTTTATCTCTATATTTCAAATGGTGATCAGCGATATATTGCCGAAGTTCATTACTGATCATAATATCCAAAGTCATAACTTTCATGAACTTATTTTAACAACTTTATATACTTTTTTTCAAATACATATATGTAAGGGGTTGCAAAGGTAAAACATACTGGTATAATAAAATCAAATAGTGGTATATATGTAAACCAAAAGGCAGAGATGGGTTTTAAAGTGTAGATATGCCACAAGAAAAAGGAGGATACATAATATGTCTAATCAGAACACCCAAGATTTGAAGCGCAAACTTGGATTAGGTGCAGTTATTGCACTTGGTGTTGGAACAACAGTAGGATCTGGTATTTTCTCATCCTTATCAGAAGTAGCTGGTGCAGCGGGAAGTAGTTTAACGCTAGTATTAGCATTTTTGATTGGTGGTTTGTTACAGATTCCAGCAAATTTTTGTTATGCAGAACTTGCATCAGCATTTCCTGAAGATGGTGGACAATACGTCTATTTCCGTGAAGCTGGTTCTCGTCCGTTAGCTTTCCTATGCGGATGGATTAGCTTCTGGGCAACTGACCCTCCATCAATCTCAATTATGGCTTTAGCAATTGCAAATTACCTAGGATTCTTCTTGCCAGTTCATGGTCTAATTCTAAAATTAGTTGCAGTTGCATTAGTAATTGTATTCATGATTATCCATATTCGTAGTGTTGAAGGCGGAGGAAAATTCCAGACAATCATTACTGCATTAAAGATTCTTCCTTTTGCATTAATTATTGGAATTGGATTATTCAATATTAACTCTAATTTATTCTTATCAAGTAAACCATTAGAAGGTGCCGCAACAGGGTTTGCAGCATTGTTAGCAGGAATTTCTGCAACAACATGGTCTTATGATGGTATGGGTGCAGCTTGCTATATGTCCGGTGAGATAAAGGATCCAGGTAAGAATTTGCCAAAGGGATTAATTTTAACTGCAGTAATCGTCTTGGCGTTATATGTTAGTCTAACAGTAGTTTCATCAGGTTTATTATCTGTAGAGGAACTAGCCGCTTCAGAAGCACCTATTGCTTTATTAGCATCTAAGATTCCATTAATTGGTAATGCAGCAGGTGTCATTGTGGCTATTATGGCTATTATCGTTGTAATTGGTTCGCTTTCAAGTTGTATTATGTTCCAGCCTAGAATTGAATATGCAATGGCAAAAGATGGTTTGTTCTTTAAACAATTTGCACAGGTACACCCAAAATATGAAACACCAGCATTCTCAATCGTTGTACAGTGTATCGTTGCTATCATCTTGATTTTTGCGACAAACTTGTCTGATTTATTGGGCTACTTTACATTAGTAGCATTATTAAAGAACTTCTTAACATTTGGAACAATCTTCGTATTACGTAGAAAGGAACATTACAAACCAGTATACCGCATGCCGGGTGGAGTATTAATGCCAATCATTGCAATGTTTATGACAGGCACTCTCATTTGGTCAACATTCATCTGGGCTCCAATTCCTGGTTTGATTTGCGCAGGTTTAGCTGTAGGAACAGGACTACCAGTTTACTATTTCTGGGAAAATCAAAATAAACAAAGAAAAAATGAGGCTGCTATATGAAATTAGCAGCAATTGGAAGTAACTGTGTTGACTATTATCAAAATATGAATGGGGGTACCGCCTTTCCTGGTGGTGGCCCCGTTAATATGGCTGTGTATACAGTACGATTAGGAGGAAAAGCCTCATATATTGGTCCCGTAGGAAATGACGAATTTGGACACGTAATGTACGATGCAATCGAAAGTAAAGGGGTTGATGTAAGTCACTTGCAATTTAAAGAAGGAAAAACAGCAGTTACACAGGTTGAACTTATTGATGGGGAACGAGTTTTTGGTGACTATGATGAAGGGGTTCTATCAGACTATCATTTGTCAGAAGATGATATTTCATTCATATGTAAACATGACATCGTAATATGCGATCTATGGGGGAAGGTTGAAGGCTATTTTGAGGAGTTGCACCGTAAAGGAATTCTAACAGCTTTTGATTGTGCAACAAGACCAGATGATGAAGCATGTAAAGTTGCAATTCCACATAGTGATTACGTATTCTTCTCTAATGATGAAAGTTCAATGGATCAGCTAAAAGAACAGATGAAGGAAATCTATAATAGAGGTCCTAAACTTGTTATAGCAATGCGTGGAGAAAAAGGTAGTCTGTGCTTTGATGGGATAGATTATCATGAAATGGGCATTGTTCATTGCGATGACGTGGTGGATACGATGGGGGCAGGAGATAGTTATATTGCAGGCTTCCTAAATGCAATCATACGTGGTGAGTCTATTATTGAAAGTATGCATGCAGGGGCTATGAATGCCACTGAAACAATAAAAATATTTTGGAGCTTGGTAATGGCAGTTATCAGAATGACATTCTTCTCTACTGCTTTAAGGATGACAACAAACTGTAATATATTAATACCTGATAATTCAAATGATGTAACACCAATATGTAATGGTCAGTATAAAACCTTATATCTATTACATGGTTTATCCGGTAATGCTGAGGAGTGGCTGCGTTTTACAAAATTAGAATATTACGCAAAGAAATTTGGCTATATTATTGTTATGCCTGAAGTAGGAAGAAGTTTTTATACAAATATAGATGGGATTAATTATGCAAAATATATTGCTGAAGAACTTCCTAATTATCTAAAGCAGTGGTTTAAGATACCTACACAAAAAGAAAATACTTTTATTGCAGGAGAAAGTATGGGCGGCTATGGTGCATTAAAGATTGGCATGACTTATCCAAGTCAATACAAATCAATTGCGGCTTTGTCACCTGTGATTCATTTAGAAGAATTACGTTGCATGGTTGAGGATAAGATATTCGAAGAGATGGATACGACGGAAATAGATAGAATAATTAATCAAAAAGATTATTTTGATATCTATAAATATCTAGACCATGATTCAAATAATATTTACCCATCTCTGATTCAGATCTGTGGAACGGAGGATTTCTTGATTGAGAGCAATCGTAAGTTCTATGGATTTGCAAAGAATAAGATAGATATTACTTATCGAGAGTTAAGTGGTGATCATGAGTGGCCTGTATGGGATATTGCAATACAGAAAGCTCTACAATATTTTGAAAAATATGATATTGATCACTTTAAACTATATTGAGAAAGGGAGAGATTAGATATGATAACAACAAATTTATGGAAAGAAGACGAAGGTGCTAATCTCCGTAACTTTCATGAAGATGAAGATTTAAAAAGTGTAATGGTGCTTTAGCACTACGAAAAGATATTGAAAAAATTATTGATCAAATTTGGAACGAAGGATTTGATAATATTTTCTATATTGGTATAGGAGGAACATATGCTTCCGCAATGCAGGTTGAAGTATATATGCGTGGTAGGAGTAAATTGCCTGTCTATGTAGAAAACGCAGCAGAATTTCTAACAACGGGGAACAGACGGTTTACTAACAAATCAATTGCAATTTTATCATCTGTATCTGGTAATACACTAGAAATGATTGAACTTGTAGATAAGGTACATGAAATTGGTGGAAAGGTATTTAGTTTTATTGATACCCCAAATACAGTTTTAACGCAACCGGATAAACAAGATTACCTAATTTTGTATCCGAAAAATGAGCAGTTAAAATTTTATATGACAGCAAATTATTTTATGTTTAAAAATGGTGAGTTTTCCGAATATGAAGACTATAACCAAAACATGGAAGAAAATTTAGCAAAGGTATTAGTTAATGTAGAAAAACAAGTAGATGCATGGGCATATCACTATGCTAAACAAAAAGTAGAATTTTTGGATAAACATCCAGATTTACCACACTATTTTATAGGTGCAGGTAATCAGTATGGTGCAACATATTCCTATGCAATGTGCTATTGGGGAAGAGCAAATGTGGATACGAACAAAGTCTATTAGTTCTCCTGAATTTTTTCACGGAATGCAAGAAATCATAGTAAAGGATACACCAATTACCTTATTCATTGGCGAAGATGAACAAAGACCATTATCAGAAAGAGTAGCAAGATTCTTGCCTCAAGTAAATGCCAATTACGTCATTATTGATACAAAAGAATTTGAATTGAGCGGAATTAAGCAAGAATATCGTGGTAGTATATCCCATCTTGTCATGCATGCAGTTAACAATCGTGTGGATGCATACATGGAAAAGTTCTTAAGACATCCTTTAAGTATTAGAAGATATTACCGTCAGTTTGATTATTAACATAATTTTTGAGATAAACAATAAATATTATCGGTTTAACCGATAATATTTATGTTTTATATCATATTTTTAATAGGTAGAGAAACATCAGTTTTCATAAAGATAGATAGGAGAGAATTTTATGAAATTTGGGTTATTTACATGCGGATACCAAAGATTTGATATTGAAAAGGCATTTCAAGATGCACAGAGATTTGGATATGACTATATTGAATTATGGGGTGCAAGACCACATGCATATCCTTATGATCTTGAAATATGTACAAATAGAATCATTGAATTAATAAAGAAATATAATATGCCTGTAACTGTATATACACCAGAATTAAACGCATATCCATTTAATTTAATGTGGGAAGATGAAAGCATGCGTGATAATTCTTTGGAATATGTATATAAATCTTTAGATTTTGCAAAAGCTATTGGGGCAGAATACACCTTAATCTCAGCTGGGCATGCTGGGTTTGAAGCTACTGAAGAAATAATAAAAGAACGTTTATATGATAGTTTAGAGAAGGTAATAGCGTATGCAGAAAAAGTTGGTATAAAAATTGTGTATGAACCATTAACAATTTATGAATCCAATGTTACTACTACATCAAATCAGTTACTAGAAATATGTAATCATTTTAATTCACCGTATTTTTATGGAATGAATGATATTGTTGTCCCATATATTCAAGGGGAGAATATAATTTCGTTTAATAAGAAGCTTGGAAATAAGTTAGTACATATGCATATTGTAGATAGTGACGGACAATCCGAAGATCATTATTGTCCGGGCTATGGAAATTTGCCATTAAAGAATTTTATGCAAGAACTAAGTCAGAGTGGATATGATAAGACAGTAACAATTGAGTTAGTAACAAAATATCTAAATGAACCTAGTATTTACGCAAAACTAGCAATTGATAATTTAAAAGAAGGACTATAAATATGTGGATGAATGATTTATGGCACAAAGATAAAGTCATTATAGGAATGCTTCATCTAGACGCAATGCCTGGAGATCCAAGATATACTGATAGAAATTAAATTACAAACACCTTCTATAACAATTGGTGCAAGTTATGGTGATGCACTTATGGCAATGATAGGGGTTAAGCATATTAATGATTTTTGCAGAAGCAAAAAAGCTAATTGATACAGGCAAAGTATATTATCCAAATTTGGAAAACACAAAAAAATATGAACCTTATTATAGGATATACATTGAGCTGTATAAACAGAATAAGAAATTAATGTCTATGATGGATGAAATTAATTAACTTACCTAGAAATCACACTTCGCATGAGGTGTGATTTTTTACGTTTTCTCTTTTTGATATTGAATATATGTATCTTACATTGTAAATTATGCATCTTAGCGAAAATAGCGAGACAGTATGAAATACTTGCGATAATATCACAGTAGAAAAGATACGAAAGGAGAATCGAAGATGAAAGTAAATGTAGAACTATCAAAAGAGTTTTCCCCTCCACATGTAACGATTTATGCGGATGCGATCACGGATGAAATACAAAGAGTGATTGATGTACTCGACTCTAAGGATATACCGCTAATCGTGCAGAGTGAAGATCGGATGATAGTCTTGAAGGCGGAAGAGATATATATGATACGCGTGGAGGGTGGAGATACTGTTATCTATACTGAAAACGAGAAGTATTATTCCCGAAGACGTTTGTATGAGATGCTTGAGCAGATCGGGACTTGCTTCATGCAAATATCGAAACAAACTGTCATTAATCTTTCTTGTATAAAAAGTATAGAGACAGGCTTTGGTGGAACTTTATTACTAAAGTTAAAGAATGGTTCTTCTGATTATGTATCAAGAAAGTATTTACCTGATCTAAAAAGATATCTAGGAATTTAAGGAGGCTAAACATGAAGACAAAGAAACAAACACTACTATTTAACATATTTGTATCAATGGGTATTGCCGCAATAATATTTATTATCGTTGGAGTTATCATTGATCGTATCTTCCATGGAAATATCCAAATGACAAATTACGCATTTTCTAAGATGGCTATCGCAACCGTGGTAATTGGACTTGGCTTTGGGCTACCTGCAATAGTTTATAACAATGAGAAGTTATCCCTTTTTACACAGACAATTATTCATATGGGGACTGGTTGTATTATTATGACAGTTACAGCTTTCCTTGTAGGTTGGATTCCTATGCATCATGGACCACTACTGATGATTGCAATTCTTTTAGAAGAGATTGCACTTGCATTTGTTATTTGGTTTGTATTTTATCTACAACAAAAGAAACTGGTAAAACAGATGAATCAACGAGTGAACGAAATAAATAAATTATGAATAGTTTAACGGCCTACCATAAGTAGGCCGTTATTTTTTGATTTGGGATGATAAATTATAATTTACGTATTAAGATAGAGAGGTGCTTTCAAGGAGATTTATTATGAAGTGGTATGAGAATGCGGTGTTCTATCATATTTATCCATTAGGATTAACGGATGCACCAAAGAATAATGATTATCAAATTACAGAACATCGTTTGAATCAATTGGGCCCTTGGATTAAACATATCAAGGAAATTGGCTGTAATGCATTATATATTGGTCCATTATTTGAATCGGTTGGACATGGATATGAAACGACCGATTACTATAAGTTGGATTCTAGACTTGGTAATAATGAGGATTTAAAGAAGTTTGTAAAAGAGTGTCATTATCAAGGTATTCATGTAATCTTTGATGGTGTCTTTAATCATACGGGAAGAGATTTCTTTGCGTTTAAAGATATTCAAGAGAATCGTGATAATTCTCAGTATAGAGATTGGTATTGCAATGTGAATTTCCAGGGGAATAATGAATACAATGATGGCTTTTCTTATGATAACTGGGGTGGTTATAACTTACTCGTAAAACTCAACCAACAAAATCCTGCGGTTAGACAATACCTATTGGATGTGGTGAGATTTTGGGTTAGTGAGTTTGATGTGGATGGAATTCGATTAGATGCGGCAGATGTATTAGACTTTGGTTTTATGCGTGAGTTACGTATGATGGCAAATGAAATCAAGCCTGAATTCTGGTTGATGGGGGAAGTGATCCATGGTGACTATAGTCGTTGGGTAAATCTGGATATGTTACATTCTGTGACGAACTATCAACTATATAAAGCACTGTATTCTGGACATAATGAACATAACTATTTTGAGATTGCACATACAGTACGTTATCTATTAGATAAAGGTAATCTACCATACCATCTCTATAACTTTGCGGATAACCACGATGTGGAACGAATTTATACAAGGCTCCATAACAAACAAGAGTTTGTGCCATTACATATTTTGATGTATACACTACCAGGTATTCCTTCTATCTATTATGGTAGTGAATTTGGTATTGAAGGAAGAAAAGAGAAATATTCCGATGCAGTATTACGACCTGCAATTAACTTGGAAAACTATCAAAATGCAGTCAACTGAGAATGGCTGTACCAATATCATTGCAAGACTTGGTAATATTAGACAAAAGAATTCTGTATTCGCTAATGGTATTTACCAAGAATTGCGATTAACAAATCGTCAATATGCATTCTCACGTACAAATGATTTTACGCAGGCTATTGTAGTTGTAAATAATGATGAATCTGAATCATCATTAGATATTCCGGCTAATGGGACATATACGGAACTATTAAGTGGAGAAATCCAAACAACTGAAGGAAATTTACACGTTCAATTGCAAGCGTGTTCTGGGCAAATATGGGTTCAAAATTATGATGAGAAAGTTGTTAAGCATCAGGAAGTAAAGATTCCAGAAATCAAACAACCTGAAGTAAAAGAAGAAATGATTCAGCAGGTAACAGTAGACCATAGTAAATCCTATGAAGAGATGAGTGTAGAAGAACTACAACAATGTGTATTAGATAAACTTTCAAAGAATGGTCCAGTGACAGATCAAATGAAGCGTGATGTTGCAAATAATATTTATCATGATTCATTGGTTAATTGGGTAAAGAGCTTTAGAAATTAAAAATACCGCAGCTGCGGTATTTTTAATATTTAGGCATTACGTTCATGCATTAGAATAAATGGAATCAATAGAACAGCACAAGAAATCCAGATAGTTGGATAACCTAACTGTTTGGATATTACACCACCAAGACCAGCACCAATTGCGAATATTACGATAATTCCGAAGTAATGCATGGATTGGTGAAAGTATGTTTTATCATTTGTACGAAAGAAAGCGGATAATCTTGCGGTAGCACTCTTGATATTACCGATACACATGGTACTTGCATATGTGTTTCCGTTTACCTTACGGAAAGATTGTACTTGTAGGGCGCAAGAGAATGAAACAAGCATATTTGCGATATTGTTAAGACTACCAGGGATAAAACCAACAAGTAATAACGTAATAATCTCAATGAGTACGATAAATTGTCTCCAGTGAAGAGATTTCTTTTCTTTTAGTCGACCTTGTAGTTGTTCAGCGACAAATACACCCACGATAAAAGCGAAGATAGGCAATAGATAGTTTAGACTATGTGCGATATTGCCCTCCATCAAATTCTGCGTCATTAAGACTAGATTGCCTGTTTGTGCATTCGCAAAAACACGATCTCGTGTATTAAATGTATAGGCATCCTGCAAACCTCCGCTAAAAGCAAGGAAGGCAGAGGTAATAAATGCGTCTGACATCTGTTGTTCTTTCATAGTTCACCATCCTTCAAACTATATCTAGCAAGTTCAGTCTAATATTAGGATGAATTGTAAATGAATACAAGACTAGTTACTAGAATGCAAAGGATTCTATGTAAGAAGTGATCAAAAGTGATATGATAATACTGGTTATTAGTTTTTTTTACACATCATTGATTTCAACTAAATTATTTTTAAGTGGGTAAGGGGACATGGAAAAGAATAATTTATTTCAGCGTTTTCGCTATTGGCTAGATAAGCGAATGGCAAAGGGTACGGGTAGTATGATTCGTGCCTTATTGTTTACTACCATTTTTATGGTTTTGTTTTTGGCATTTTTACTCATCATATTTGGGGAAAGTGATGAGTGTTCGCCACTTCATGCGATATGGGATAGTTTTGCAACGGCAATCAATGCAGAAATTCCATCATCTTCAGATGGATCATTATTTTTCATTATTATTAATGCGATTGCCGCAATCATTGGTCTATTCTTTACTAGCATCTTGATTGGTATTATCACAAACGGTATTGAGACAAAACTTCAGAATCTTAGAAATGGTAATAGGGAGATTTTGGAAAAGAATCATACTATAATACTCGGCTGGAACGATACGACTTTTGCGATTCTTGCGGAGATTATGGAATCAAATCTAAATCGAGAGATGCAGACGGTCGTGGTATTAGATAATGCATGTGAAAAGGCAGAAATGGATGATCAAGTACGTACGTTTATCGCGGAGAAAGATAAAGAGCGTAAGAGAATTGCAAAGAAGAATCATGAGATATTTCTCCCATATGCAAAATATACACAAATCTTATGTCGTTATGGAACAACAGTACATTATAGTAATTTAGAAAATTGTAATATACAGAACTGTAAATCAATTATCGTGAATGAAGATGATGATGAAGAAACAATCAAAGCCATTCTTGCATGTAGTGGAATTATCAACGAATTGCGTGTGAGTGGAGTAAAGGGAAAGAAACTCCCTTATATTACAGCGATTATTCGTGATAAGGAAAATATGAATACTGCAAGACTTGCAGGTGGAAAAGATTTGGAAGTTATCTGTTATCCAGAGTTAATGTCACGTATCATGGCAAACTCTAGCAGAGCTGCAGGATTATCTCATGTGTTTACTACCTTATTTAATTATGAAGGAAGCGATATCTATTATGTAGACAAAAACAAGATTCAACTATCTGGTAAAAGGGTTATCGCAGCCGATGGACATAAGAAGCACATGAATGATTTAACCCTTTATGAATTAAATCAATATCTAACCAATGCGACGATTATAGGTGGTTCACATGGTAAAATCAATACTCGAGTGGAACAAGGAAGACTGAATGAGAATCGTTGGGAAGGAATGGACTCATGCTTACTACCAACGATGAAGAGTAAATTAGTAAAAGATGTAGATCACTTTTATGTATTACAGATGGATGATAATCCAATTGAAGTAACAAGGAATACATGTACAGTCTCTTGTAAGGAAGTTAGGGAAAAGAACTTTAATCCACATACAAGGCCAGACGCAATTATTGGAGTTAGCTCTTTATTAATACAGGTTTTAAAGGAGTTGGAAACATTCTTGCACGAAGATACTGCTGTCTATATTTTAGAAACACAAGAAAAATTAGGAAAATATCTAGCAGATGAAGCTATACAAGAAGAAATTCAAAAGATTACAAATGTCCGCCTAGAATGGGTGGCTCTAGATATCGATGATTACAATAGTATTTATGATTTTATGAACACACCAGAACATAAAGAAATTCGTAGTGCAATGATTCTTTCGGATAATCTTTATGTGGATGAAGAACTAACCCAACAAGAACAGAAAGAGGTTGCGGATAACCTTACAATCTCCCGCTTATTATCCTTGCGAAAAATACAAAGTGATTTAATGCCGGAATTAT
Organism: uncultured Solobacterium sp.; assembly: GCA_927911475.1. Lineage (GTDB taxonomy): Bacteria > Bacillota_I > Bacilli_A > Erysipelotrichales > Erysipelotrichaceae > Bulleidia. Next base: position 6,166 of record CAKMPP010000095.1, on the reverse strand, counting down.
TTATTACTTGTGAGATGAATTATGATGAAAACAAGAATCTCGCAGAACGTTCAGGCTCAGAAGATTATATTGTAGGAAGTAATGTAGCAGCCTCTGTCATGACACAAATTTCTCAGGCAAGAGAACTACATCGTATCTTCTATGAGATTCTTGATTGGAGTGGCTCTGAAATCTACTTACATAAAGCATTTAAGTATTTAGGATTTGAAAACCGCAAGGATGCAAAAGAAAAGGTAGACCTTCCAACACTAGCTGCTAAATTAGCACAGCAGAATGCAGTGTTTATTGGTTATTGTAAGTATGGCCAAAATGGCAAGTATCTAAAACCAAAAACTAAACCCACCAAAATGGAATAAAGATGGTACTCCAACCGAGATAACTTTTGGGTATCGAGATTACATTATTACAATTGCGAATCAAAATGAGTGATAAATCTTAATGGTGGCTAAGCGTGTAGCTTAGGGTATGGTTACTAATGTATGTGATTTATCAATATGATACAATTCGTTGTATAAGTAATTCATTAAGAGAGATATATTATGTATGATGCAAAAAATAGTCAAATTAAATTCTTCGATGACATAATCAATTATGTTTCATTTGGTTATGGAAATAAGAATTTAGTATTGATACCAGGTTTGAATACCGAGCGAATAAAAGGAAAAGCTCTACAATTTGCTTTTTACTATAGAAATTTTTTGAGAGATTATAAAGTTTTTATATTTGATCATAAAGAACATCTCAATGAGAATTATGAGATTAGCGATATGGTGGAAGAGATTGCTTATTGTATCAAAAAGTTGAATTTAGATAAAGTAGATGTTGTAGGGGTATCTCAAGGGGGAATGATTGCTCAACTATTAGCTATAAATTACCCTGACATTGTTAAAAAACTAGTTTTAGCGGCAACTACATCACGAAATAATCCTACAACAAACAAGGTCGTAGATAGATGGATTGTTTTAGCTGAAAATGGTGAGTTACAAGAACTGCAAAAAAATATGCTTGAAACTGTTTATTCAAAAAGATATATAGCAAAAAATAAGTGGTTATCTATATTAGTACAAATTCTATTTAAGCCAAGATTAGATCAGCTTAATAGATTTATTATTTTAGCTAGAGCATGCTTAAAATTTGATGTTTTGATAAATTAGATAAAATTCAATCTAAAACTCTGGTTATAGGTGCTGCATTAGATCAAGTTATACCAGTAGAATTTTCTAATGAACTTGCTGAAAAATGAATTGTCAGAAAATTATTTTTGAAAACTCTGGTCATGCAGTACATCAAGAAGTTTCTGATTTTAATAGGATAGTTTTAAATTTTTTGATAAGTAGTAATTAAGAATTTAACTTTTCACTTGCGCACGGCGTAGCATTCACTAACCCTTTGGGTGAGGTGTATTGAAAACTGTACTTTTAACCATTAAAATAGAAAGGCAGGAGGTAAACACGAATGCTAAATAAATTACCAGAGAAATTAACACTCCTTAGAAAACATTACGGTCTTTCACAGGGTGATGTAGCAACAAAAATCAATGTGAAGTTTACCGATTATATGAATTGGGAAAATGGTAACAGTATCCCATCAATATCAAATATTCGTAAGTTATCTATGTTGTTTGGTATTCCGGTTGAATCTTTTATTGATAATCGTAAGGTAATTGAATTGCCTGAGGTAAAGGTAGTATCACCAGTACAACCAGAGTCAAAACCAGAACCAGAACAAAAAACTAGATGAAACATTACAAACGGGAACAATTCATACACAACGAGTTAATTCTGTTAAGAATGACTTAGGTAGTACACGTGTAATGGATGCAGGCAAGATTAAGACGGCCGTAAAGGCAATGGACACAAACCAGCCTAAAAAACAAGATGGTCAAAAGAATCGTAAGAAGATCTCTTATGCGATTATCGCTGGATGCTTGGTTGCGGTTATCGCAGTTATCGCAATTATCCTACATTTTACAACTGGTGGTGGAAAGTCAAATTTCACTGTAGAAGTTTCTGAACTTAACCGTATCGCAGAAGGCGATACCTATACATTATTTATCAATAAGAATAATGCTTTAGAAGTGTATGGTGATTTCCAGTATAAGAATGAATTCCAAGATGTTGTACAGGTTAGTGCGTACGGAAGTCATGCGGTTGGTCTTAAGAAAGATGGTACAGTCGTAACAACTGATAAGAATGAGGAAGTTGCGAAGTGGAAAAATATTCAAGCAATCGCAGCCGGTAAAGACCATACGGTTGGTCTAACTAGTGATGGTAAAGTTCTTTGTGCAGGTAGTGAACTTGCATGTCAGGTTAGTGATTGGACAGATGTAGAGAGTATCTACGCTGGTGATGATGTCACATTTGCGATTGTAAATGGACAGGTGAAGGTATCAGGTAACTCTGCAAACTTTAGTTCTATTAGTGATGCAAAGAAGTTAGCTGTTGGAGAATCACAAGTACTTGTTTTAAAGAAAGATGGCAGTGTTTCTGCTGTATCCCTAAAGGGAAACAGTACAAGTGATGTATCTAGTTGGGCTAAGATTTCATCCGTTGCGGTTGGCAAAAACTATGTAGTTGGTGTACATGAAGATGGTACAGTCAGTGTTGTTTCAGATGATAAGGACTTAAAGGAAACAGTTGATGCTTGGACAGATGTGAAGTATATCGCAGCGTATGATGATACGTTAGTAGCTTTCAATCGTTCGGGTAAGATGTATGGTTATGGAGATAACTCTAGTAACCAGTATGATAATTCGTTCAAGACAGATGCTAAGAAACTATCACAAGTGAAGAACATTACATTCACAGTTACAACAGCGAATGTAAATATTGCTTGGGATCCAGTCGAAAATGCGGATTACTATGAATTGACAATTAATACAAATCCAATTACAGAACATAAGAATATTATTTCGAATAGTGATAGTATCGCATCCTCATCCCTCAAGGATGGAGAGACATACGTCGTAACAATCACAGCACATTCTAAGAAGGAAGATAAGTATAAGACAAGTGAGAAGACTTCTATCAACTTCGCATATAGCGCAAAGACAGTACAGCTCAACTCACCAACAGATATTACTGCGACAGGATTGCAGAATGCATGGCACTTTGCATGGTCTGCTGTAGAGAATGCGGATAAGTATAACATCTCAATTGATGGAACAGTTGCGGCATCTAATGTAGAAGGAACATCCATCACGATTGATGGTATCTCATTTGCGGAAGGCTCTGAACATGAGATTAGTATTACAGCTCTCTCGTCAAATCCAGCATACACAGAGAGTGTGCCAACGAAGGCTAAGATGAAGTATACTATCAGCAAAGGTAAGATTAAGGTTAATCTTGAAAAACCAGATGGTAGCAGTGCCGGTTCAAAGACGTATGAGCTCAATGTAGGTTCGTACTATATTCAAAATATTATCAAACCTAGTGATATCCCAAGTGGATTCAAACTGACAACTGAACCTGTTCAAGCTGAAGTTTTGAATGGGCAAACAACAGAAGTAACGATTAAATTAGAAGCGAATTAATTGCAAGGAGAAACACATGGATAGACTTTGGTATTATACAAAACGAGGTAGCACAGAAAAATTTGGCCCATTTACAGACGCTGAATTAGTGCAGTTCATCAAACAAGAAATTCTTTGCAAGGATGACTATATTTGGATGCCTGATTTGAAGAATTGGTTGGAAATATCAAATTCAATCTATGCAATCTATTTACCAACTTCAGATACAACAGTAGAAATATAAAGAAAAGAATGTATTTGTAGGAAAGCCCTATAAATACATTCTTTTTGTATACATGCATTATTTTCTACGAATGCTTTGAAGTGTTGTTGTACCAATGATTGTGCCAAGACTAAGTCCGACAAGAGATAGAATACAATCAAATGCTTGTACTTCTGCTAGTCGGATATTGCCAGTTACTAGTGATGCGATCATATAGTGGAACATGTCTCCGGGAATCAATGGAATAATGGATGGGTAGATAAAGTAAGCAGTAGGAACCTGAAGCTTACGAGACATAAATTCACCGTAGAGCGAAGCAGCAAGTGCAGAAATTAAAATGATGATAAAGCGATTATCCAGAAAACTAGAAAGTGAGATATTTACTAAGCGCACTAAGAATCCGCCAAGACCTGCATATAGTAATTTATCTTTACCATGAATCCCAAAGGTAACACTAAAAGCTAGTGAAGCAATAAAGGAAAATAGTAGAATCAATATGTTGTTTACCATGCGCCTGTACCTCCCATTAGAATTACAGCAAAGTACATGCCAGCTGCTAGAGAGGCACTTTCTAAGAATACATTTAGTAATTGTAGGATACCATTGAACTCATGGCCACAGATTAAATTACGAAATGCATTGACTAAAGGGATACCTGGAATCATGAGTAAGCTGATAGAAATCAAAGTCCACTGTGTATCTGCAATCAATCCTACTCTAACTAATAGAAAGGATAGAATTGTGCCTAAGAACATACTAATAATATTGTTAATAATTTTTTTCGGTACGTAGTTTAGAAAGGCCAAGGTTTATCCAGTATAGACAAAATGAAACAAGTGCAGTCGCTATCATATCAGTTGGCTTACCACCTAGAATAAAACAAACACAAGTGATGGCAAGTACTTGGCATAATAGAGTTGTTACAACACTATACTTCTTTACGTTTTGAGCTTGATCTAGTATATTCTGCAGTTGTTCAGCAGGGATAGGGTGATTACTAACTTGGTGCATAATATTGTTTAAAATACGTAACTTTTCCAAGTTGATAGATATTGTAGAAATATCTAACTGCTTCATATATGTATTTCCATCAGTACCACGGAAACAAATACTTACATACTGATGTGTCATAACAGTGCTAAGTTCAGTTAACTGATACGCATCTGCATTCTTTTCGATGGCATACTCTACATGTTCAAGAGTTGAACCGTTCGATAGTAGTGCGTGTGCTAGTTTTGCCAGATAATTTAATATCTGTTCCATTTCTAAACGAGTATTCATCAGGCTCTCCTTATTAGACATATAGTATATATTCAACATTTATTTATTAGCAAGAGGAAGTTTAGAGATAGTAATTTCATAGTAATTGTTCGAACGATGTTATAGTAAAACAGGGTGATAAATATGAAAGAAAAAGTTGGTTCAGTTTATTCAATTGCACAGGATAATCCATGGGTGACAAGCTGTACTGTCTCAAAAGAAGTAATGAGTCAGGCCAGTTACTACTCACTTGCGGAGAATACAGATATCAGTGCAGAAATCTACCCATATTACAAATTGATCTATGTTCATACAGGAAGAGCAATCGTCTACACAAACGACGACGAGAAGACAGTCAATGTCGGTGAAGCAATTATCGCACATATTAATATCCCTGTAGGAATCAAAACAGATCAAGGAACCATTTATACTGAAATCATGATAGGAGAAAATAGTATGATGAACAGCGCAGTAAAACCAGGAGAAGTATTTGGATTAAAGGATTTAGTACCATATCAGGATGGTAAGATCGTAAACATGGATGTTGCACACAACGAAAAGATGAAGTTTGTTGTGATGGCATTCGATGCAGGAACAGGCTTATCTGAACACGCAGCACCAGGCGAAGCACTAGTATTTGCGTTAGATGGTAGTGCAACAATTATCTATGAAGGTGTAGCACATGAAATTCATGCTGGCGAACAATTCTGCTTTGCAAAGGGTGGCTTACACGCAGTAAAAGCAAACGAAAAGTTCAAGATGGCTTTATTATTAACTTTATAAGAATCGTAAAATGTCTCTGTGATAGAGGCATTTTTATTTTTGAGAAAAGAAAACTGTATTTTCTATTATAAGAAGAAAGAAAATACAGTGAGAAAGAAACCTACAAATACTAGCCAACCCAATAGATATGATTTTAGATAATGCTTGCATAACGCGACATACTCACGGATCATTGCGCTAGGCCAGAAGTAGAGTGCAATAGGAGCACCGATACCGATTGCTGGAATATCTAATGATCGACAAAGGAGTAATGCACGATAGACGTGAAAGTTGGAAGTAACTACCGCAATACGCATGCGACCACTTCTACGCTTGATAATTCATAGGAATTCGCATGTTTTCAAATGTATTGACACTTTTATCTTCTAAAATGATTTGATGGTTCTTTA
>CAKMPP010000094.1 GCA_927911475.1 uncultured Solobacterium sp. | reverse complement strand
ATATAAGCAGGTTTTACTTCATCTGTCCAACGGGATGCGGAAACAATCTCATGAGTTACCATCTTTTGAATACTTCTGTAATCAAACCTTCACGATAAATTGTTCCATCAATATCGAAAAACGCTGCAACTTTTTTCATACAATTCACCTCCGAATTTATCTAACTGTATTTATTATAATTCATATTAAAGAAAAGTTTAAAAATTAATAAAATTCATTATTGTAAATCTATTATGCATTTGATATCATACCTAACTAAAGGGAGGAATTTCATATGAAATTGATTTATAAAGTTGAAGACAAACCACAGTTTCATCAATTAGTTATTTTTGCATTCCAACAGTTGCTAGCAATTATGGCCGCAACAATCGCAGTACCTCTCATCATCAAAAACGGTATGAATACCGCTGCTGCTCTTTTTGGTGCCGGTGTTGGTACCCTTGTTTATGTTGCATTCACTCGTAAGAAGAGCCCGGTATTTTTGGGTTCTTCTTTTGCGTTTATTGGTTCGATGTCCGCTGCGTTTGCTGGTGCTACTACAGTAGCAGCTGGATATGTTGGACTCATTATTGGTGCAGCGTTTGCAGGACTTGTATATGTCGTAATAGCACTATTCATTGAGCGTATTGGTGTTGATTGGGTAAATCGCATCATGCCACCAGTTGTTATTGGTCCTACAGTTGCAATTATCGGTTTATCACTAGCAGCCAATGCAGTTGGTGATTTACAGACAAGTAGTTTAACTGGTGAAAGAACACAGTTTGCTGTACTAGTTGGTATCATTGCCCTACTTGGTGTAATGATTGCAAGTACCTATGGTAAATCCCATGCGAAGATGATTCCATTTATCATTGGTATCCTAGCTGGTTATATCGTAGCCGCTATCCTAACATTTATCGGTGTGCAAACAGGTTATGAACCAATGCAGATCCTAAACTATCAACCTATCGTTGATCTATTCGCAAATGGTATTTCCTTCTCAACCTTCTTCAAGATTCCAGACTTCACATTTATTACAGCACTAGAAGGCATTAAGGATATTGACCTTGGCTATATCGGAACAATCGCAGTAGCGTACATCCCTGTATCCTTCGTCGTATTCGCAGAACATATTGCGGACCACAAGAATATCTCAAGTATTATTGAAAGAGATTTATTAAAAGATCCAGGTTTAGATAGAACATTACTTGGTGATGGTGTTGGTTCTATCATTGGAGCATTCTTCGGCGGATGTCCGAATACAACATATGGTGAATCCGTAGCCTGTGTAGCCATCACAAAGAACGCTTCTGTATTAACAATTATCGGTGCAGCAATTGAATGTATCTTAATCTCATTCTTCACACCATTCGTTACATTTATCTCCACTATCCCAGCATGTGTTATGGGTGGCGTATGTATGGCACTCTACGGATTTATCGCTGTCAGTGGATTAAAGATGGTTCAAAAGATTGACTTAGACCACAACAAAAACCTATTCGTTATCTCAAGTATCTTAATCTCAGGTATCGGTGGATTATCACTAAGCTTCGGTAAGATTACAATCACATCTATAGCTTGTGCATTGATACTAGGTATTATCGTAAACAAACTTTTATCAAAAGAACCAGAAAACACTGAAGAAAACCAGTAAAGTTGATTGCAGTTTTGATAAAAAATTGTTACACTATGCGTGTTGAAGGACAACGACGGAGATAGAACATATAAAGTATCTTACAGCGAGTTTCTGATGGTGAAAGTGAAACAGAGAGGATATATGTTGACAAGGACTCCCGAGTCATTCCGCGATCGCGTTAACAATCAAAAATGAGGCAGTATTAGATACTGTAAATTAGGGTGGTACCACGAAACAAGCTCTCGTCCCTTGACGTAGAGCTTTTTTTATATGAAAAGGAGGTCATCATATGGCAGAAGAAAAGAACATCATTACTGAGCAACTCCAAAAGGAACTTGCTCAAAGACAAAAAGCACTAGAAGAAGCACAAGCTGCACTTGAGAGTACAAAGCAAGCAATCAAGGAGAATGCAAAGAAACTTGTCAAAGCTGTTGAAGAAGTTCGTTTAACAGACCAACAGGAAGTACGTATTGCAAAGATGAACGCCTTACGCGAACAAGGTATTGACCCATTTGGTAAAGCATTCAATCGTACAAGCAACTCACAGTTGATTAAAGACGAATATGGCGAAAAGAGCGCTGAAGAACTAGAAAGCTTACATGCTGAAGTTTCCATCGCTGGACGTATCATGCAAAAGAGAAGAATGGGTAAGCTTGGCTTTATTCACCTCTTAGACCGTGAAGGCAAGATTCAGGTAGTTATCAACAAGCGTATCATTGGCGATGAAGTCTATGAATTATTTAAGGCAAGTGACTTAGGTGATATCATCGGTATTCGTGGTACAGTTATCAAGACACAGACTGGTGAATTATCCGTAGAAGCACATGAGTATACTCACCTCTCCAAGGCACTTCGCCCTCTTCCTGATAAGTTCCATGGTTTACAGGATAAGGAAGAACGTTACCGCAGAAGATATGTTGATCTCATCATGAATGATGAATCCCGTAAGATGCATCTTACGTCCACGTATCGTAAGCGCAATCCGTCGTTACATGGATAGCCAAGGCTACCTTGAAGTAGAAACACCTATCTTACAGCCAATTCTAGGTGGTGCAAATGCTAGACCATTTATCACTCACCATAATGCTTTAGATAAAGACTTCTATTTACGTATCGCTACTGAGTTACCACTAAAGAGATTAATCGTTGGTGGACTTGAAAAAGTATATGAAATTGGACGTATCTTCCGTAATGAAGGTATGGACCTCAGGCACAACCCTGAATTTACAACAATGGAAGCATATTGTGCATACACAGACCTTGAAGGCATGATGGAATTAAACGAAGGTTTATTCGAACATGTTGCATTAGAGGTTTGCGGTACAACAGATTTCAAGTTCATGGGCCAAGATATTTCATTAAAGGCGCCATTCAAGAGATGGAACATGGTAGATGCGGTTAAGGAAGTAACTGGTGTTGACTTCTGGCAACCAATGAGCGTTGAAGAAGCATACAAGCTTGCACAAGAACACCACATCACAGTGGAACCACACCAGATGACAGTTGGACACATCATCTCCCTATTCTTCGAAGAATTCTGTGAAGATAAGATTGTTCAGCCAACATTTGTATATGGTCACCCAATTGAAATTTCACCACTTGCAAAGAAGAATCCAGAAGATCCACGTTTCACAGATCGTTTTGAGTTATTAGTAAATGGTATTGAAATGGATAATGCCTTCACAGAGCTTAACGACCCTATCGACCAAAGAGAACGTTTCGAAGCTCAGCTCAAGGCAAAAGAACTTGGTGATGATGAAGCTAACGAGATGGATACAGATTACGTAGAGGCACTTGAATACGGTCTACCTCCAACAGGTGGTATCGGCTTCGGTATCGACCGCTTCGTAATGTTGTTAACAGGAACAGATTCCATCCGTGATGTACTCTTATTCCCAACAATGAAAGACAGAAATAACTAAACAAAAAAGCCAGACAATATCTGGCTTTTTACAATCTATTTTTCGACACCCTATCTAATTTTTGGAGCGCCTTTAATGGATCACTCTTTGGAATTGTCTCTTTTATCAAATCTATCCCCATGGGATTTTATTCG
>CAKMPP010000093.1 GCA_927911475.1 uncultured Solobacterium sp. | reverse complement strand
GATTGAAACAGCTCTTTCTAAGATTTCAGATTCTGTATTAACGGATGTACCTGCTGATCAAAAAACGTTGGTATGCAATCAAAGTATTTGAAAGAGATGAAAAAGTACTTGCAAGATTGAATCTCAACGAAAGCCAGATGGCTGAAGTAGAGAAAATTGTTTCTGCAGTAGAGAAGGATTTGGATGATGATGCGGAATCTATCATTACAAATGCTCGCTACACATTTATTACAGAAACACTAAACGGTATCTATACAAAGCAGAATGCTGGTAAGCTCAGTGTTTCTGATAAGATCGATAACATCGTTACAAACCGTTGGTTAGGTTTACCTATCTTTGCGGCAGTTATGTTTATTGTATACTTCGTATCTATCCAGACATTTGGTACAGGTGCTACAGACTGGGTAAACGATGGCTTATTCGGTGATGGTTGGTTCTGGTTTGGCCTAGGACGTGCAGAATTTGATGAAGATTCTGGCACATATAAAGCGGACCAAGAAGCGAAACAATCATTCATCGATGAAGCGATTGAAAAGGGTTATGTTACCTCTAGTGAAAACGATGAAGGTGAAACAGAAATTACAGTTCTAAAACAAGAACAGTTAGAGAACTTGGTTGTTTCAGCTGATATTCATAATGACGAAGGTGATGTTGAGGAAACGCGTGAAGTAACTTACTCTGATTATGAAATCTATTCTGCTGAAGAAGAACCTGAAGCAGCTACATATGGTCCATGGCAAGATGGCTTACCAACAGTCATTGGTAACTTCTTGAAGTCTATTGAAGTTGCTGATTGGTTACAGAGTCTTATCCTAAATGGTATTGTTGCTGGTGTAGGTGCAGTTCTTGGTTTCTTACCTCAGATGTTAGTATTATTCTTCTTCCTAGCATTCTTGGAAGGTTGCGGTTATATGGCACGTATTGCATTCGTTATGGACCGTGTATTCCGTAAGTTTGGCTTATCTGGTAAGAGTTTTATCCCAATGTTAATTGGTACAGGTTGTGGTGTTCCAGGTGTCATGGCTTCACGTACAATCGAGAATGAGCGTGACCGTCGTATGACAGTTATGACTACAACATTTATTCCATGTTCAGCGAAGTTACCAGTTATCGCTTTAATCGCTGGTGCTTTCTTCCAGAAGTCTGGATTAGTAGCGACAAGTGCTTACTTCTTAGGTATTGCGGCTATCGTTATTTCAGGTATTACATTAAAGAAGACAAAGATGTTTGCTGGTGATCCTGCACCATTCGTAATGGAATTGCCTGCATATCATTGGCCAACTCCATCTAATATCTTACATTCTATGTGGGAGCGTGGTTCTTCCTTCGTTAAGAAGGCAGGAACAATTATCTTACTTGCGACTGTATTTGTATGGTTCATGCAAAGCTATGGCTTTACTGAAAATGGATTTGGTGCTGTAGAACAGTCTGAATCTATGCTTGCAGTCATTGGTAATGCAATCAAGTTTATCTTCATACCTTTAGGTTGGGGAGATTGGCGTGCGGCTGTAGCTTCTATTACTGGTTTAGTTGCTAAGGAGAACGTTGTAGGTACAATGGGTGTTCTCTATGGTGCAGGTGAAGTTGCAGAAAATGGATGGCAGATCTTTAAATCTATGGCAAATGCCTTCAACAATAATCCAGTTGCAGGTTACTCATTCCTAGCATTCAACTTACTATGTGCTCCATGCTTTGCGGCAATTGGTGCTATCCGTCGTGAGATGAATAATGGTAAGTGGACATGGTTTGCAATTGCTTATCAGTGTGGTTTAGCTTATGTGATTGCGCTCATTATCTACCAGGTTGGTTCTGCAGTTACAGGTAATATTCACCCAATTGGACTCGTTGTTGCGATTGTATGTATTGCAGCGATTATCTGGGGACTTGTTCGTCCAGCAGCAAAAGACGATAAATAATGAATCATAAGGTGCAGGGATGACCTGTACCTTATTTAGAAAGGTGTATGAATATGTCTATACACGAATTAACAGCAGCGAAGATTAAGTATCTCGTTACATTACTTCGCTTAGATCCAAATGGTAGAGGTGTACGTAGCATAGCACTTGCAAAGGAACTTAATGTTTCAAGACCAAGTGTTTGTGCGATGTTAACAAAGCTAGCACATGAAGGATATCTTAATAAAGAGCACTATGGCATTGTATACCTTTGTGAAAAAGGAAAAGAAATAGGGAAGACCTATAGTGCAGTAGAACTACATTAACTATTTTCAATAAACTAAATTTAGAAAGAAGGAAGTATGGGTACATTAGTAGTAGGTGGTATTGTTACCATCATCATTGGATTTGCGATTCGCTCTGCAATTAAGAGAGGAACATCTGGTTGTTGTTCATCTGGAGGATCTTGTGGTTGTGGTGGAGGATGTGGCTGTCACACAGATGTAAAAGTTACCGATAAGAATCTTAAACATTATCCATTTGAAGCAGTTCTAACTGTGGATGGTATGACTTGTGGACATTGTGCTTCAAAAGTTGAAAATGCATTAAATACATTAGATGGTGTATATGCAGTTGTAGACTCTGATTTAAAGAAGGCACACGTTCATATGAAGTCTAAACTAGATGAAGCGGTATTACGCAAAGTTGTCAATGACTTAGGCGAATATACAGTGTTACATATTGATTGGGTTAAATAGAAAAGTGGTCACTTCATTATGAAGTGACCACTTTTACATCAATGACGCTGGATAAAAGAGAGGAAGTATGTATAGGAAGAGAATATAACTTGTAACAAATGTTGCTGTTATAAATTGGATTAGATTAAATTTCTTATGCATACGAATCATCATTAAGATAAGAGAAATGAAGATCGCCACAAGTAACCATAGGGCAACGACTCTTCGCTCAGTATAACCGTATGTAAAGAAATATAGTCCAAGTTTTAAACATGCAAGCAAGTTGAAGCAGATAGTTGTAAATAACAAGATATATGTATCAATCTTAGTACTGCTTGTGTCTTCTTTTCTAATTAGGAAGTTTAGAGCTAAGATAAGAATGATATTTAATCCCATGATTCTAAAGAAGTTCCAGAAACCTCTTACTGCATATTCGCAAGAACTTTGTGCAGTAGGTG
>CAKMPP010000092.1 GCA_927911475.1 uncultured Solobacterium sp. | reverse complement strand
TAAAGTGTTCTACGTGAGCGCAATCAAAGTAGATGCAATGGATAACTCTAAGAAGTTAAAGGGCGCTGAATTGACACTCTTTAAGGCTGATGGCACGGTTGCTTTAGATAAGGATGGTAAAGAATGCAAAGGAATCACTGATGGCGAAGGAGTTATCACTTGGGCTGTTGAATATGCCGATGATTTAGGCGGTTACTATGTACAGGAGACCGCTGCTCCAGAAGGCTACCGAATCAATAATGAACACTTCCAAGTTGTGCTAAGTGAAGATTATGACTTTGCTGTTAATAACGCAGTGAAGGTTGTTGTAATGATATGGCGTTACCATCAGTTAAAACTGGAGATACATTCAATGCAGTAGGATTATCTATGATGTTTGTAGGTGGTTTGGCTGTAGCTGTATTCCTATTCTTAAAGAAGAGAGAATTAGTAAAGTAAATATATAAAGAATGCTTGGGGCAATTTGCCCCAAGTTTTTTTAAAGATTAGAAGAAATGTTGTAAACAGAGAGAGGAGAAATAAAAAAATGTGGAACAACAGAGTAATTTTATCAGGTAATTTAGTTAGAGATGTTGAAGTAAAGGCAACTGAAGGAGAAAGTAGCAAGCATGTAGCAAACTTTGCGGTTGCTGTGCAGAGACCGCAATCAAAAGATGCTGTAGCAGACTTTATTAATTGTGTGGCATGGGGACAACCAGCAGATTATCTTGGACAGTACGGAAAAAAAGGAAGTCACATCACAATTGAAGGTGAGCTACGCACACGTAATTATGAGCGTGATGGACAGAAGGTTTATATAACAGAAATTTATGTAAGCAGTTGTCATGTAGAGAAGAAAAAAGACATTGAAGAGTCAATGGAAGAAGAATGAAATTAAATGAATTAGATGCTGGGGGCGAAACGCCCCCAGACATTATTTCTGATGTTGATGACATCCAGCAAGGATTTGATGTTGATAAATTTACAGAAATGATAGGACATACGCTTGCGGAAAAGAGACACATCATTAACGCAAAAGAAGTAATGCAAGAAATATCATCAGGCTATCAGGAACTGATTGATGATGAAATCTATGATGTTATTAGTGCTATGAATCACCAGTTAGATTGGATAGCTGATTCTATGCAATGGTTATCTGAAAAAATTGTTGATAGAGCTTTGGAAATAAGACAACAAGAAGAAAAACAATTAAAAACTTTAATAGAAAAAGAACTTGTTACTCATGAAACTGAGAAGGCTTATTTTGTTAGTATTCCTAAAGCTGTAATGAAATCTAATATGGATGGATTTTGGATTCCTAAAAGAATTATGAAATGGAATGATGAAGCAAATTCCTATGAGGTGCAGTATTACCCGAATTTCAAATTTACAGAATACGAGTATTCAAAAACACACAAAAAACTAAAGGATGCTGTAGATAAAAAAGAAATAACTGGAGATGAATTTAAATCATTGATGGTAGCTACAAGTATCCATCTGGATCATCTAAGAAATTTAGATGGTGCTGAAAGTATTGAAGAAGTTAAAGAACAGGAAAGAGAAGACATTATGGACAGTAATAAATCAAAAGAAATTAAATGGAGTGATCAGCTGCTGGATGAAGATAGGAATCTAAAAACTTGGGAAAGACAATTGTTAGAATATGAGTATGGTTTGATAGACAATACACCTTTAGTACTTCAAGAGAACTCAAAAGACTTATCTTATGCAGATGTTGATAATTTGCCAATTACAATGAATACATCAACCTTGAGAAAATTAAAATCAAAACACAATATTGATGGTAAAACGATTATTGATAGTGCAAGGTTGCTTAAGAAAACAGTGTTAGGAATCCAAAGCAAGAGTTTTGATAGTTCTCTTGTTTTTTTACTTGATTATAAAAGTGATAGAGGGTACCTAATGACTATGATTTTACGTGAGAACAAAAAATTAGGCTCTTACGAGGTAAATGAAATCACATCTATTTACGATAGAAAAAACTTTGAAAGTATGTTTATACAAAGTGTAGATGATAATAAAAAAAGTTTGGTTAAACCCTGAAAAAATAAAAGAGATAACGTCTCAGGACTTACAATTTTGTCCCAGACAGCTTATCTCTGTACACAAATAATATATCAGGTGTGGTACAAAATCAAGAGGAAATTAAAGGATTGTTATTATCAACGCTTGGAAAAGATGACTTAGCGAAACGGAAGGCGAGTTATGTTAATAAAATACAAACGATTTTAAAAGACTTACCATTTAATGTTAAAGCATCTGATGATAACGAAGTACAAGAAGTATACAATAGTTTGAGTAAGTTAGATGAGTCTATTCCTATGTATTTTGAAAAGGCATTAGAGTCTACATCCGATAAGAACTATATTCACTCAAAATTAGAATGGTTAAAATCTTCGTCTATATCTGGTGATGGAAAACTAGATATCTTATATACAGAAGTAGACAATAACATTATTGAAAGTAAGGATACAATACAAGGAAAGATAAATTTATCAGAGCCTTGTATCGAGTGGTATGTGAATGATGAATTAATTGTTAATGAACAAATGCAAGGCTCCACTTATTCTGAAAAGCTAGATGCTTTGAATGGTGAGATTTCTGGATACATATGATGAAATAATGAGACGCTGTGATGAAGCACATAGTCTTTTAAAGATAAGCTACAAAACGATATCTTAGATGAAGATATTGCTGGGGGCGAAACGCCCCCAGAGGAAAAAGAATTGGGAGGTGGAATACATCTATGACGTTTAGATACTCTATTGAGAGCACAAATCAACGGATCGAAGGAGATTTTAAGCCGATAATCAATAATGAAATACACGACCTATTCAGAATTGTTTATTTAGATGAAAGAGAGATTGTTCCGTATGGAGATAATCTCTTTTTTGATTCATTTACTCAGGCTGAACAATATGCAAAGAAACATAATCTTCAGTTAGTGGAATATGAAACATTATTAGCCGATGTGAGCATAGAAAGTATAGAGAAAAGCATAAGCGAAAATGCACAGACCATTCATTGTGATGTGGATGATAAAGCTTTAGAAAACATTCTGCAATTAGATGAAGAATTATTCAAACAGATTCAAGATGAAAATGCTGATCTGGATAGTCAAGATATGACTGAAATTTTAGAGGAAGTTTCCAAAATACAATATTCAAAGAAAGAACTGATAGAACTAATTAATCGTACAGGGAACAAAATAATCACCGTCTATTTAAACGGTGAATAAGGAGAAGGTAGCAATGAGTAATAAAACGAATAAATACTCTCTAGATGAGATTCCTGTACGGTTGAAAAATGAGGATGCATCAAAACTACTAACAGATGAATCTATAGATAACCCTGCAATAGCCGTGAAGCTTCTTGGGGACTATATGAAAGATTTAGACCAAGAACACTTCATGATTCTAAATCTGAATTCTGCAAATGAGCCAATTAATTTTAGCGTGGCTACAATGAAAGCGATTGACCATGCTGGCATGGATATAAGAAATCTGTTTAAATCTACCGTTTCATCAAATGCTTCAAAGGTTATGGTTTTACATAATCATCCAAATGAGCATGTAGAGATATCAGATTTAGATAAGATTTTCACTGCAAATATCTATGCAGCCACACAACAATTAAATCTAGAATTTGTAGACCATGTGGTTGTTAGCAAGGGCGCTGAAGAAATATTTTCATTTAGGGAAAATGGATTGCTGAAGGATATCGAAGATACATATGAACAATCCAATTTAGTTACTGAGAAGAACAGTAATTATATAGATAATCCAGCATACAAGGAATTACAAAAAAATATCCTTGAATGGATTAATCGGGAATACGAACAAGAAAATACAGAAGAATATCTAAATGAAGACCCAGAGCATATTGGACTTGCATTTACAACGTTTGGAAAAGATGAACATGAGTCACAAGCAGAGTGTGATTTAAAGAATCTAACCTTTACACATTATTTTGATGGAGTGCCAATTACGCATATTGATTTTATAAATAATGCAAATGGCGATGTTGATCAAGCCATTGCAGACATGCAGTCATATATTTGTGATGGTGATTTTAATGATTTAGTTTATCCAAATGCAGAAGATTTGAGATTGGTGATGAATCTTGAGCTAGATGCAAATGATGAGGTTGTACCATATAAGAAACCTGCTAATGAGGTAGTTGAGGATTATAAGAAAGAAATAGCAGAGAGGTTCATAGAATTAATCAATAAAGATGAATCTTCTATGACATGGGTAAAAGAATGGTCTACTACTTTTGAGAAGCAAAGAAGTTTAACCAGCAATATTCCATATAAAGGACGGAATGCTTTTATGTTGAGCGTTATTGCAGCTATAAAAGGATATTCCGATCCGAGATGGGTTACGTTTAATGGTTTGAGAAATTTTGATGGTGCATATGTCAAAAAAGGTGAAAAGGGTGTTCATATTGAAAGATGGATTGTATCTGATCTAACCAAGAAAAAAGGAGAGAAGGATAAGTTCAT
>CAKMPP010000091.1 GCA_927911475.1 uncultured Solobacterium sp. | reverse complement strand
CTTAAATAAAAGAAATATTCATAACAACTCCGTGTTTAGTTATCTACTCACAACAATGGTCAATGTAGAATACAAGAAACAATGATGATCAATCGAATGGATCAGTTATTTGAAAAGTATTTTAAAAATATTATTAAAACATTCCATGTTTATTTAGATTTCTCTAAGAGAAAAGGAAGATATGAATCGGTTTATAACTTCACATTAAGTATCTTTGGAGCATGTACATATATTTATATCGCGTACTTAAGCTTGCATGGTTATTTATCAATTGGTTCTGTACTCTTATATGCAGGTGCGATGCAACAACTGATCCAATATATTTCGGGTTGTATCATATCGTATAGTGATGCTGTATTCCAATTGGATTATCTAAATTACTTTACAGATTTCTTGCATGATGAATCGATTCGTACCACGGGTTCATTACCAATTGAAAAGAGAATGATAATGCATATGAATTCTGCTTTGAAAATGTAAGTTTCCACTATCCAAATAATGAACAACTTGTATTATCCAATGTGAATCTTACATTTAAGATTGGTGAAAAGTTAGCGTTAGTTGGACAGAATGGTGCAGGTAAGACAACAATCATCAAGCTACTATGTCGTTTGTATCAACCGACTGAAGGAAGAATCTTGTTAAATGGTATTGATATTCAAAAGTTTGACTTCAATGAGTATACAAAAATCTTTAGTCCAGTATTCCAAGACTTTAGTATGTTCAATATCAGCGCAAAAGAAAATCTAGAGTGCGGTCATCATAATGAAGAAAAAGATATCAATGCGATTATCGCAGATGTAGGCATAGAGAAACGCTTTACATCTGGTCAGGATGGACTAGATTGTGTATTGGAAGATTTAAATAGTGAAGGTGTTAAGTTATCTGGTGGTGAAGCACAGAAACTAGCAATCGCACGTGCATTATACAAAGACGCTCCATTTGTAATTCTAGATGAACCTACTGCAGCTTTGGATCCATTCTCGGAAGCAGAAATCTATGAGAACTTTGATAAAACTTGTTGGAGGTAAGACAGCTATCTATATCTCTCACCGTATGAGTTCATGTAAGTTCTGTGATCGTATTGTTGTCTTTAAAGATGGTAAGTTAGTAGAAGATGGCAATCATGATTCACTCATGCATAAACAAGGTGAATATTACACGCTCTATCAAGCACAGGCAGAGTATTATCAACAATAACCAGAAGGTATACTGTTTCGACAGTATATTTTCTTTAAGCAAAAGAAGAAAACATTTGTCATCTGTCACAGGGATTATGGGTATGCCTATAAATTACGGACGATTGAGTTATTGCTAAGAGAATCTACAATTGACGTTGGAAAACTTTATTTGCAGAAATTGATTTTGTGGAAACTAGTGACATTTTTATGCGATTTGCCGTATAATATGGCTATTAAAGCGATAACGAAAAGAGTAGTAGCCAAACACGCTATAGAAAGAGAGGAACCTAAACGCTGAAAGGGTTCTATAGAAGACGCTTGGTGAATTCACTTTTCCAGTGGGATTAATCATCCCCGTATATCTACGTTACAGATCAATTGAGGTGCGCACGTTTGTGCGAATCAGGATGGTACCGCGTGAATAACGTTCCTGCAATATTTTGCAGGAATTTTTTTATGGAGGAAAAGGTCGATGAGCGATAAAGTTATGCAGGTCCAAGAAGAAGCGTTAGCTGCGATTGAGCAAGCAAGCAACTTGGAACAACTACAACAAGTCAAAATTCAATACTTAGGTAAAAAGGGAAGTATTCAGGCGCTTATGTCTGAGATGAAAGCTTTACCACCAGAGGAAAAGCCGGCCTTTGGCCAGAAGGTAAACGTATGTAAGGATACGGTTGCCAAAGTATTGGAGTCAAAAGAAGAAGTATTAAAGATTGCGGCTCTTGCGGGTAAGTTAGAAGCCGAAAAGATTGACGTTACATTAGCTGGAGATATCCATAAACTTGGAACGACACATCCACTTGTGATGATTCAACAGGAGATTGAAGATCTCTTCTTGAGTATGGGCTATAAGGTTGCGGAAGGTCCTGAAGTTGAACAGGATTACTACAACTTTGAATTGGCCAATACACCAAAAGATCACCCAGCACGTGATATGCAGGATACCTTCTATATCGATCCAAATACATTATTAAGAACACATACAACTGCGATGCAGATGCGTGAATTAGAAAAGGCAAAGGGGCAGGTTCCAATCAAGTTAATTTGCCCAGGTAAGGTGTATCGTCGTGATGACGACGATGCAACACACAGTCATCAGTTTATGCAATGTGAAGGCCTTGTCGTTGGCGAGAATATTACTTTAGCTGACCTGAAGGGAACACTAGAATACATGGCTAGCACAATGTTTGGTCAAGGTAGAACAGTTCGTTTCCGTCCATCATACTTCCCATTTACAGAACCTTCTGTAGAAGTTGATGTATCCTGTCCGTTCTGTAATGGTAAGGGTTGTAACGTATGTAAGGGATCTGGTTGGATTGAAATCCTAGGTGCAGGTATGGTACATCCAAATGTATTACGCATGAATGGATTTGATCCTGAGAAGTATTCTGGATTTGCCTTCGGTGTAGGACTTGAAAGAGTTGCGATGTTGAAATATGGAATTGATGATATTCGCAACTTCTATACAAATGACGTTCGCTTTTTGAAGACATTCGATCGTTTTGACTAAGAGGAGGAAGGCAATGAGACTAAGTTATAAATGGCTACAGGAATATGTAGATTTAAGTGATATTACTCCACAACAACTAGCGGACAAATTAACAACTGCAGGGCTAGAAGTTGAAGGAATTGAACTGATGGCACAAGGCACTGGTCTTGTGATAGCGGAAATAATTGAATGTGAAGATATTCCAGATACACATTTACACCGTACAATCGTTCGCTATGGAGCAGGTGAAAACGATACAACGCAAATTGTATGTGGTGCTTCAAACTGCCGATTAGGTTTAAAGGTAATCGCAGCTTTACCTGGTGCAGTTTTACCTGGTATCACCATTCAAGCAAAGCCACTTCATGGAATTGAATCAAATGGTATGCTTTGCTCACTACGTGAGTTAGGTATTGATCATAAATATCTTACAGAAAAACAAATTAATGGAATTGAAGAGTTACCACAGGACGCACCTGTTGGTGAAACAAATGTACTTGGATACATAGGCTATGATGACACGATTTTAGATGTATCATTAACACCAAATCGTGCAGATTGCTCTAGCATGTGGAATATGGCAAAAGAAGTTGGTGCTATTTTACACCGTGAGGTGAAGTGGCCTGATTATGCTGGTAAATCCAACATTGGAACACCATCCACATTTAAGGTAACAAGCAATACTGAAAAGTGTGATTTCTTCATGGGTAAAGTTGTAAATCATGTAAAGGTAGGACCATCTCCAAAGTGGATGGTGGAATACTTACATGCGGCAGGTATTAACTCCATCAATAATGTTGTTGATATTTCTAACTTTGTAATGCTCGAAATAGGACAGCCATTACACTATTACAATCTTGCAAAGCTTCCAACAAGAGAAATTACAGTTGTGGATGATCGTGAGTTAAAGATGACTGCACTGGATGGTGTCGAGTTTGCGATTGAAAAGGGTGATATCCTTATCACTACAAATGGTGAAGTGACTGGTATTGCTGGCATCATGGGTGGGGAAGAGTCCATGATTGATGAAACGACAGAAGGTATCTTTATTGAAGCAGCACATTTCAATAAGACTTCCGTACGTCGCTCATCCATTCGTTTAAATCTCATTACTGAGGCTGCACAACGCTTTACAAAAGGTATTGAGGCATTAGCAGCACAAAAGGCTATGGACCGTTCTGTACAACTCTTACAAGAGTATGCATGTGCAGATGGATTTGAAGAGACGGTAATTTATGGTACAGATGGCTATAAGCCAGTTGTGGTAACGGAAACACTCTCTCACTGTAATGCCTTATTAGG
This sequence comes from uncultured Solobacterium sp., assembly GCA_927911475.1. Taxonomy (GTDB): domain Bacteria; phylum Bacillota_I; class Bacilli_A; order Erysipelotrichales; family Erysipelotrichaceae; genus Bulleidia. Next base: position 2,483 of record CAKMPP010000091.1, on the reverse strand, counting down.
TACAGCATTTACAATGGATGAAGTAAAAGAAACACTGACATGGTTAAACTTTGAACCAGAAGTAAATGGAGATGAGATTACATGTCATATTCCAAGTTACCGTGTTGATATCGAAGGTCGTGCAGACATCGATGAAGAAATTGTACGCTTAATTGGTTTTGATACTTTGAAATCTACATTACCAGTGATGAGTACAACCGTTGGTCAATTATCACCAAAGCAGAAACTCAGACGTATGACACGCGAAACATTGAAGGCCTTTGGTCTTAATGAAATTGTCACATATACATTAATCTCTGGAGACGAGATGAAGACAGCGTTATCTCCACTTGGTGAAGCGATTCCTCTTGCGATGCCAATGTCAGAGAATCGTAAGTATATTCGTGCAAGTTTATCAAACTCTGTATTAACATGTGTGCAGTACAATGAAGCGCACCAAAATACAGATAACTTGTTATTTGAAATCTCTAAGGTTTATGCAAAGGATAAGGAAGAAGAAAGACTTGCAGTTGTATTAGACGGTAATGTTCAAAATGATCCACTTCACAAGTTAAATGAAGCTGGTGATTTCTATGCCTTAAAGGGAATCCTAATGACATGGTTAAATCGTTGTGGTTTCAATGACGCACGTATTACTGTACGTCCTAATACTACAGATGTAGAACATTTCCATCCATATCGCAGTGCAGAAATTCTCTTAGACCGTAAACTATTAGGTTTATTTGGTGAGTTACATCCAAGCTATGCAAAGAAATATGATTTAAAACGAGTAACATATGCGGAACTTTCATTGGATGTCGTAAATGAGACAAGTGCTTCTAAGGTGAAGTTTGTACCGATTGATCGTTATCCATCAATTTCACGCGATATTGCATTAGTTGTAGATAGAGAAGTAACAGCAGAAGAAATGTTAAAGATTATTAACAGTACGGGTAAGAAGCTTGTTCGTAAATCGGAAGTATTCGATATTTACGAAGGAGAACATGTTGAAGCAGGTAAGAAATCTGTAGCTCTACGTATTACATACCAAGCTTCTGATCATACACTAAATGATGAAGAAGTACGTACTGTTCATGATGCGATTCTTGAAAAACTCAAAGAAAAGCTATCTGCAGACTTACGCTCATAATAAAAAAGCCGAGAACCGGCTTTTTTTGTATGCATGTTTTTAGTCTTTTGTTTTTAGGAATTGTTTACGATACGTACTTGGAGAACAACCAATCTCACGCTTAAAAGCAAAGGTAAAGTAGTTTTGATTCGAGAAGCCAATGATAGCAGAAATATCATTCATACTATAACTGGTGGTCTCCAATAGGAATTTTGCTTCGGAGATTCTGCGCTGTATTAAGTAGCGCATCGGAGAAATCCCTTTATATTGGTTGAATGCATGTACTAAGTAATATTTATTTAAGAATGTTAATTCACTGAGCTTGTCTAGGTCGATATCTTCTTTAAAGTGATCATTGATATAGTTTTCGATAAAGATACATTCTTTCGTTGTCTTTTTTTACTGGAGATACATTTAGCGTTGTATTGGTACGACGTACCATGTTGATAAGCATAATCTCTAATAAGGAGTTTACTAAGTGTTGAGAGTATTCATCTTGATGTTCCATTTCATGCAGTAATGTTTTGAGATAGAAAAGAATATCATTCTTGTATGCTTTATAGTTATGCATACTGAAGTTACTATTGAAGCGTTTATCATCACTATGGAAGTGTAAACCTTCAATACCTGCTACAATATATTCAAGAGGGGAATTCTCTTTACTAACCTCGGTGTGTTCAATATATGAGTTTACAATAATGAGGTCATCTGCTTGAATGTCTAGGTATTTCCCTTCAACAAAGAATTTGCCTTCACCAGAGATGACATAGAAAAGCTCTGCACACGCATGACTGTGCGGAGTTGAGTGCCAATCTCCCTCATAGCGGGAGTGGGTAACGTACAAGATCTTACCTAGTGAACGATCTTCGTTTTGGTTCTGAGAAATAGCTGTAATCATCGCTTTAATCATACCATGTAACGCATTTTGGCATTCTTAATTTTTAATTGTTTATATGAAATATTGCGAAATAGATATATCACAGCAATATTTCGATAATATTTAGCAATATATCTCTTGTTTGAAAGCGTTTTCACCCATAAACTGAAATTATCAAATAAGTTTCTTAGGAGGAAAAGAGGAACATATGAAAAAGTTATTGACATTATCATTAGCTGGTTTACTCGCAGTCGGTGCTATTGGCTGTAGTAAAAAAGAAGCTGCTTCTTCACAGAAGGAAAGTGAAGAAACAACATTGCACATTTCTGGTCTAGATGGCGGATATGGCACAAAGGGTTGGGAAGCTGTTGTTAAGGCTTTCGAAGAAAAGGAAGGCGTTAAGGTTGACCTTCGTTTAGAAAAGAACATCGCTGATACATTACGTAGTGAAGTTCAAGCCGGAACATATCCTGACTTAGTTTACTTATCAGTTGGTTC
>CAKMPP010000090.1 GCA_927911475.1 uncultured Solobacterium sp. | reverse complement strand
AGTATTGTGCAAGAGCCGTGACCAGAAGGTTGGTATGTTATCTGGTGGTAATATTCAGAAGGTCGTTGTTGCACGTGAATTCTCTAATGAACCAGATTTGATTATCGCTGACCAGCCAAACGGCGTGGTATCGACTTGGTGCGACGGAATTCATCCGTAAGAAACTAGTCGAATTATCACGTTCTGGAATTGGTGTGTTACTAGTATCTGCAGACTTAAATGAAGTTATGGAATTATCTGATAGTTTAATCGTGATGTATGGTGGTCAGATTGTTGCGTACTTCGAGGATACAAGTCAGTTAAATGACGAAATCATGGGTCAATACATGTTGGGTATTAAGAAACAAACACCAGAAGAGATTGCGAGGGTTTGTCATGAATAAGAAAAGAAGTTTGATATTTAGTATTGTACGTTGGCGCGATGGCTATCGGTATTGCGTTACTCGTTGCGGCAATTCTAATCTTTATTAGTTCAAAGGGAGATAGTTTTGGTGCAAGATTACTTGCGACACTAAGTTCCTTGAAGTCGATGTTGATTCAACCGGTATTCCGTGCAAATGGTACATTTAGTGTAAAGGGCTTTACAGATGTACTTGCAAGCATGATTCCTATTATCTTTACGGGTCTAGCAACTTGTGTCATGTTCTCTGCAAATCAATTTAACCTTGGTTCTGAAGGTGGTATCTTACTTGGTGCGTTTGTGACTTCTTTAGTTGCAGTATACGTTCCATTACCTGGAGCATTATTACCAGTTGTTGCCATTCTTGCAGGTGCAGTTGTAACTGGTGTAATGATGTTAATTCCTGCAGTACTAAAGGCGAAGTTAAACGTTAGCGAATGGTAAACTCCCTGATGTTGAACTATGTCATCATGTACGTAATTAAGTTTATGATGAATGCCTTTATCGCTGATAAGACAAAGGGTACAGTGCAGACAAGTAACTTCCAAGCAAACGCTGCTTTACCTCAGTTAATCGATAATGGTTCTAAGTTATCTATTGGCTTTGTAATCGCAATCGTAATGACAATTATCATTGCGTTATTTATGTATCGTACACGTTGGGGATATGCAATCCGTATGATTGGTATCAACCAGAAGTTCTCAATGTACTCTGGTATGAACGTTGTTATGATTATCATCCTTTCACAGGTAATCGGTGGATTACTAGCAGGTATGGGTGGAGGCATTGAGATGCTTGGAAGAAACCAATACTTTGACTGGTTAGCACAACCGGGTTATGGTTGGACGGGTATTACCGTAGCGATTCTAGCCGGTAATAATCCAGCATTTGTTCCACTCGCTGCCTTCTTTATGGCATATCTTGAAAAGGGATGTACTTTAATGTCAACTTACGCTGCAGTTCCTGCACAGTTGATTGATATTATCCAAGCTATTATCTTCTTGTTCTTTGCGGCTGATCAATTCTTATCCAAGTATCGTCAGAAACTTGTTGTTAAGAGTGCGGAAGAGGAGTTGCGCGAAAAACAAGTCGGAGCGACTGTAGAAGGGAGCGTGAAGTAAGATGTTATCACTTATTATGACACCAGAATTCTTCTTTGCGATTTTCCGTATTACAGCTCCAATCCTATTTGCGACAATGGCTGCTGTTATTTGTGAAAAAGCAGGCGTATCCAATATCGGTCTTGAAGGTACAATGATGATTTCCGCATTGTTTGGTTCATTATTTGCTTACTATTCTGGTAATTGGTTTGTTGGTTTACTTGTGGCGATTGCTGTAGGTATTATCGTAAGCTTACTAATGGGATTCTTCGCATTCAATCTAAAGACAAACATTATCTTAACGGGTACTGCAGTTAATATGATTGGATCTGGTGGAACAATCTTCTTAGTTAAGGTAATTACAGGTATTACACAAGGAACACAACTTACTTCCACAACTTCTTTAATTACACAGAAGTTACAGATTCCAAGTATTACTATTCCTCTTATTGATAAGATTCCTGTGATAGGACAAGTATTATCTGGACATAGCTTATTAACATACTTAGCATTCATCTGTGTGTTCTTAACATGGGTGTTGTTATACCATACACCTCTAGGATTAAATATCCGCTCTGTTGGTGAAAACTCACATGCAGCTTCTTCTGTTGGTGTTAGTGTTATTAAAGTGAAGTACATTACAATGATTATTGCTGGTGTACTCTGTGGTATGGGTGGAGCGTTTATGTCTATGTACTATGCGATGGGTTGGTCCCTCGACATGGTTGCTGGACGTGGATTTATTGCCTTAGCAGCACAGGCAATGGGTGCTGGTGAGCCTCTAGGCTGTATGCTTGCAGCACTTATCTTTGGATTCGCACAGGCATTTGGCATCAAGTTATCTGCGACAGGTGTAGATTCTAACCTCGTTTCACCAATTCCTTATTTAGTTACAATTATTGGTTTAGTTGTATTTGCTATCATTGCGGCTAGTCGTGCAAAGCGTGCACACCGTGAGAGTGCTGAAAAGGTGAGCGCATGAGTGAAATCAAAAAAATACCAGTCATCCTAGATGGTGATCCTGGTCACGATGATGCGATTGCTTGGGTATTTGCTAAGGCAAATCCTGCCTTTGATATCAAAGCAGTCACAAGTGTGGCAGGAAACCAAACACTAGCCAAAACAACATATAACGCAATGCGTATCTGTACTTTACTAGGTATTGATGCGCCAATTGCGAAGGGTAGAGAACTACCATTATTATCTCCATTAATCACAGCCGGAAACTTCCATGGCGAATCTGGCTTGGATGGTCCTGCTATGCCAGAGCCATGCATGCAGTTATCAGAGTTATCTTCTGTCGGTTTAATGGCGAAAGTGTTAAGAGAAAGTGAGGAACCGGTAACGATTATCGCTACCGGTCCACAAACAAACGTTGCGGCACTATTACTAACACATCCAGAATTAAAATCAAAGATTGGAAGAATTTCCATCATGGGTGGTGGTCTTAGAAACGGTAACTGGACACCAGCAGCTGAATTCAATATCTTTGAAGATCCAGAGGCTGCACAAATCGTATTTACGTCAGGTATCCCAGTTACAATGTGCGGTCTTGATGTAACAGAGAAGGCTATCGTTTATCCAGAGGATGAAAAGAGAATCCGCAAAATTGGTAACCAGGTATCTGGTATCGTAGCGGATTGGTTAGATTTCTTCTTCAAGCATCATGCAGAACTTGGCTGGAATGGTTCACCATTACATGATCCATGTGCTGTTGCAGTGCTAATGAAGCCTGAAATCTTTACTACACAAGAGATGTATGTCGAAATCGATATCGAAGGTCACTATACACGTGGTGCGACTATCGCGGATTGGCATCAATCAAGTGGCAATCCAAGCAATGTTACTGCAGTGCTTGGTGTAGACCGTGAAAGATTTGTTGATCTACTTGTAGAAGTATGTAAGACATACGAAGGCAGAAAGGTGGAAATCGCATGACAGACTTAATTCCAATTTGGATTGATACCGATACTGGTGTCGATGATGCGGTTGCACTTCTTTGTGCACTCAAGCTAGATAAACTTGCGATTCGTGGTATTTCTGCAGTTGCAGGTAACGTAGAACATGCTAAGACATTTAAGAATTGTCGTAATGTACTTGCGTATGCAGGTAGAGAAGATATTAAAGTGTATCCAGGTGCGATTAAGCCAATGTGTGTTGAACTGGATGATGCTTCTGAAGTTCATGGTAAAGATGGACTTGGTGGTGTTGTGATTCCAGAATCTCCAGCCAAAAAAAGAAACAATGCATGCATGGGATGCTATCTATGAGGCTGCGAAAAAAGAAGGTGGCAAACTACAAATTGTTGCAGTAGGCCCACTAACAAATATCGCAAACGCAATTATCTCTCATCCTGATTTAAAGGATATGGTTGAACGAATTCTCATCATGGGCGGTGCTGCTGTTGGCGGTAATGCCACAATGGCTGCTGAATTTAATATTTATGCAGATCCTCATTCTGCAGAAACAGTTATGCAAAGTGGTATCCCAGTGGTAATGTTCGGTTTAGATGTAACCGTTGATGCCTACTTAGATGCTAAAGATATTCAAGACATCCGCAATTTTAATACGAAGATCAGTCAGTTCTTTGTGGATGTTGTACAATCTAATCTCAACTTCTATATCAAGAACTACAAACGTGAAATCCTTTGTATCCATGACGCATGTCCATTAATTTACTTACAATATCCTGAAATCTTTACAGGACAAAAAGCAGGTGTTTATGTTGAAACACAAAGCCGATTAAGCTTTGGCAAGACAGTTACCGACATATGGAGTGATACAAAGTTTAAGTCACGTGAAACTATGGTAATGCTTGGTGTTGATCGTGAGAAATTCGCAAGCACTCTAAAAGGTTTATTACAGCAGTATTAAAATTAAAAAGACGGATATCGTCTTTTTTAGTTCTTTGGTTTTTCTATATAGGTACGATGTAATACTTTAATCGTTTCATCGTAGTTCATTGAACCGAGTGCAGTGTAAAGAATATCGATAATATTTAATTGAGAGATGCGTGATGACATTGCGGCTGTACGCAAAAGGGACTCATTTTCAGTCGTATATAATTTATAATCTGCAAGTTTTGAAACAGGTGTATCGACGCAACGTGTGATTGCGATAATAGGAGTTAGATTCTCCTTTAAAGCATTCATGCATGTGATAACTTCGGTTGTATTACCAGAGTAGGAACATATAATCGCCACATCTTCTGCGGTACTATTTTTACAGCTGAGAAGTTGGGAGTGCCAGTCATCGTTGATAGTACATGGCTTTGAAATACGTAATAACTTGAGATATAAATCACGTAGTGTGACTAAGGAAGCCCCCATACCGACAAGAATGACATTGCGTGCATCATTCATAATCTTTGCGCATTTCACGTAAGGTTTCAACATCCATAGCTTCTCAGTTTCATCGAGGGACTTTGTGTTTTTGGCTGTTACTTTGCGAATGATATCTGCGATATTATCAGTTCTTTTGATTTCTTCGTTATACATCTGCTCGCCAGCCTTTGCATGAAGTGCTAATTCAATGGTCAGACTGCGTTTAAAATCTTTGTATCCATCAAAGTTGATGCGGTGGCACATTCTGACAACCGCTGATGGCGATGAAAAACTTTTATGTGCCAACTCTTGTACGGAAAGTGTACTTGCAGTTTCAGGATTTTTGAGAATATATTCCGCAACGGTTCTTTCTGCACCGGCTAGTTCGTGGTAATGTTCACGTAATCGAATGAGTGCGTTTTTCATGGCTATTTTCTCCTATAAAAAACAATAGCACATTATCCCAAAAACAGAAATAATATTTCGAAAAAAAAGTATCAATATTGAAATTTTTATTATCATTATTCCTATAATATGGATATAGTAGGAAATATCATAGGGGGAATACGCATATGACAATTAATCTGCAAACAATCGCTACAGAACACCGCAATGAAAATACAATGAATTTAGACCAAATGAGTTCACTTGAAATCATTACAGAAATGAATCGCGAGGATGCGTTAATTGCGTCTGCGATTCAACCACATCTTCCTAATATTTCAAAGATAATTGAGTATTGTATCGAGGCAATCAGTCAAGGAGGAAGAATCATTTACATGGGTGCTGGCACAAGTGGAAGACTCGGGGTATTAGATGCGGCAGAATGTCCTCCAACCTTTGGCGTATCTCCTGATGTAGTTGTTGGTCTAATCGCTGGTGGTGAAGGAGCCTTCATTAAAGCACGTGAAGGATCAGAAGACTCTGTAGAACTTGGAAAACAAGATTTAATTCAAATTGGATTAAATGAAAGAGATATCGTGATTGGTTTAGCAGCGAGTGGTCGTACTCCATATGTGCTTGGTGGTTTAGCGTATGCACAACAGTTAGGTTGTCATACAGCCGCAATCTCCAATACACATCACTCTAAGATTGGTGAAGTTGCAGAGATTGCAGTGGATGTTCCTGTAGGTGCTGAAGTACTAACAGGTTCTACACGTTTAAAGTCTGGTACAGCTGAGAAGATGATTCTCAATATGATTTCTACAGCAACGATGGTAGGCCTTGGAAAGGCATATCAAAACCTCATGGTTGACGTGATGCAGACAAATGAAAAACTACGTAATCGCGCAGAAAATATTGTTATGGAAGCTACAGGGGTTGAACGTTCTGTAGCACGTGCTACGATAGATGCAGCAAAAGGTTCCTGTAAAGTCGCTATCACAATGATACTAGCAAACTGTTCTTATGAAGACGCATTAATGTGTTTACAGCAAGCTTGCGGTCATGTTCGTGAAGCAATCATGGAGAAATAACATGGCAAATTCATTAGGATATTCTGTATTCTTAAGCACATTTGAAAAACAGAAAGCATACCTACAAAGTGTAGGAAAAAATCATCCACTTGTATTTGTGTCATTACACATCGCTGAAGAGTTTAGTGACACATACACAAAAGACATGCATGCAATGTGTGCATGGTTAAACGAAGAAGGCTTCCGTATCGTAGCAGATGTATCCACAAAATCATTGGAGTTATTCCAGGTTTCATCTGTACGAGAAATTGCGAAGTTGCTAGATGTATATGCATTACGTTTGGATTATGGTTTTAACCATGCAGAAATGCTGGCGTTAGCCAAAGAGATGCCAATTGTATTAAACGCTTCAACAATACGTGTTGAGGAAGTAGAAGACTTAGTACGTGAAGGCAAAGAAATCCTTGCCATGCATAACTACTATCCACGTAGTGAAACAGGACTAGATGAAGAGTACTTCTTACGGATTACCAAGTCATTACAGGATGCAGGTATCCATGTGATTGCCTTTATCCCTGGAGATGTATTAAAGCGTGGACCTATTTTTGAGGGTCTACCAACCCTAGAACATCATCGTCACATTTCTCCATATGCAGCGTTTATGGAACTGACATTAAAGTACCATGTAGACCAAGTGTTTGTGGGAGACCCGGGTATTAGTACATATGAGATTGAACGTATTCAATCCTATTGTGATACGGGAGTCATCGATATTCCTGCTACTTTAAAACATGCAGAACATTTCTATGATAAAGAAGTAACTTGTCGTATCGATAGTCCATCATGGATTATTCGTGTAGAAGAAGCACGTTTATTAAAGAAGGTAGATGAGCACATCGTGCCAAACAATACAATTACCCGTGAAGTTGGCGCAATCACAATGGATAACGATGCGTACTTACGATATGCAGGTGAAGTACAGATTGTACGTAGTCCACTACCAGCAGATAATCGTGTCAATATCATTGGTCATGTATCACCAAAGGACTTATCGATTCTAAAATTAGTCAAAGGTGGTATGAAGATTCGATTTGTAAGAGAAGATATGTAATAAAGTATCTTCTTTTCTTATACATTTCATCATAGAATAGAGATATGAAACAACTGTATTATTCACTTCCGCAATATCTTAAAGATACCTTTGGACGAAAGCTATATAAAGTAGCGCTTGAAACAGGAATGACCTGTCCAAATCGTGATGGAAAAGTCGCTGTTGGAGGTTGTATCTTTTGTGGTGAGGGAGGTTCAGGAGATTTCGCGATTTACTATGAGGGGAAGCGTTTAAGCAGAGAGGAACTGATTTATAATCACCAAGAGATTCCAAAGGGCGACTATATTGCATATTTCCAATCCTTTACAAATACTTACGCTCCTACTAGCAAACTTCGAGAAATCTTTACGGCAGCCTTAGAGGATGACTTATTTGCAGGGATTTCCATTGCGACTAGACCTGACTGTTTGGGAAAAGATGTTATAGAACTTTTAAAAGAGTTAAAAGAAAAGTACCTAAATAAATTTATCTGGGTAGAGCTTGGCCTACAAACCATTCATGAAAGTACAGCGAAGTGGATGAATCGTGGATATCCACTTGAAGTATTTGATGAAGCAGTCAAGAATCTAAAGGCTATCAATATAGAAGTTATTGTGCACTTATTATCGGTCTTCCAGGCGAGGATCAAAAGATGTTGTTAGAAACAATCGAACATTTAAATGCCTGTCAGATTATGGTGTGAAGTTACAGTTATTGCATTACCTAAAGAATACAAGATTAGGCGTACAGTATGTATCTAATCCATCTCAATATCATGTTTTAGAGATGGATGAGTATGTAGAGCTTGTGACAGAATGTATTGCGCATTTAGAT
>CAKMPP010000089.1 GCA_927911475.1 uncultured Solobacterium sp. | reverse complement strand
AGTGATCCATATTCATTGCCACCTGTATCTTTCTTACAGGCAAAGCAAGGTGGAGCAAAAGTTACCCAGTTAGAAAAGAGTATCCTAGAACATCTAGCAATTGATATGCATTTTAGCAATGAAGTGATTAATGTGATGATTGAACATATCTTAAAGATTTCACAGAATCGCTTGAATCGTAACTTTGTGGATATGGTTGCGGCAGAGTGGGCTAGAGATGGTGTAACTACCAAACAACAAGCCCTACAACAACGTAAGAAGTTGATACGTCAAACACCACAGGTTAATACCGGAGTTAAGATTGGCATGCCTGAGTATATACGCCAACAAGAAGAAGGTACTCTACCAGAGGGTACAGCTGCATCTAGAGAACTATTAGAACGATTACAAAAACTACAGAAGGGAGATGCGTAATTCATGGAAGCACTAAATATCAAAGAGATTCCAATGACAGAGCAGCAGAAACAAGAAACGCAATCGCTTCAAGATGAATTGCGAAAAGACCCTGTAGTTGTCGAGCTGTTTCAAAGAAACAAGCTCGATGAAAAATATTTGACTACATCCCCATGGAAGATACATGCATGGAGAAAAAGCTATGAACCATGCTTGCATTGTACAGGCTTAAACCAGTGCAAGCAGAGGGTGAAGGGCTACTATGATGACTTAGAGAACAATGGCATCTTACAAACAGTGCAGACACCGTGTAAGTTCCAACAAGTATATATAGATGAAACAGCACATCTAGAGAAGTTTAGTGTAAATGATATGCCATCTAATATGTATACAGTATCTTTTGATAAAATCAATTTACTTAAAGAGATGGAAGAATACTTACTTGTATGGGAAGCTTGTCGTAGTGCGAACATTCATAATCAAGGACTATACCTACATGGCACAATGGGAAGTGGAAAGACACATCTTTCTGCCTGTGCCGCAAATGATCATGCCCGTAAAAACGAGACAGTTGCCTTTGTACATTATCCAACATACTGTACAAGAGCTATCGCAACAATGAAGACTTCAGAATATAAAATCGAACTTGGTCGATTGATGCGTGCGAAGTTTCTTGTCTTAGATGATATTGGAGCAGAGAGTGTAAACGAATGGAATCGCGATCAGCTACTACTGCCTTTACTTGAGAAGCGATATACAGAAGGATTACCAACTTGGTTTACATCCAACTGTGATATTGAATCACTCAAAGAACACTTTCGTTATGTTGGAAAAGGCAAGGATGATGAACTGAAAGCAGCTCGTATCATAGAGAGAATTACGAGTATGGCAAAGATAAAAACGCTTACAGGAAAAGATAGGCGAAAAACATTGTAAAATACTTTAATAATACGCTTTAATGGTATAAAATGATTAGGATTTGGAGGCCTTTACATGGTTAGAAAAATTGGCGTTTTAACATCAGGTGGAGATGCGCCAGGAATGAATTCCGCAATTCGTGCCGTAACCAGAATTGCGCTCAGTAATGGGATTGAAGTTGTTGGAATTCGTGATGGATATCGCGGTCTTCTAGAAGAGAAGTTTCAAGTACTAGAACGGACAGACGTTTCAGATATTTTAAACCGTGGTGGTACGACACTAGGCTCAGCTCGCTTACCTGAATTTAAAGAAGAAGAAGTTCAAAATCAGTGTGTTGCGAATCTGCGTAAAGCAGGTATCGATGCACTAGTTGTTATTGGTGGAGATGGTTCCTATCGTGGAGCACTTGCACTAACGAATAAGGGGATTAATTGTATTGGGTTACCTGGTACAATTGATAACGATATCTCTGGTACTGATTTTTCAATCGGTTTTGATACAGCGTTGCAGACTTGTGTAGAAAACGTGGATAAATTACGTGATACATCAAGTTCACATCATCGTTGTTCTATTGTTGAAGTAATGGGAAATCATTGTGGAGATTTAGCACTCTATACTGCAATTGCATGTGGTGCAGAAATTGTCATCACACCTGAAACAGGTTATGATGAAACAGAGATTCTAGAGAAGTTACGCTATCTTGGAGATGCGGTGAAGAAGAATCACGCAATCGTCATTATCTCTGAAAAGATTTGTGACGTAGATGGCTTAGCAAAGAAAGTTTCATTACATACAAATTTCAGTGGTCGTGCAACGATTTTGGGACACATTCAGCGTGGTGGTTCCCCAACTCCGGTTGACCGTATGCTTTCTAGCAGAATGGGTGAAAAAGCCATTGATTTATTGATGGAAGGTATTGGTGGACATTGTGTTGGTATTATTGACAATGAGATCTGTTCAATGCCAATCCAAGAAGCACTAGAGAAACCTCGTAAGAGTAGAAAGAAACTATATCGATTGTTTGATCGTTTAGTATAAGAAGGAGATGATTGCTTTGGAAAACAAACATTTATTTAAGAAAACAAAGGTAGTATGTACGATTGGTCCAGCTTCAGAAAATGAGAAGACACTTACAGAACTTGTAGGTGCAGGTATGAACATCGCTCGTTTAAACTTCAGCCATGGAACACACGAAGAGCACTTAGAAAGAATTAAATTAGTTCGTTCTGTAAGTGCAAAGACAGGTGTAAACCTAGCGATTGCGTTAGATACAAAGGGTCCTGAAATCCGTTTAGGTACTTTTAAGAACGATGTTGAAAACTACGAAATCGGTGAAATCGTTTATTTGACAAAGGCAGAAATTGAAGGAACACATGAACGTTTCCACATCCAATGTCCAGAATTATTCGATGACTTAAAGCAAGGAAATTATATCTTAATCAATGATGGTAAGATGAAGCTTACTGTACTTGAAAACTATGGTCACGAATTAAAGTGCCGTGTTGATGTTGCAGGTCCTATCAGCTCACGTAAGGGTTGTAACGTACCAGGCGTTAAACTAAGTATGCCATTCTTATCTGCTAAGGATGAGTCTGATATCCGTTTCGGTTGCCGTAATGATGTTGACTTTATCTTCGCTTCCTTTACAAGAAGACCAGAAGATGTAAATGCAATTCGTGCAATCTGCGTTGAAGAGGGTAAGCCACATATTAACATTATTCCTAAGATTGAAAACCAAGAAGGTTATGACAATATTGATGCAATTCTTGAAGCAGCTGATGGTGTCATGGTAGCCCGTGGTGACTTAGGTGTAGAAATTCCTACAATGTTAGTTCCTATCTATCAGAAGCACATTATTCGTCAAGCAAACATTATTGGTAAGCCAGTAATCACTGCTACTCATATGTTAGACTCTATGACACACAACCCACGTTGTACACGTGCTGAAGCATCTGACGTATGTAACGCTGTATTAGATGGTTCTGATGGTGTTATGTTATCTGCTGAATCTGCAGCTGGTGACTATCCAGTAGAAGCTTGCGAAACAATGTCAGAAATTGCTGAAGAAGCTGAAAAGATCATCAACTACCGTACAAAGTTAGATTGGTTGAAGCAATCTACACGTAAGACAGTACAAGATGCAGTTTCCATCGCTATCAGTGATGCTACATTAACATTAGATAATATCGGTGCTATCGTTGTATTCACACAGGGTGGTACAACAGCTCGCCGTATTTCTAAGTTCCGTCCAAGCGTACCTGTATTAGCAGTTACATTTACAAAGGACATTCAACGTAAGTTATTAAGCTACTGGGGAGTATTACCAGTTTACTCTGAAGTACAGAACCAGTTAACAAACGATGACGAACTCGCATCAACAGTTGCTAAGAACTTTGGTGTGAAGAAGGGTCAATTAATCATCATTTCAGCAGGTTATCCAACAGGTGAAGGATCTGCGAACATGATGAAGATTGTAGAAGTTAAGTAATCATCTAGAAAAGACGGCTAACCGTCTTTTCTTTTTGTATACATGCATAAAGAAAAGAGTCCTTAGGACTCTTGTGTTTTCTTGGTTGTTCTTGGGGTACGTGTTGTGTTCGCTTTCATCTTTGCTTGAATCTCTGCAATCGCTGCTTTCTGATTCAAGATAACCGGAATCACAATTGGATTACGATTTGTCTTCTGGAAGAGGAAAGGTTCTAAGCAAGAACGGATGCAGTTCTTTAATTCACCAAAAGTTGTACGTTGTTGCATCTTCTTCTTAAGAGAATCATATACAAGTAATTCTGCTTCTTTGAGTAAGGTTTGAGAATCTTTAATATATACAAATCCACGAGAAACGATAGAAGGACGGCAGAGAATCTTATTGTAGCGAGAATCGATTGTGACGATAACTGCTACTAGTCCATTTTCTGCTAAGATCTTACGGTCTTTAATAACGGATGTACTTAGACCAGAGATATCATTACCATCAACGTAGATATCATCTGTCTGTACACGTTCATTAGCGATAAAGCACTTGCCATCACGTAATACAACGACGTCACCATTCGAACAAATTAAGCAATGATCTTCAGGAATACCTGTTTCTTGCGCTGTTGCGGAATGTTGTTTTAACATCTTGTATTCACCATGGTTTGGCATGAACCATTCAGGCTAATTAGATTCAACATTAACTTCTGTTCCTCTTGAGGAGCATGTCCTGTTGTGTGGAAGGAAGTTAGTGGTGAGTTTGTAATAACGTTAGCTCCAACACGTGTTAATTGGTTGATGACACTACCAACAGAAGTGCCATTACCAGGAATTGGGTTGGATGAGAATAGTACGGTATCACCAGGGATAATCTTGATGAAACGGTGGGTACCATTGGCAATTCTACTTAAAGCAGCCATTGGTTCACCTTGAGAACCTGTACATACGATACAGATACGATTTGAAGGAAGAGTATTTAACTCATTACCAGAGATGAAGCTACTATCAGGAATCTGGATAACACCCATCTTCTTACCGATCTCGCATACATTCTCCATTGAGCGTCCAAATACTGCAACCTTACGATTACATGCGACAGCTGCTTCTAGAATCTGATTTAAACGTAGTACGTTAGAAGCGAAAGTAGAAACAATCATACGACCTGGTGTTTTAC
>CAKMPP010000088.1 GCA_927911475.1 uncultured Solobacterium sp. | reverse complement strand
TTTCAATAATCAATGATAATTAATTTTCAAAATTTTAGAATAAATTATTCAAAAACATAGCAAACCTAAAAGCAATTTTTTTAATTTTAATAGAAAATGTGTTAAAATATAACAAAACAAAATCAAAAAAAAAGTATAAATATTAAATATGGTAGGTCTTAATATGCATTCCATTAATGTATCATTCATGATTTCCTACGTCCTCGTAGCTCAGTTGGATAGAGCGACTGCCTCCTAAGCAGTAGGTCGTGCGTTCAAATCGCATCGAGGACGCCATAGACAACAAAGAGGCTGTATACCTTAAGTAAATTTTCTAGATTTACTTGAAGCATACAGCCTCTTATCACATTACGGTAAAATCTCGAGCCAGTATCCATCTGGATCTTCAATAAAATAGATGCCCATTGCCTCATTTTCAAAACAAATGCAACCCATCTCCTTATGCTTTTTGTGTGCAGCCTCAAAATCATCTGTCCAAAATGCAAGATGAAATTCACACTCACCTAAATCATATGGCTGAGGGTGGTCTTTGAGCCAAGTAAGTTCCAATTCAAACTCACCAACCTCACTCTTCAAGTACACAATGATAAAGTCATCGCTTGTCTTTCTTCTCACCTCGTGTAAATTGAGGGCTTCATTGTAGAAACGAATAGATTTTTCTAAATCTGAAACATTCAAATTCTCGTGAATCATTTTAAACTTCATATCTCTTCTCCTCTCGCTACCTCTGTATTTCTAATACGTGACTGATACTGTGGGTATTCCGTGATAAAACGCTGAATCACACTAGGATCTCCCCAGTAGTGGATTGGATAGATAGCATCACAGTCTACATTTTCTAGAAAATATAATAACCCGTCAGCGTAGTGCTTTTCTAGTCTTGGATCAAGTGGAACAAAAGCAACATCAAAATGTCTGCCCTTAATTTTCCCAATCTCCGCATGATAGATTGTACGAAGTTCTAGGTTATCCTCTTCTGGCTCCCCTTCCCAATACCAATCATTCAAATCGCCACCATGGTAAACAACCCCTTCATCAGTACTCACAATAAAAGCAACGCCACTATCGTTTGAAAGTAGAGTCTCAACTTGAATTCCACCATCAAACTGATAGCATTTATCAGGCTCAACAAAGCTATGCTTTATCTTCGACAATCTATTTTCATCACTGATGTCGTTTGCTAGTATGGCTTGATACCGCATCCCCTTCTTATCAAGGAGGTCAAAAATAAACGGATTATAGTGATCATTATGAGAATGACTACAAAATACAATTACATCCTTCTTTTTATTGAGAAGCGGTAGTTCACCCCTGTAATAGTCAAAAATACAATAGTGGTCTTTGAATTCCACCAAAACACCGCTGTGATTTAAGTATGTTACTTTCATGGTATCACCTCCTTAGAATTAACCTGCTAACTTTTCTATATGACCTAAAATCAATGGATTAATTTGTATATTAAATATTTTATCCTACTTTCTAAACTTACTAATCATAATTTTATATATTTAGTAGCAATATACTAGTATGATAAGCTTTCATTTCCCTTTTTCTTCATTTATAAAGTTTTTTCAATTTACGATTCCTCAAAGATAAATGCTTGTGCAAACTCTTTATAACCGATTGATTTAGATACTTGAATCGATGCAATATTATCTAATGCACATTCCCATTGAGGAACAATTCCAGATTGAATATGGTGATGTGTTGCTAGTGCTGCACATAATTTTGCATAGCCTTTTCTTCTATGCTCGGGTAAAGTTACTATTCCTGTATGCTGAATACACCCCTCCATATATGGCATATCTGGAGCATCACATAACGCTACAAGTTCATCATCAATGATATATCCAAAGAAAAAACCTTTATCCACTCTCCCTTCAAAATAGGCTTTGAGCCAACCTATTTCAGAAACTGATGGATATGCTTTTTTAAAAAAAATCTCAAACAGCGGATAATCATCTCTGTTCAGCATTCTTGCATCTTTATAATCAAAAACACGTTCCTCTGCGAACTCCATTAATTGATATCCTTTTAAGGATAAGACTGCTTGATTGTGTCAATCAGCTCTTTAGCATCTTTTAGCTGTGTAAGTTCATTAAAATAAGATTGGTATTTAGGTGCATAAGTCACGATACAAGCATCCTCTTTACACAAGACATATATCGAATATTTGCATCCAAATCCCTTTAATATATGGCTTCTTTCATCGGTACAAATAAGCTGTATACCATGTTCAAAACTACTTACATCTGCTCCACAGACGCAAGAATAATAATCATATGTTATTTTTTTAATTTCTCTAGCATCCATTTTTATATAATCACCCTTCCATAAAAGATTTTCTACTACTTTCTTTGAACTACAACTTTTTGGTTTAAGTACATATTCTTAGGAAAACTGTCCCAGTTCCTCTGGATGGAAAACTTTTCTAATTCTAATTATATTCAAAACGTCACATTCTAATCTAGAAAGAATACTTTATCAAAATTTCTAGTAGTTTCTCACTGCTTATTTTCTTCTATTATAAGAAATTTTTATCCATCTCTTATATGCTACATCATTTTTTCACACGAAATCACATAGTATTTTATTAGCACTCAATATATGAATGTGCTAAAATCTTTTTATCCGAAAGGAGTTTTATATATGAATGATAACAAGAAGAAAAAACCTCTTGTGTACTACTATGCATTTGTCGCAATTGTATTAGTATTACTCAACTTGGTTTTACGACCTGTACTTCAGCAGGCACAAATTGAAGAAGTTCCTTATAGTACATTTATTCAACAAACCACCGATGACAAAATTGATGAGGTGACAATTGAGTCTTCTCAAATTACATACAAGCTCAAAGATGGCGATACAGTATACTCTACTGTAAAAGTAAATGACCCTGATTTAATTGACCGTCTCGAAAGTCATGATGTGAAATTCTCTGGTACACGTGTACAACAGGGTTCACTGTTTATGAACATCTTCTTTGGTTGGATCCTTCCAATCATTATTGCGGTAATGTTAATGCGCTATGTTAACCGTACAATGCAAGGTGGCGGAAAAGATTCTCCACTTGGAGGTGGCGGTCTAGGTGGTATGTTTAACCTAGGTAAGTCAAATGCTCGTGTATACGATAAAGACAAGACAACAATTCGTTTCCACGATGTTGCTGGTGAAGATGAAGCTAAGGAAAATCTGCAGGAAATTGTAAATTACCTACATGATCCAAATCAGTTTAAATCCATTGGTGCAACTATGCCAAAAGGTATTCTCTTAGTTGGTCCTCCAGGAACAGGTAAGACCATGCTTGCAAAGGCAGTTGCAGGTGAATCAAACGTACCATTCTTCTCTATCTCAGGTTCAGAGTTTGTAGAGATGTTCGTAGGTATGGGTGCTTCCAAAGTTCGTAGCTTATTCAAAGACGCAAAAGAAAAAGCACCATGTATTGTATTCATCGATGAAATCGATGCGATTGGTGGTAAACGTAATGCAGGTAACTTTGGTGGTAATGATGAACGCGAACAAACATTAAACCAATTACTTACAGAAATGGATGGATTTGAAGGCAATAATGGTATTGTCGTACTAGCAGCTACAAACCGTCCTGAAAATCTAGATCCTGCTCTACTACGTCCAGGAAGATTTGACCGTCGTGTACCAGTTGAGTTACCTGACCTTCAAGGTCGTGAAGATATCTTAAAGGTACACGCAAAGAAAGTTAAGACAGAGCCAGGCATTGATTATAACGTAGTTGCACGTATGGCTTCTGGTGCCTCTGGTGCAGAACTTGCGAACATCATCAACGAAGCAGCTCTACGTGCTGTACGTGAAAAGAGAAATGCAGTGAGTCAGAAAGACTTAGAAGAAAGTATCGAAGTTGTTATTGCAGGATATCAAAAGAAGAATGCAATTTTAACAGATAAAGAAAAGTTAGTTGTTGCATATCACGAAGTAGGACATGCATTAGTTGCAGCACTACAGACACATAGTGCACCTGTGCAGAAGATTACAATCATCCCACGTACAAGTGGTGCCCTCGGTTATACAATGCAGGTAGAAGAAGGTAACCATCCTCTTTACACAAAGTCTGAATTAGAAAACCGTATTGCGACACTTACAGGTGGTCGTGCAGCAGAAGAAGTTGAATTTGGACAAGTTACTACAGGTGCTTCCAACGATATCGAACAAGCAACAAAGATTGCTCGTGCTATGATTACGCGTTATGGTATGAGTGATGAATTCGATATGGTCGCAATGGAAACTGTAAATAACAAATACCTTGGTGGTGATGCATCACTTGCATGTTCAGATGGTACAGCTTCAACAATTGACCAAAAGGTTGTAGCACTCGTGAAACAACAACACGAAAAAGCAAAACAACTATTAACGAAACATAAAGCAGATCTTGATCGAATTGCACAGTTCTTATATCAAAAAGAAACAATTACTGGCGAAGAATTCATGGCGATTCTTGAAAAGAAAGAAGACTTTGAATTACCAGTAGTACAATAGCCTTCACATTCGTGAAGGTTTTTCTTTTTGCCAAAAGAAAAAACCGGCATTCACCGGTTAAAAGTTTCTCGCTTCAATGTCCATCACCATATTAACTCTACGTTCATGGCGACCACCTTCAAATTCAGTATTCATGAATTCATCTACAAGCATCTTCGCTGTTTCGATTCCAATGACTCTTGAACCAAACGCAATGATATTTGCGTTATTATGTAGTCTTGAATATCTAGCACTATATGGTTCAGAGCAGATACATGCACGAATACCTTTAACTTTATTACATGCAATACCGATTCCAACACCAGTTCCACAGATTGCGATACCACGTTCTACTTCACCATTTACAACAGCCATTGATACCTTTTCACCCCAGATAGGATAATCTGTGCTTTCAGATAAATCTGTACCGTAGTTAACAACCTCATGACCTTGTGATTCAAGATATGCAACAAGTTCCTTCTTCATCTCTACGGATGCGTGGTCATTTGCAATACCGATTCTCATGCGGCTACCTCCTTTTTCAAATCTGAATGATTCTGTCTATACCATAACAAGAATGCTCCTGCTAAGAATACAAAGATAGAAATAAACTGCGATGTTGAGAAGATCCAAATCTGTCCACGGATTAAATCACCACGTAAGAACTCTACTAAGAATCTACCTAATCCATAAAGAACTAAATACCATGCTGCTGTATCTTCAGGATGCTTGCCCTTCAATAAGTTTCTCAATAAGAATGCGAAGATTAAGAAGTTACCAGCAGAAGAAATTAACTCTGTAGGAATAACCTTGATACCAGCACCAGGTCCAAGAGACTCAGCCGGGAACTCAACACCATACCAAGCCGTTGTTTGAATACCATAGCAGCATCCCGCAAAGAAACATCCAATACGTCCAAAGCCTTGACCAAGTGAAACCGCAGGCATTAATACGTTTGCATACTTCATGAAGTCCCACTTTTCCATTTACAGTAAATCCACGCCGCAATAATACCAGCGATGATACCACCATAAACTACAAATCCTTCATTACTCAAAATTACAACAGGATTTTTCAAGAATGTATCCCACACCGTCGCAATATAGAGTAACTTCGCTCCAATAAATCCAAAGATGATGATAAAGAATATCATTCCATCAATCTTTTCATATTCTAGTCCTTGTTTTTTTGCTAGACGTTCTGATAACCAGAACGCAAACAAAATGCCAACTGCAATCATGAATCCATATCCATGTACAGTTATAGGACCAATTTTAAACCAATCATTAAACATTAAAAACTTCCTCCATGTATCTATTTTAAGTGATTGTATCGAAAATGAGAAGTCAGGCTATTCCGACTTCTCTTCTTCACTCGTTTCTTTTTCGGTTTCTACTACTCTTTCTTCTTCAACTTCCGCATCAACAATCTTTCCATTTACTTCGAAACTCTTCAAGAACTTATGGAATTTATCTGCAATAAATAAGACTACGAAGATATCAGATACTCCACAGTAAACTAAGCTTACCCCAATTACAACAAACAAGATTTTTTTGTAGTTCTGCTCCATTCAAAACAAACATAACAACAAAACCAAGTACGATAGAAACAGCTGCTAATACAATGTACGTTGCGTATTGGGATGAACCTATTCGTTTCGCAACGACTGCATTTTGTAACTTATCAAAACCATCCGCAATAATAACCAGTCCAAGTAGGATTGGAATAATATCCAGTAAGATTTGTTGTTTAAAGATAATGATAAGACCACCTAAGATTGCCATAATGCCAATCGAGAATTCATTACGACGCAAGCTTTCTTTTACATTGATAACAAAGTATGTTGTAAGAGAAACAATACCATATACAACTAATGCAATACCTAACACATACGCAATGAGATCTCTACTACTTTCTGGATAAACGATTAATAATAAACCTGCAAGAATATATCCAATTCCAACTAATATAGATCTCCATTTAATTTGTTTTAACATAGTAACTCCTTTTCCATAGAACTATAGTATCACCAAAATCATAAAAGAAATCATTGGAAACACATCTTACTAAAAAATTCTTATATTTTTCAGTATTTGAACTTATATTTTCTTTGTCAGAATCAATCCATCATCCTTAACAAAAATAGGATTATTTTCTACCAAAGGATTTTCATTTGTAACAATTGTATACTCACATATGTCATCACCATTAGAACATGTTTTTGATCGTATTAGGTATAGTTGCAATGCTTGTATCATCTGATGATCCATATTACAAAAATGTGGCAAGATCTCCATCATTTCATGTTTCTGGCAATAGTCTTTAATCGGACATCCTCTTAGTACGAAGTGAACACCATCATCGATATCATGTTGTACTTCCATGCCCCATGTATTATGCCAATCTTTGTGTAGATGTGGCTCTAGTTTTTTCTGATATTTATCTAACGATTTGATGATAAGATTTCGTATAAACTTTCTTTCGAGCAAAAACTTACCTGGAATTTTGTGAAGAGTATTCAAACCATCTTCCATAACATCATGAATTACAGTATCTATCTCTTCCTTTGTTAAGTTTCTTCCTACCACATCATAGAGAGCAATTATCCACGCTACTTCATAGAGATTATGACTCATTGAATTTGCTTCACCGCCAATATCTGGTGCTTCATCCAAGATTTGATTATATCGTTCTTCTATCTTTTGCCAATAAGGTTCTACCTTATCTACACCATATCTTTTTGCAAGTAAATTTTGACATGCAGTTTTCATTCGCTTTTGATACTTTCTTGTAATTGTTTCCTTTTCTTTCTGACTTAGCATTCTTATCACTATTCCTTTCGGTTATACTTACAGTCAAAAACACACATAACAACTTCATTATTAGCTCAAAATTTAATCTAACTTCAGTTTTAGATTAGCACAGTTCACTATAACTAACAATGTGATTCACAATATTCAAATTCTTTATACATGGTCATAATAAAAACGACTTTAAAAGTCGTTTTTCTTTTAGTGGAGCTGAGGAGAGTCGAACTCCTGTCCAAGAATAGTCCCACATTTGCGCATCTACAGTTTATCTCACTGTAAAGTAAGACAATAACCACGACAGTGAGCGAACAAGTTATTGAATTTACCTGTAAATTGTCGGGTTCCCCCTACAGGCATTGGGTTCACCGTATCCATTTATTTACGCAATCAATACAGAATGGCTAAAGCATTGATTGGGTTGCTGCAACGCATCAAGCGTTCTTAGGCAGCAAAAGCGAAACTATTTGTTCTATTTGCGTTTAAATTTATTTAGTGATTAGGTCACCAATCCACTGCCGCACAAATCAAACATAAACCTGTCGAAACCATGACAGCCCCATTCGTTATTTGTAACGCAATTGGAATATATCACGCTACAAGTTTCATTGCAAGTACCTTGCTAAAAATGAAACTAAAGGTTTAAAAATAAAATCCCAAAAAAGGGATTTTATTTTAATTA
>CAKMPP010000087.1 GCA_927911475.1 uncultured Solobacterium sp. | reverse complement strand
ATATTCATGATAATGTCTTGAAGTTTGATATTTTAGGTCACGTTGATCCAACCGCAATGCGTTTATTGCAGAAGATTGCTACAGTGAAGCCGTTGGATATTCCAATGAATGATGTTGAAACCTTATCCTTGTTCTCGTGTGATGATGCCTTAAAAGCTGATACGAGAATCTATAAGAAAGAAACAGGTGCGCTAGGTTTACCTGAGTTTGGTACTCGTACAACACGTGGCGTACTTGAAGAAACACGTCCAAAGAAGTTCTCTGATTTGGTTATTATTTCTGGTCTATCACATGGTACAGATGTATGGGCTGGTAATGCACAGGAACTAATCCGTCAAGGACATAAGATTGATGAAGTTATTGGATGTCGTGATGATATTATGACGTATCTTTAGACCACAATCTAGAGTCACTTGATGCCTTTAAGATTATGGAATCTGTACGTAAGGGTAAAGGTTTAACGGAAGCTTGGGAAAAATCCATGATTGAGCACCAGGTTCCAGATTGGTATATTGAATCATGTAAGAAGATTAAGTACATGTTCCCGAAAGCACACGCAGTTGCGTATGTTATGATGGCCATGCGTATTGCATGGTACAAGGTACATGAACCGCTCAATTTCTATATTCAGTATCTAACACTACGTTGTGATACGTATGAAATTGAAACCATGGTCAAGGGTATTGATGTGATTCGTACGCGCATGAATGATATTAGTACACGTATTGCGGAACGGAATCCTGAAAATCCTGTTTCGAATAAAGAGAAGTCTTTATTTGATGTATTAGAAGTATGTGAAGAACTGTATGCGCGTGGTTATAACATCTCTAATGTTGATTTATATAAATCACTTGCGACGGAGTTTAGAGTTTCACCAGATAATCCAAAGACGATTATCCCACCATTTACGGTGATTGATGGTTTAGGTGTTAACGTTGCAAAGTCAATCGAAGAGGCACGTGAAAAGGGCGAATTCTTATCCAAAGAGGACATCCTAAAACGTACACAGGTATCTTCTTCCATGTTAGTGAAACTTTCACACATGGGTTGTTTAGTAGGATTACAAGAAAGTAATCAAATGAGTTTATTCTAAACTTGACGTTTATCACAAGCAGGTCTAAAATTTGTATATCAAATGCATCGAAAAGGACATGATATGTATAGTGCTGATAGAGAGAGTATTCCGGTTGCTGGAAGGAATATGAGGCATATATGTATTACTACCTTGGAGCAGTGCTCGAAAGAGTTACCGTAGTTCTACGTTACAGATATAAAGTGTCAACGTTTATCGTTGGAATTAAGGTGGTACCGCGCTAATAGCGTCCTTTCAAAGAAAGGGGCGCTTTTTGTTTGCCCCATACGAGGAGGAGATTATGAGAAATTTTAAAGAAGATGCTTCATTGAATACGCTAAATCATAGTTGTGCGCATTTAATGGCCCAGGCTGTAAAACATCTATATCCACAAGCAAAGTTCTGGGTAGGACCAGTTGTTGAAGAGGGATTCTACTATGACATTGATTTAGGTGATGATGTTATTCGTGATGAAGATCTACCTAAAATTGAAAAAGAAATGAAGAAGTGTGCAAAAGCAGACAAGCGTATTGTTCGTCAAGAAATTACACGTGAGGAAGCCTTGGAACAGTTCAAGGATGACGAATATAAGATTGATTTAATTAATCGTATGCCTGAAGGTACAAACATTTCTATGTATACACAGGGTGACTTTACTGACTTATGTCGTGGTCCTCATACAGATACTACAAAGAACTGTCGTTACTTCAAGTTAATCAAGCATTCTGGTGCATATTGGAAAGGTGATAAAAACACAAGGTATTACAACGTATCTATGGTGTTTGTTTACCAACACAAGAGGATTTAGATTCTCACTTAGCAGATCTTGAAGATGCAAAACAAAGAGATCACCGTAAGCTTGGTAAGGATATGCAGATCTTCATGTTCTCAGAAATCGTCGGTGGTGGCTTACCACTTTGGTTACCAATGGTATGACAGTCAGACGTTTATTATCCGATTACATCATGGATAAGGAAATTGCTAGAGGTTACCAGCATGTGTTAACACCATCTGTTGCTAGTACAAAGTTATATAAGATTTCTGGACACCTTGCTCACTATAAGGATGATATGTTCCCAATTATGGAACGTGATGACGATGAATTTGTATTACGTCCTATGAACTGTCCTGAACATATGATTATCTATAAGTCACAATTACATTCCTACCGTGATTTGCCAATCCGTATCGCCGAGATCGCCAATGACTTCCGTTTTGAAGCATCAGGAGCATTAACTGGTATTGAACGTTCCCGTGCGTTTACACAGAACGACTCTCATATCTTCTGCACAGAAGAACAGATTGCTTCTGAAATTAAAGCAGTAACGGAGTTAATCTTGGATGTATATAAGGACTTCAACTTAAATCAGTTTGAGTTCCGTCTTTCTTTACGTGATAAGGAAAATACAGAGAAGTACTTCGGTAATGATGAACTTTGGGAAAGAAGTGAATCTGAATTACGTGAAGTTTTAAAGGAAATGAATGTTCCATATTATGAAGCAGAAGGTGAAGCTGCCTTCTATGGTCCTAAGATAGACGTACAGGTACGTTCTGCTTTAGGTCATGATGTAACATTATCTACAATTCAGTTAGACTATCAGTTACCAGAGCGCTTTGAATTAGAGTATGTCGCAAATGGTGGTGAAAAGAAGAGACCTGTTGTTATTCACCGTGCAATTCTTGGCTCAATTGACCGTTTCATTGCATTCTTACTAGAAGAAACAAAGGGTATATTGCCATTATGGTTAGCACCACGTCAGGCAGTTGTGATTCCAGTATCACCAGAAGCACATGGTGAATATGCGAAGAAAGTAGTTGAAGAATTACGTAAAATTGGTGTGCGTACAGAACTAGATGATCGTAATGAGAAGTTAGGTTACCGTATTCGTGAAGCACAAACAAATAAACTTCCAATCGAAGTTGTAGTAGGTGATGGCGAAATCGAAAATAACGGTATTACATTACGTCGTTATGGCTCTCGTCAAGAAACAAAGATGTCTCTTGAAGAATTCTTATTAGCTATCAAAACCGAAATTGATGAAAAGCGCTTAGCACCTGAAGTGCAAAAAGCATAATGTTAAAAAGGAGTAGAGAATATCTATTCCTTTTATCTTTGCCAAAACATGAAAAAAAATTTCATCAATTCCATAATTACGTAAAATTTTGTGAAATTGTGTTAAAATGCAAGTAATAACGAAAGCGATTTCAGTGATGAAATCCACCTGAAATAATTCAGGTAATTCAGAAAGGGAATAGACATGGAAAACTACAAGAAAATAGCTGAGGAAGTTGTTGAAGCTGTCGGCGGTAAGTCCAATATTCAGGAAAACTCTACATGCATGACAAGACTTCACTTAACTTTAGCTGACAAGTCTAAAGTTGACTTGGAACGCGTTAAGAAGATTGATGGCGTCATGGGAACTGTTGATGGCGAAGAACTTCAAATCGTATTTGGACCTGGTAAGGTTACAAAGATTGGTGCAGAGGTTTCTGCAATTACAGGTATCTCCGCAGATGAACGTAAAGAAGTTCACAATGAAGATTTAGGTGATATCAATTTACAGGAACGTGCTAAGGAAAACAAAGCTGCTCAGCAGGCTAAGCACAATGGTCCAGTACAAGT
This sequence comes from uncultured Solobacterium sp., assembly GCA_927911475.1. Lineage (GTDB taxonomy): Bacteria > Bacillota_I > Bacilli_A > Erysipelotrichales > Erysipelotrichaceae > Bulleidia. Next base: position 1,077 of record CAKMPP010000087.1, on the reverse strand, counting down.
ATTCTTAAAGCATTTTGCAAATATTTTCTTACCTGCATTGCCGGGTATTGCTGGTGCTGGTTTAATCTACGGTATCTTAAACGTATTGAAGCTATTCTTCAGAGTTCCAGGTATCGCTGCTGTACAACTTGATCCAGCTATCGCTCAGTCTTGGTGGTATCTAACACTTAATACAGCTGGTTGGACATTATTTGCTTATTTACCAATTTACATTGGTATGAACGCTGCTAAGGAATACAAGGGTTCACCAATCCTTGGTGGTATGATGGGTGCAATGTTCGTAGGTAACGCTGCTATGCCTTTATTAATGAAGGTTGGCGATCCTGCAGCTGGTATCAACTTACCAATTACTGGTGCTCCATTTGATGCGGCTGCTGGTGGTATCTTAGCTGCTGTATTTGCTGGTATCGTAATTGCTCACGTAGAACGTTGGTTAAGAAGTTGGGTTCCAGATACATTAGATATGATCTTGACTCCATTATGCTCATTACTAATTACAGCATTCTTAGCAATCTTCATCTTACAACCAGTTGGAGCAGCACTAACAAAGGCTATCTTTGCATTAGCTGATGTATTATTATACAAGTTAGGTTTTATCGGTGCGTATGCATTATCTGCATTACAGTTACCATTAGTATCTGTTGGTTTACACCGTGCATTCACTCCAATTCATACAATTATGAATGATCCAAATGGTGCTACTCATGGTATTAACTACTTATTACCAATCTTACAGGTTGCTGGTGCAGGACAAGTTGGTGCTGTTATTGCATTATTTGTAAGAGCTAAGAAGAATCACAAGAAGTTATCTGAGGCTATCCTAGCTTCTGTACCTGCAGGTATTTTAGGTATTGGTGAACCACTAATGTATGGTGTTACATTACCTTTAGGTAAGCCATTCTTAACAGCTTCATTAGGCGCTGGTTTCGGTGGTATTATGATCTCCTTATTCCATGTAGGCTCTGTTGCACAGGGTGTATCTGGTATCTTAGGATTCTTGATTGTTAATGAAGGTGGCGCTTTAGGTTACTTAGTTGGTTATGTAACTGCTATCGTAGCTGCATTCATCATCACATA
>CAKMPP010000086.1 GCA_927911475.1 uncultured Solobacterium sp. | reverse complement strand
TTACCATTCTGGCATGCTTTCTTTACAAACCTAGGTTTCCAGGTAATTGTCAGTCCATTTAGTAACCGTAAGTTATACCAAGCAGGTCAAGGCTCTATTCCTAGTGATACCGTATGTTTCCCTGCCAAGTTAACACACGGTCATATCATGGCTTTACTCAAGAAAGATGTCGACGCCATCTTCTATCCATGTATGAGTTATAACGTTGATGAAGGCTTAGGTGATAATCACTATAACTGCCCTGTCGTTGCCTACTATCCTGAAGTTTTAGCTGGTAATATTCGTGAGCTTGAAAATACTAAGTTCATCTATGAATATCTCAACCTCGAACAACGCAAAGACTTTGTTCGCTTAATGCCTAAGATTATGCAGAAGTACTATCCAGATTTAAAGACGGTGGATATCCAAAATGCTATTGAATCTGCATATACCGCATATCGTAAGCATATGGAAGATACACGTAAAGAAGCAGAGCGTATGATTACAGAAGCTCGCAATGAAGGTAAGCGTATTATCGTTCTTGCTGGCCGTCCATACCATGTCGACCCAGAAGTAAACCACGGTATCGATAAATTGATTATTCAACATGGCGCCTGCGTCATTACAGAAGACAGTATCTCTAACTTAGTTCAAAAGTTTGATACTTCTGTCTTAAACCAATGGTCCTACCACAGTCGTCTTTACGCCGCAGCGAAATACTGTGTCAATCATGCGGATATGGACTTGATTCAACTTGTGTCCTTCGGATGTGGCCTTGATGCCGTAACTTCCGATGAAACAAAGGAAATTCTTCAAGAAGGAAACAAACTCTATACACAGTTAAAAAATTGATGAAATCACCAACCTCGGTGCCGTCAATATCCGTATACGTTCATTATTCGCCGCTCTAGACGAAAGAAAGGAACAAGCCTAATGGAATACATGACACCCAACTTTACAAAAGATATGTTAAAAACGCATACGATTCTTGCGCCTAACATGGCCCCAATGCAGTTTGCTGCGATTAAGGCTGCCATGGAAAGTGAAGGCTATCGTATTGTCATGCTAGAAAACGCTGGTGCAGAAGTTGCCCAGCTTGGTTTGAAATATGTACACAATGATACATGTTATCCAGCATTATTAATTATTGGTCAGTTTTTAGATGCCCTAAACAGCGGTAAATATGACCTGCAGCACACTGCCCTATTGATTTCCCAATCAGGTGGTGGATGTCGTGCTTCTAACTACATTAAATTATTACGTAAAGCACTTGTAAAAGCAGGATATGATTATATCCCTGTCGCATCACTGAATGCATCAGGTCTTGAAAAAGGATCCTCTATGCCACTGAGTTTCCGTCTTCTGCTCAAAGTTTTAGCTGCAGCAGAATACGGTGACTTAATTGCGGCATTGCACAACCAAGTAAAACCTTACGAAATTAACAAAGGTGATGCGGCTGCTTGTGTTGCCAAATGGACAGCACAAGTACAGGATTGGCTAAACCACAATAAGAACTACACCATCTTCTCTATGAAGCGTCGCTTCAAAGACATCGCAAATGACTTTGCGAAGATTCCAGTGAATCGTACACCAAAGGTAAAAGTTGGTGTTGTCGGAGAAATCTATGTTAAGTTCTCTCCAATGGGAAACAATGACCTAGTCGCCTTCCTAGAATCACAGGATTGTGAAGTGAATATGCCTGGTCTTATGGGATATATCGAATACTGTGTCGCTAATGCCACATTAGACGTACAGATTTATGGTGGTCCTTTTGTAAAACGTAAAGTCGCTGATCTTATCTTAGCTTTCTTAGATAACATCGGTATCGCCATGGCGAAAGCCATGGAAAGTGCAGGCTTCCATGGTCCTATGTCCTTTAAGGAATTAATGAAAAAACCGGATGGTATCCTATCCCTAGGTGTTAAGATGGGTGAAGGATGGCTACTAACTTCTGAGATGATTGAATTAATTGAAACAGGATATGAAAATATTGTCTGTGCACAGCCATTTGGTTGTTTGCCAAACCACATCGCTGGTAAAGGTGTCGTCAATCGTATCCGTGCAAAGTATCCAAATGCAAATATCACTGCTGTTGACTATGACCCTAGTGCTACAAAGGTTAACCAAGAAAACCGTATTAAGTTAATGTTATCGGTTGCGAAAGAACGTTTGAATCAGAAAAATAAATCAACAGAATGATAAAAATGGATTGGCCAATAAATGGTCAATCCATTTTTCTTATCAATTACACTTTTTTATTAGTGCTTTCACTCGTTGTACATCTGCTGAATCTTCTTGTGCCCATTCTTCTTTCAATAGCTGTAATTCACGTTTATAGCTTTTGTTTCGCCGCAGTACTTTTTATGCATGCGAAGATATAACTGTGCAATTGATTCTAATTGATCGATATAACGAGGTACTGGTTGTACTGCAAATGATTTTTCAAATAGAGCGATTGCTTCTTCATACTCTCCATAACTAGCATATCTATTCGCCACCGAGAAATAGGCTTTCCAATCACTTTCATATTGCTTTAAATAGTTGTTGTATTCTTCACGTGTGTTTTCAAATCCTTTTCGCTTTTCGTCTATCAATATCTGATAAAATCATTCAGACTATCCATAGTAACTGTACAGCGTCTTTTCAGTATATTTCTTGCCTCATCCAATCTACCATCTGGTAAAGAGTAGGTGTATTTTGCCTTAGAAGGATGCACTTTCATTTTTGTCACTTTGAAGTAAGAAGCATTATCTTTAAGCCTCGTAATGTATGCCTTGTAGTATTCCTCTTTTTCATGACGTTTTTTGCAACTTTATCATACAAGTGATCAAAGAAAGTTGTATAATCTAAGCTATATTTGAATTCTACAGAATCACCAGAAATGATTAATTTAGGATTAAATTTAGCAAAATCTTCTAAAATATAAGGATAGGCATCGATGTTTGATTCACGTAGTATCATACTCTTTTGAAGAGTGATAGGAGCATCCACTAATTCCCAGGTTCCTTCAAGTGTATCCCTTTTTTGGACAATTTTTTTCTCTGATTTTGTTTCCTTAGTGGTTTTTTGCCTAGTCGTAGTTGTATTACA
>CAKMPP010000085.1 GCA_927911475.1 uncultured Solobacterium sp. | reverse complement strand
ATGAAAAGATTGATGCGGCTTTAGCGTCAATCCCAATAAGAGAGGAGGATTTCAATGAGTTTACAGTTATTAGGTTTAGATGAAATCCAAGGCTCTCTTGTTGCATTGGATCATGTAAAGAATGTTTCAAATGAAGAAATGGTATCAATCCTTCTTAATAATGGCTCAAGACGTAAGGGTAGAGTTGTTGAAATTGAAGGAGAACGTGCCATCATTCAGGTGTTCGAAGGAACAGATGGTTTAGGTAAGACAAATACAAAGACAAAGTTATTAGGTCATCCAATGGTATTAGGTGTATCAAAGGAAATCCTTGGTCGTACATTTAATGGTGTCGGTGATCCAATTGATAACCTTGGACCTGTGTACATCAACAAGTATGAAGATGTAAATGGAAAACCTTTAAATCCAGTATCACGTGAATATCCACGTAACTACATCAATACAGGTATCTCTGCGATTGATGGATTGAATACTTTGATTCGTGGACAAAAATTACCTATTTTCTCTGGTTCAGGTTTACCACACGATAAGCTTGCAAGCCAGATTGTAAGACAAGCCTCATTAACAGGACAGGATGCAGAAAACTTCTGTATCGTGTTTGGTGTCAATGGGTGTTAAAAATGACGTAGCAGATACATTTAGACGTTCTTTTGAAGAAACTGGTGTAATGGATAAGGTATGTATGTTTATTAACTTGTCTGATGACCCAATTTCTTGAAAGAATTTATGACTCCACGTTGTGCATTAACAGCAGCTGAGTATCTAGCATATGAATGTGATATGAACGTTCTTGTTATCTTGACAGATATGACAGCGTATTGTGAAGCTGTACGTGAGTTCTCATCCTCTAAGGGTGAAATTCCTTCACGTAAAGGTTTCCCTGGATACATGTATTCTGATTTAGCTTCTTTATATGAAAGAGCTGGTATCGTCAAAGGTGGAAAGGGTTCTGTTACGCAGATTCCTATCTTAACGATGCCTAACGATGATATTACTCACCCAGTACCTGACTTAACAGGATATATTACTGAAGGTCAGATAGTATTAGACCGTGACTTATATCTAAATAACATTAATCCACCAATTGGTATTCTTTCATCACTATCTCGTTTGATGAAGGATGGTATTGGTGAAGGTTATACAAGAGCAGATCATCAGGATGTTGCCAACCAGTTATTTGCATGTTATGCAAAAGTACAGGACGCAAGATCTCTTGCGAGTGTTATTGGTGAAGATGAATTATCTCCTCTTGATAAGCAATACATTGCGTTTGGTAAGAGATTTGAATCTATATTCCTAGGACAGGGATATCGTGTCAATCGTTCCATGAAGGAAACACTTGGACTTGGTTGGGCATTACTATCCTTACTTCCTAAGGAAGCGTTAGATCGTCTTGATCCAAAGATCATTGAAGCTAACTACGACTCTGAACACGCTGAGCATACGATTCAGTTAATTATTAAAGGAGAAGAGTAGTTATGGCAGCGCAGGTAGTTGCGACAAGGGTAATCTTATCAAAGCCCGCAAGTCCCTGGCTCTTGCACAAAACGGCTTTGAACTAATGGATCGTAAGCGTAATATTTTGATACGTGAAATGATGTCGCAGGTAGAGAAGGTAAAGATTCTACGTGAACAGATTACGAGTGCTTACCAAACTGGGTACTATTTACTGCAACAGGCAAATATGTCCAGTGGTATGATTACCGCTATTACGGAACATATTAAAGTAGATGATTCGATTAGACTTACATATCGTAGTGTTATGGGTGTTGAAGTTCCAAATATCATCTACCACCAACCTGATAGTATAGAAGTGCCATACGGTCTAGAGGGTACATCGTCACGTATCGATGAAGCGTACATCCAATTTCAGAAAGTAAAACAGATTACATTGGTCCTAGCGGAAGTAGATAACTCTATATATCGTCTAGCAAATGCAATCTCCAAAACACAAAAACGTGCAAATGCTTTAAAGAATGTTGTGATACCTCGTTATCAATCATCCATTAAAGAAATGACTGAATCTTTGGAAGAAAAAGAGCGTGAGGAATTCTCACGTATGAAAGTCATCAAAGCACAGAAAGAGAATTAGGGAAGGTCATTCGACCTTCCTTTTCCTATAAAAAAATCAACCCTATGTTTCCATAGAGTTGATTATGGTTAGTGTTGAGGACCTCCAAATCCGCCTGGACCTCCGCCACCCTCCATCATGGAGTTGGTAATTGATGTGACCTGTGTTCCATTTACAATAACTGTTCCACCATTTAATGAGGCAGTTAAGTCAAAGTCGAATGCGAACTGAGCTGTGATATTGATATTACCACCATTGATTGTTAATGTACCATTTGCATCAAGGGCATCTGTATCACCCTCAGCCATTGTAATATCTAAGTTACCACCATTGATTTCAATCTGTACATCATAGTTTGTTGCTTTTTCAGATGCGTTGATACCATCATCTGTAGCATAGATTTTGATTGTACCATCGTTGATTTGTACATATGTACCTTCGATACCTTCTACTGCGTTGATATCAAATGTACCACCATCAATCTCTGTAATTGTTGTGCCTTGGATTCCATCATCTTCAGAGTTGATTGTAAAGTTACCACCAGCGATGTATACATAACCAGTTGTTAAATCATCTTCATTTTCAGAATGGAAACCATCCTTTGTCGCGTTGATGTTGAATGTACCGTCTGCAACACGAATACTGTTAAGAGCTTTGAATCCATGCTTTGTAGTATTCACGTTATAAGTACCACCAGTAACCTTTAAGTCGTTATTGGAAGCAACGCCATTTGCAGAAGAGTCGATATTTAATGTGCCTAAACCATTTAGAGTAATATTTGTTTTTGCAAAGATTACGGCATCGATATCATCACCGTTGTCTTCAGTAAATTCACCAGTAACCTTTAGGTTATTTGTTGAGTTTTGTGTTGTAGTTACATATACGTTTTTAGCGTTAACTGTATATACAGCAGGCTTGTTTGTATTTGTGATAGATACGTTATCAAATACGAGATGTACACCTGCATCGGCAGAAGCGTTAACGATTACCGTGGAATTTGTTGCAGAACCGGTAATAACATAAGTACCAGCTGTATCGATAGTAACATCCTTACCATCTTCTAAAGAAATCTTCTTTGCGTTTGTAGTATCGACAGTCTGTGTAAGATCTGTTTGTGTAAACATATTTGTTGTATCTAAAGGAGAATTCTTTGAATAGTTAAGAGTAGTATTCTTTTGTGTAGTCGTTGTTGTTGCTGTATTTGTAGTTGGGGTAGTAGTGATAGTCCCGTTAACTGCTTGTTTATTGCAACCGGCTACTGCTAAGCCAAGAGCTACGATAGGCACTATTGCTATTCTTTGATATAGTTTTGTTCCGTTCATTTCTGTTAACCTCCTTTGGTTGTTTTTAATATATCGGTGGAATGTGAACATCATATGAACAAGTCGTGATAGTTTTCTAAATATAGCGTGCTATATAAAATCTTTGTTAAGATTGTAAATCAATCTGTTTCATTGTGATAGAGTAGCCAAAATAGTATAATTAGTACATATTGATGAGCATTATTTTAAAAGAAGGAGAGAATGATGAGAATTGGATTTCTAACAAATGTATATCCGTTGGATAAGCAAAGTCGAATTTCATCATTCTATAAGTGGCTAAAAGAGAATAAACAAGATGTAATATTGATTGCTTGTTATAGTGAAACTTATAAATATGATAAGTATCATAAAGTTTTGTCATTACCATTTCAAAATTTAAATGATGTGATGGAGTTAAAAGAATTTCGTTTTGATCTTCTTCAAGCAACATTTGATGATTCGCTCATTGATCTCTGTAATACACAATTAGAACTTCCTGTATTCGCAAAAGAAGTGATTCGAAATAAGTTTGAAGATATATTTACTCAATATCAAGATGCTTTAGAATCGTATTACATTTGTAGTGTAGACCTACAGAAGAAATACGCAAAGTTAGTAATACAAATTAGTCCAAGTCTTACAAAAGAGATTCGAGTAACATTGGATGATTACGTTCAGTATGGACTAAGAAAAGGTATTACAATTACCAAAAAGCAGTTACATATCTTCGAGAAACATATTGATTCTGAGCAGCTTTATCAAAGATGTTTACGCAAACTATCATTAAAAGATAGAACTATCTATGAGATGCGTAGGTGGTTAAAAGAAACAGAACTTGCGGATTATCAAGAAGTCAATGCTTTGATAGATAAGCTTATACAAAAAGGATATTTGGATGATGAAAAACTTTGTATTGAACAAATACAAGCATTATCAAATAGCTTATATGGACCAAAACAAATTATCTCTAAATTAAAACAACGTGGCATAAAGGAAGATTGTATCCTTGCATGCATGGAACAATCAAAAATAAAGGAATATGATTATGCACTCGCGTATGCCACAAAGGCTTTAAAACAAAGTCAGAAGTCATCAGTCATAAAGACCGAAAAATACAATTCGTAATAAACTAATGACGAGAGGTTATTCAAACAGTGTGGATTGATAAAGTTATCTTAGAGTTAGATTATTCCTCAAATAAAGAAAATGAAGATGTACTTTTAGAAAAGTTAATTAAGAAAGCTATAAAGCGATATGAGAGAAAATATCAAGGATATGATTTAAAGACACGTATCTATCGTTATTGTTTAACGCAAGGATTTCATAGCGAGGATATTAGTGTATTGATGGATAGAATGGAGTGGAGTCATGACGAAGATTAACGAATTTGAAGTAGGTAAGAGATATGTCTTGCCACTATTAATAAAAGATGTAAAGAACGGTACAACAAATAAAGGTGCTCAGTATTTATCTCTAGTTGTACAGGATAGTTCAGGTACAATTGATGGTAAATTTTGGGATGTGAAACAAGAGGATAAAGATATCGTTCAAGTTGGTTTAGTACAAGAAGTAAGCTTTGAAAGTATTAGACTATAACCATAACTTACAGATACGGTATCAATCGTATTCAGCCTCTAGATCAATCAACAGTAAATATGAGTGACTTTGTAATCTCAAGTGCACAAAGTGAAGAGGAACGTAGTCGTAAACTTCATGAGATTATAGATTCCATTCAAAATGAAGTATATCGCAAGTTAGTAAAAGGAATGTTAATCCATGCAGGAAGAAAGTTTATTGAATATCCTGCAGCTTCACAGATTCACCATAACTACTTAGGTGGTTTAAGTGAACACTCCATTAGTATGGTTGAAGTATGCCAGATGTTATGTAAACACTATCCACAGTTGGATTATGATTTACTAGTTTCTGGTGCATTAATGCATGATATTGGTAAGACTGCCGAAATGAGTGGAGCGATTGCGACGGAGTATACCTTAGAAGGAAAACTGGAAGGTCATATTTCTATCGCAAATGGTTGGTTAACGGAAGTTGCAGCTAAGGAACATCTAGAAGACTGTGAAGAGACAATCTTTTTACATCATATGATTCTTTCTCATCATGGTAAGATGGAATTTGGTTCTCCAGTATTGCCAAAACTACAGGAAGCTGAAGTTTTATATTTAGTGGATAATTTAGATGCAAGATTAAATATGTTAAGTCAGGCTCTCTCTTCAATTAAACCAGGCACATGGACACCGAAGTTATTCGCATTAGAGAATCGTCAATTCTATAAACCGAAAGGAAAGGAATAATCATGGATTTACGTTTAGTAGCAGTTCAAATTGTTCGTAAAGCATTAACTGCAGTAGGCCGTGGTGGTTCCTTACCGGGACGTTTGGCACTGAAGATGGATCCTCACTTTATTGAGAAGTTCCATATGCCAAAACATGTCATTCTTGTAACAGGAACCAATGGTAAAACAACTACATCAAACCTTATTGCAAGATCACTCATGCAAGCAGGTTTGAAGGTGATTAATAACAGTCGTGGTGATAACTTAAATGTGGGTATTGCAACGTTACTAGCTGCTAACTCAGATGCAAGTTTTCATGTTCAGGCTGACGTTGCTGTCATTGAAGTCGATGAGTTAACATTATATCGTCAATTTAAAGCACTAAGACCAACAGCACTTGTAGTGAATAACTTCTTCCGCGATCAATTAGATCGTGCAGGAGAGATGGAAACGATTATTCGAAAGATAGAAGAAGTCACAGAAGACTTTGAAGGTGATCTTATCATGAACGGGGATGATCCTAACGTCGTTCGTATTGCCAATCATGCAAAGAAAGCCAAGGTACATTTCTTCTCTGTTGGTGAAATGATGTATCACAAAAGACTACCAACGAAGCTAGTGAAGGCAAGTTTTGTCCAAACTGTGGTTCACGTTTAGTTTATGACTATTATCAGTATTCCCACATCGGAAGATTTGTATGTCCATCTTGTCAATTCGGCAAGATTTCTCCATATACATACGTTTCAGAAATTGATTATCAGAATCAGACCTTTACAGTAGATGGTGTAAAGTATCATTCCTTTATGAATACGATTTATGCAATCTATAACTGTGCGGTTGTATTAACTGTGATGCGTTTATTAGGCTTAGATTTACAAGCCGCAAATACTGTATTTAAAACCTTCTCAATGAAGGAAGGTCGTAATGAAGTATTCGCACTGAATAAACCATCTGTATTAAATCTGATGAAGAATCCAACTGGTGCTAATGAAGTAATGAAGTATATCGTTAGCCAAGAAGGTGAGAAGAATATCGCTATTTTCTTGAATGATAATGACCAAGATGGTAGGGATGTTAGTTGGATTTGGGATGCGCATTTTGAACGTTTGAATAAAGAGAATATTCATAAGATTGTGTGTTCTGGTACACGTGCTTATGATATGGCTTTACGCTTAAAATACGAAGGCTTAGAAGACCATATTCAAGTAATTGAAAACTTTGAAGACGCAATCAAGTACCTAGATAAAGCAGATAAGGATAGTTATATTCTTTCAACATATACTGCCTTGCATGTTGTACGTAGTATCTTAAAGAAGGAGGCACGATAATCATGGAATTAAAGATTTTATGGATGTATCATGACCTCATGGATCTTTATGGCGATAAAGGAAATATAGAGACACTACGATATCGTGCAAGTAAGCGTGGTATAAATGTCATTGTTGATACTTGTACATTACAAGAAGAAAGAAATATCGAAGATTATGATATCTTCTTCTTGGGTGGTGGTGCAGATAAAGAACAGACACTTGTATATAAAGATTTACTCGAACGTAAAAAATCTATTTTGAAGGCAAAAGAAAGTGGAACAGCCTTCTTATTAATCTGTGGTGGATATCAATTATTTGGTCAATACTATTTAGACCAGGATGGTCAAAAGATTGATGGTTTAGGAATCTATGATTACTATACAGAAAGTAGTGATCGTGATCACAGATGTATTGGTAATATTGTTGTAGAAGCGAATATTCATGATAAAAATGTAACTGTAGTTGGATTTGAAAATCATGGTGGCCAAACCAAAGCGGTATCCAATCCATTTGGTAAAGTGCTTGTTGGACATGGAAATACATTCGATAGTGGTTTCGAAGGCTATATGGATGCACAGACGATTGCAACTTACATGCACGGTCCGCTATTACCAAAAAATCCGGATATTGCGGATGAAGTGATTCTACGTGGTTTAAAACGTAGATATACTCTAGATTATCTTGAGCCACTACAAGATTCTCTTGAACATGCGGCGCATGACGCAATGCTAAAACGATTGAATGTAAAGTAATAATGGTGTGATTATGGATGGGTGTGTATTAGATTATTTAGATTCATATAAAAGACTCGATCAATTATGTAGAGATATGTTTAGAAGCAAAGATGGTGTTACCGAATACATCAATCAAATGGATAGGGTAATTTCTCGCATTAATTCAAAACGAGATTGGCGAGGTTTCTATTCAAGATTAAAATACCAGCGCCGATTACGAAATAATCTTGTACATAATACAGAATGTTCAGAGTGTACCGAGGAAGATATTGATGAAATTGAATATTTCTTTGAATTAATACTAAAACAAGAAGACCCTCTAGCATATATTCGTAGACAACAATCATTAACTAAAAAAAGCATCAATCGAAACAAATCGTTATGGTTCGTATCATCCGATAGAACAAACCAAAAAAAGTCTTTTTGAAAGAAGACGTCGTACAAATGAAATGGGTATTTTCGTATATTTCATTTTCATAATTATTTTCGTTGTAATTATGCTATTAATTTTTACACATATTTTATAAATCCTTTAGATATATTGAAAAGGGGCATTAGGCCCCTTTGATTGTTTTTAGTACTTCCTCTAAGTCTTGTGGTTTAGATTTATTAAATATGAATTGACATGCATCATCTGTGCTGTAGCGTGGGATAATATGGAAGTGTAGGTGATGAACTGTTTGTCCTGCTACTTCACCACAGTTATTTAGGACATTACATCCTTCAGCTTTTGTGGCATGTACAATTCTTTTTGATAGGTTAGAGATAACTTCAGCACATTGTTTTACTGTTTCACTATCAGCTTCTAAGATGTTTGCAACATGTTTCTTTGGCATTACAATTGTATGCCCGTAGGTTACTTGTGAGATATCTAGTATTGCTAGAACATTGTCATCTTCATAGACTACTTTTGATGGGATCTTATGATCGATAATATCGCAGAATATACACATAATAAATTCCTCTCATTTCTCTATATTTATATTGTAAAAAAAAGTCGCATGATTTTGCGACTTTTATTTCATATCTTGTACTAAAATATCTGGATACATGTCCTTAATAGCATCGTAGATAGTCTTATCATAAATGTGGAAGTTGTGCTTCTTGAAGAAGTATGTTGATGCGTCTGCAGAGACTTGATTAATCTTCTGTAGAGCTGTATCAACATCATCCTTAATCTTTGAAGCATCATTTTCATCAACCTTGATAACATAGAACTTCGCACCATCACTAGCAGGTGACTCTGTCCAAGGGTCACTTGGTGAGTTTGAAGTGATGATAGTACGTACCAATGCATCTAAGTCAGATGATTCAGTTGTGTATATCTGTGATACAGGTGTACCTGTTCCATTGTGTGCAGAAGATACTGCAGCAAAATCAGTATTGCCACCTTTTAATTCAGCTAATGCTGCATCTGCATCTGCCTGTGCTTCAAATGTTAAGATTGTAGCCTTAACTGGTTTGTATGTATCTACTAGAGAATCAAAGTTTTCATCGATATACTTCTTTGTTAATTCCTTAGCCTGAAGAGAAGGGATAAGGTATTCCTTTAGGTATGTATCTTCATCTAAATTGTTATTCTTCATATAAGTAGCAAATTTATCACCATACAGTGACTTGTAGTTTGCAAGGCTTGCTTGTGCTTCTTTTTCCATCTTTTCTGTAACTTCAATCTCTGCTACAGCGATTGCTTTACTTGCTTCGTTAACAGTAGTAGTAGCACCAGCATTTTGCTTCATTAATGTGAATACATCACCTTTAGTAATATTCTTCTTACCGACAGAGAAGAGCACTTCATTACTATCTTTTAATTTTGCAACTGCATCAGAACATCCAGCTAATCCAGATAAGAGGATGGCAGTACAAACAACGGCAGTAAGTTTCTTAAACTTTGTCATTATTTTGTTTCCTCACTTTCTGTATCGATACCCATAGCTTTCTTGATAGAGTTTTCAAGTTCTGTATTACCCTTGAAATCAATACCTAATTCTTCAGCCTTAGCCCAAAGAGCTTGGTTTGAAAGAGTTGTGTCGTAGTTTTGAACTAAAGTTAAGTATGGGTTATCTCCAGCAACTTCTTCTAACTTAGCTTGTGTTGTTGCGTTAGCAATAATTCTGAAGTAACCAAAGTTTGAAGAACGTACCCACTTACTTACTTCACCTTCATTGAGGGCGAGGGAAGCTTCTAAGAAGGCAGCATCCAATGTGGATGTATTCTTATCGATAACACCTAGTATACCACCATTAACAGATGTTGATGTGTCTTCGCTGTGCTTAGAAGCAACTGTAGCGAAATCATCACCAGCTGCTAATTCATCATCAACAGCTTTCATTCTGGCTGCTTCATCTTCTGTAGGTTCAGCAGTAGGGTTGTTTCTATCTGTGAACTTGATCAAGATGTAAGATACTTGACGAATCTTTAGTTCATCGAAATGTTCTTTTGCGTATTCAGCTGTTAACTGGTTTACTTTCTGTTGTTGAATTAAATATTCTTCTAAATCTGTATAACCAGTTTTTGCCATATCTGCATGTAACTTAGCTTCATAGTTTGCACCATAAGAATTCTTATAGTTAGCGATAACAGATTCAGCTTGCTTAGCGGCTGCATCTTTGATTTCATTTGTTGTAGAAATACTAGCATCGGCTACTGCACGTTTGAACAATGTCAATTGAGCATTTGAACCATTTGTTTTAAATAGTGTTTCATAGAATTCGGAAGCAGTTGTATCGTCATCATCAATAGAATAAACGACATCTTCTCCATTTGTTTGTTTACCTTTTAATTTTCCTTTGTTTGTATCGTAAATGTAATACACACTGATAGCAAGAAAGATTGCTACCACTAACATTACAAACCAGTTCTTTTTCAAGAATTTGCCCATAATACCTCCTAAGTTTTTATACGTAAAAAACGCTTATTTATTATAGTGTAAAAGCGATTTAAATGCAATTTTCATTCACTGAACTTTGTGTGAAGAATCACAATATAAGAAATTTTCACAAGTGAGATAGTATAATCCCAAGAATTTGCTGGAAGATGTTACAATAAGTAGCGGAATGAAGGTGATTGTGTGAAAACTTTAGAGATTAGAGATCTCCACGTATCAGTGGAAGATAAAGAAATTTTAAGGGTGTTAACCTTACAATAGGCGAAAATGAGGTTCACGCCTTAATGGGCCCAAATGGTAATGGTAAATCAACATTGCTCGCAGCGATTATGGGTAATCCTGTATATACTGTTACAAAGGGTTCTATTACATATGATGGAAAAGATGTATTGGCAATGCCTGTAAATGAGAGAAGTGTTGCTGGCTTATTCCTAGCAATGCAGTATCCTCAAGAAATTCCAGGTGTTACAAACAGTGACTTTTTACGTGCTGCAATGAATGTACGTCGTGAGTCTCCAGTTCCATTATTTTCATTTATTAAGTCTATGGAAAAAACTATCCAAGACTTACAGATGAAAGAAGATCTTGCCCACCGCTTCTTAAATGAAGGATTCTCTGGTGGTGAGAAGAAGAGAAATGAAATTGTGCAGATGGAGATGTTACGTCCATCCTTATCAATGTTAGATGAAATTGACTCAGGTCTAGACGTTGATGCGATGCATATTGTAGCGAATGCTATTAACAATCTACGTGCTGAAACAGGCATGTCATTGATGATAGTTTCTCACTATGATCGTTTCTTCGAATTAATCGAACCTCAATATACACACGTATTAGTAGATGGAAAAGTTGTACTTGAAGGTGATGGTCAATTAGCTCGTAAGATTGATACAGAAGGTTATGATTGGATTTATGCTGAGTATGGTATTGAAGCACCTCATGAAAAGAAGGTTGCTCGTCGTCCAGCAAATACGATTGGAAGTTGTGCCGTTCGCACTGCCGCAGAAGCAGAGGCTAAAAAGTAATGGAACTGATTCATGTAGATACAGATATTCAATTACGTGATGCTTTCAGTCAATTTGAAATTGATACTGAGCGTGATATTGAATTAACTTTTAGTGCAGATGCGGGCGAATATGAAGTATTTGTACGTATCAAAAACTGCGGTAAATTACGTATTCGTACATTTGCTTACGCTGATGCACAAGTTAAATATCTGTTCTGGAATGACAATGAACATATGATCGAGATTGATGAGTCGCACGAAGTATTACGTAATGCTAGTGTTGAGGTTGCTCATTGTGAAGTGAATCCATATCCAGTGAAGCGTAATACATACATGGCTTTAAGAGAACCTGGTGCATATGGTCATTTAGTTTCTTCATCACTTGTTGCATCTGATAAGAATTACAAGCAGAATGTTGTTAACTTTGCTCAACATACATTAGCGAATATTGATAACTTCGCTGTTGTATTAAAGGGTGGTAAGTTATTTATCGATGCGATTGGTAAGATTGTAAAAGGTGCTTCTCGTTCAGAAAGTCATCAGAAGTCACGTGTAATGTGCTTTGATGATGGACAGAGTTCCACTGTGATTCCTGAACTGTTAATTGATGAAAATGATGTTCAGGCTAGCCATGCTTTAACAATTGGTAGAATTGACCGTGAACAGTTGTACTATCTACAATCACGTGGTTTAGATCAACGTCAATGTACATCATTGATTAGTTCTGGTTATATGTATCCAATTACACAATTTTTAAGTAATGAAACTCTCCAGCAGGATCTTCGTGCAGAAATGGAGGCGAAGCTAGCGAACTTATGATCGATGTAGAAAAGATTCGTCAAGATTTTCCGATGATTGTAAATCATCCAGAGTTAATCTATTTAGATAATGGTGCGACAACATATAAACCAAAGGCTGTAATTGATGCAATCTGTAATTTCTATTGCCACTTTACTTCAAATGTAGAACGTGGTGATTATGAGACAGCAATCAAAGCAGACCGTGCATATGACAATACACGTAAGATTATTGCTAGATTTATCAATTGCCAACCTCATGAAGTAGCATTTACTGCAAATATTACAGCGACATTAAATCAGATTGCCTATGGTCTAGGTAAGGGATGGTTAAAAAAGGGTGATGTGATTCTTACAACACTCAATGAACACGCTAGTAATCTTTTACCTTGGTATCGTTTAGAAAAAGAACTTGGTATAGAGATTCAATACATTCCAGTAGATAATCATGGTGTGGTTATTATGGATGAATATAAGAAGTTATTAAACTCTCATGTTAAGGTTGTTACTTTAGCGCATGTTACTAATGTAATGGGTGCTTTACAACCAATCCAAGAGATGACAACGTTCGCACATGAAGTAGGTGCGTTAATGGTTGTGGATGGGGCGCAGAGTGTTCCTCATCATCCAATTGATGTTAAGACACTTGATATTGATTTCTTAGGTTTTTCATCACATAAGATGTGTGGACCTGATGGTGTCGGTGTTCTTTACGGTAAGTATGAATTACTAGACCGTATGGAGCCATTACTACTTGGTGGTGGTATGAATGCACGCTTTACTTCAGATGCAGATGTCATTTTAAAGAATGCACCTATTAAGTTTGAAGCGGGTACACCTAATATTGAAGGCGTTATCGGCTTAGGAGCTGCGGCAGAATATTTAATGTCCATTGGTATGGAAAATATCAGTGCATATGAAAAAGAACTACGTGCATACTTTGCAGAAAAGTTAAAAGAATTAGATAACATCGAATTCTATAACCCAAATAATACATCTGGACCTATCACATTTAATGCTAAAGGCGTATTTGCACAGGATGCGGCAGGTTACCTAGGTGCTAATCATATCGCAGTACGTTCTGGTAATCATTGTGCTAAGGTGTTACATGAAGTAATTGGTACGGATCAAACAATTCGTGCATCGCTATATTTTTACAATACAAAAGAAGAAGTAGATCGTTTTATTGAGGTTGCGAAAAACATTAGTTTAGAAAATGCAGTAGGCATCTTCTTCTAAAGGAGTACAAACAATGAGTGAAGTAGAAAGTTTTATTAATGATCCACAGATACTCCGTGAGCTAATCATGGATCATTATCAATATCCACATAATCATAAGTTGGTAAAAGACGATCGTTACTTATCTGTTCATATGGCTTCAGATAGTTGTATTGACGATATTACGGTGCAGTCCGATATCAAGGATGGTGTAATTCAGGATATTCGCTTTGAAGGTGTTGCTTGTACAATTTCAACAGCGAGTACTTCAATGATGACTGACTTACTAAAGGGAAAGACATTGGAAGAGGCACGTGTAATCATTCAGAATTATTTTGCGATGATTCATGAACAGCCATATAATCCAGAGCTCTTACAAGAAGCAGTTGCGTTGAAGAATGTTTATAAACAAGCCAATCGTATTAAATGTGCAACCATTGGTTGGGATGCGATTGAACAAATGATTGATGAAAGTGAGGGTAAGAATGAGCGAACAATTTAAGCTAACTTCAGAAGATGAAGCTGTTCTTTCTTCCCAAGATGATTATAAATATGGTTTCCATGATGACGTTAAGTCCATCATTGATACTGGTAAAGGTATTTCAGAAGAAGTTGTAAGACAGATTTCAGCATACAAGCATGAACCTGAATGGATGACTGAAAAACGTGTAGAGGCTTATAACATCTTTATGAAGAAGCCTATGCCTAAGTGGGGACCGGATTTGAGTGAAATTGATTTCCAAGATTTTACATACTATCGTAAGGTCTCTCAAGAAACAGAAAAGAGTTGGGAAGAAGTTCCTGAAGAAGTAAAGAATACATTTGAAAAATTAGGTATTCCTGAAGCAGAACGTAAGTTCTTAGCAGGTGTAACGACGCAATATGAATCAGAAGCTGTATATCACAACATGCTAAAGGAAGTTGAAGAGAAGGGTGTTATCTTCTTGGATATTGACTCTGCATTAAAGGAGCATCCGGAAATCTTTAAACAATACTTTGGAAAGATTGTAAGTGCTGGTGATAATAAGTTATCTGCATTAAATAGCGCTGTATGGTCTGGTGGTAGTTTTATCTATGTACCGAAGGGTGTTAAGTTAGAAAAACCATTACAGTCCTATTTCCGTATTAACTCTGAATCCATGGGACAGTTTGAACGTACAATTATCATTGTTGATGATGGTGCAGAATGTTCTTATGTAGAAGGTTGTACAGCACCACAATACTCAAAGGACTCCTTACATGCGGCAGTTGTTGAAGTATACGTTGGTAAGAATGCGAAGTGTCGTTATTCATCTGTACAAAACTGGTCAGGCAACATCTTAAACTTAGTAACAAAACGTGCAAAAGTTGATGCAGGTGGAACAATGGAATGGATTGATGGTAATATCGGTTCTAGAATCTCTATGAAGTATCCATCATGTATTCTTGCAGGTGAAGGTGCAACTGGTCTTTGTATCTCAATTGGTGTAGGTTCAAAGGGTCAGTTCCAAGATACAGGTTCAAAGATGATTCACGCTGCTCCTAATACACGTTCCTCTATTATTTCTAAGTCAGTATCACGTAATGGTGGTGTAACAAACTTCCGTGATGAAGTACACTTTACACCAGCTGCGAGAAACTCTAAGGCACACATTGAATGTGATACATTGATTTTAGACAATATCTCTAAGAGTGATACGATTCCTACAAACTCAAACATGAATAACTCTTCTACAATCGAACACGAAGCGAAAGTTTCCAAGATTTCTGAAGATCAATTATTCTATTTGATGTCACGTGGTTTAAGCGAAGAACAAGCAACAGAAATGATTGTCATGGGATTCCTAGAGCCGTTTACAAGAGAATTACCGATGGAATACGCAGTAGAATTGAACCAGTTGATGAAACTGGATATGAGTGGCTCCGTTGGATAAAAAGATTGCACGTGCGAAAGGATTACAAGCACGTGCTTTATTATCTTTGAAAGAGCGTAGTAAGAAAAGTCATACGGCATGTCAAGAAGTGATTTCGAGGATACATGCAGGCATGATTGTAGGATGCTACGTTTCTGTCAAAGATGAATTAGATACATCGGAAATTCTTGAATTTTGTTTTGCGAATAATATTTCAGTTTGTGTTCCGAAAGTAGTGGAGAATACTTTGAAATTTTATAAAATTAAATCCAATCATGACTTAGTATCAGCACCATTTGGCTTATTAGAACCAAATGTAACGGAAATGATTCCAGTTCAAAAGATAGACATGATGATTGTTCCATTAAGTAGCTACGACTCAAAGAATCATCGTACAGGATATGGAAAAGGGTACTATGATTCAGTTCTTGGTAATTGTATCAACAAAATTGGTATTGCGTTCCAAGAACAGGAAGTTGATCAAATAGATGTTGAACCACATGATGTAACATTAGATGAAATCATCTCTGCTTAGGGGTGATTTTATTTTACTTGACAATATCGATACTCGATATTATATTTTGAGTAGATGAATATCGATACTCGATATTAGTGGAGGGAATATGATTCATAAGTTTGTCTATTATAATTATTTTGAATCAGATCTATTTGCTAGTTATCTTCATGAAATGTCATTACAGGGATACCATTTTAAAGGATTTGGGCTTGGACTAAAATTTGAAAAAGGAGAACCAAAAGATATTACGTATGATGCGTATGTATTTAACGAGCAACAAGAGGAAGATCAAGGTTTAAATCCAAATTCTGAGGACTTTTTGGGTTATTGTAAAGAGGCTGGATGGCAATATATTGACGCCTATCAGCGCTGGATTATTTTCTATAAACTGAAAGAAGATGCAGTAGATATCGCAACAAAAGAAGAAAAACTAGATAATGCGTTTGCGGTAAGGAAAGATGACCTAAAATTTGCTCGAATAGTATTACCTTTGTTCGCTATTTATATTATTAACTCGGTTTTACTCAATCCTAATATTTTTGAACTTCTGGAATACAGAAATCTTACAATTGAACTCGGTTGGTTTCTTTTCATACTTTCACCATTTTCTGTACTTTCACGATAAGAAAATATATCAATTATTGCGTAGTAAATATGAAAGTACAGGTGAATTATATTTAGGGAATCCAAATAAAAAACAAATGTATTTTCAACCAAGATCACTATTTTATTTCGTATTTACGATTGTTATTTCTACTCTATTTTTAAAATCTTATTGTGGCCTTTTGATAAGTTCATTGATTGGTGTTGTTGTTTATTGTGCGTTTTTTTGCTTGCAAAAATTCTTTTGTAGGAAATATGGTTCATCTGGTTATATGGCGATTATGGGGATTACGATGTTTATATTCTATGTAATCATGATGGTGTTGTATGGACAGAAGCAGGCTAATCTTAAGGCAGCATCAACAGATGATTTTCCATTACAACTTATTGATATTGATGTCGATAATCAAACGATTACACATGGAACTTTTACAGAGCAGAAGGGTCTATTTGTGGATTGGACAGAGTACGTAATTGCAAAAGGAGATGCAGCGCAAGAAGTTCTATCGTATACGATTTATCATTCATCTTCTCCTTGGCTGATTCATAAACAATATTTATACTTATCTTCAGGTATGAAGGCAACAGATATCAACGAACTTTGGAAACAAAAATCTGCGATTGTTTATAAGGAATTTGATGACTATGTGTATGTTGTTGACTGTGAAAATGAGTTGATTGAACTTAGATATTCACAAGAGTTAACTCAACAACAGATAGATACAGTTATCGGAAAGATAGTGAAATGATATGGCACGTGCACAGTTTCAAACATTAACAGAACCGATGTTCTATATTCTCCTATGCTTGCAGAAAGAAGTATGTGGTATTGATATCATGGCTATGGTAAGTGTAATCTCAAATGGTAGAGTTTCCATTGGACCAGGTACTTTGTATGCGATGTTGCAAAAATTTGAGGATAACGAAATTATTGAAAAGACTAGAGAAGAAAATCGTAAGAAGTGGTATCTTATCACAGATGCAGGGAAACAAATGCTCGAGGACGAATTAAACCGTCTTGAGTCAATGTTGAGTGACGCAAAATCTACGATGAAATATAACTAAATGATTTCATATAAATACACTCTACAAATATTATTTGGTATGATATATACGATAAATAAAGGAGAACAGCTTAATGAAAGTTGTACTAGTAGCCGAATCAGGCGCAGATATTCCAAAGGAGATAGCCGAAAAAGAGGGTATCTATATTGTGCCAATGCACGTTACTTTTGATGGTGAAACAAAGGATGATGGTACTTTCCCAGCATCTAACATCATTGATTATTTTGAAAAGAATTTAAAGATTCCAAAGACAAGTGGTTCTACTATTGTGGATTTTTGATTATATCTTTGATCGTATTCACGAAGAGCATCCTGAAGCACATATCTTGTACCTAGCATATTCTTCGGTAACAACTTGTGCTTATGGTTGTGCACAGATTGCAATGGAAAATCGTGATTATATTACAGCAATTGATACAAAGCTTTATTCGATTGGACAGGGTCAAGTATTAGTGCGTATGGCTGAACTATTACGCGAACATCCTGAATGGGGTATTGATGAAGCAGTAACTGCTGCTAAAGATTTAATCGCTAGAGGTCATATGTCATTTATTCCTAAGACATTAGCGTTCTTGGTTGCTGGTGGAAGAGTCAGCAATGCAAAGGCTTTACTTGCAGGTGTATTACTCTTACATCCATGCATTGAGGCAAAGGATGGACGTCTAGTTGCTGGTAAGAATTATCGTGGTAAGATGAATCGTGTCATCTACAAGATGATGGATGACTTCCTTGTTAATAACGCTATCGCAAAAGATGAAGTATGGTGCTGTACTACAGTTGGTTTTGAAGAAGGAATGAAAACAGAAGTAGAAGAATATCTTCATAACCAGGGTGTTGAAAAGGTTCGTTGGTCACAGTGTGGTGGTGTTATTACTACACATGGTGGACCTGGAGCCTTTGGTATTGCAGGATTTCGCTTGAAATAAGCTAGGTACAGAGTAATCTGTCATTCTTTTTATGAGATAGTATTTTCACAATTTTCTTTGGAAAAGTTATATACTAATGGTCGGGAGAAAATATTATGTATAACGTTAGAAAGATTCATGATGATATTTATTGGTTAGGTGCCTCTGATAGACGCCTTGAAAAGTTCGAAAATACGTATAGTGTTCCTGCAGGAATGTCATACAATAACTACTTGATTCTAGATGAAAAGACATGCCTAGTAGATGGCATTGATTATATGTAGCGCAGCAATTCTTTGATAACTTGGAATATGTTTTACAGGGTAGAGCATTAGACTATATGATCGTTAACCATATGGAACCTGACCATTGTGCAATTATTCCACAGCTTGTTCAGATGTATCCTGAAATGAAACTAATTGGTTCTATGCAAGCATTTAGAATGATGAATCAGTTCTATCGTTTTGAAACGGATAGTCGTTCCATCGTCGTAAAAGAAAATGATACATTGAGCCTTGGTAAGCATAACTTAAAATTTATGACTGCCCCAATGGTACATTGGCCAGAAGTAATTGTAACTTATGATGAAACTGCGAAAATATTATTTAGCGCAGATGTATTTGGTAGCTTTGGTGCAATGAGCGGTAATGTATTTGCGGATGAAGTTGATTGGGAACATGACTGGAAGGATGAAAGTAGACGTTATTATACTTCTATCGTTGGTAAATATGGCATGCAGGCATCTGCAGTATTAAAGAAAGTTAGTAATCTTGAGATTAAAATGATTTGTCCTTTACATGCACATATTTGGCGTAAGGATTTTGATAAGATTATCAGTCTTTATGAAAAGTGGACTTCTTATAGTTATGAAGTAAACTCGGTTGCGATATTCTACGGTTCTGTCTATAACAATACAGCTAACGCGGCGGATATCCTCGCGATGAAGCTGGCGGAAAAGGGTGTTAAGAATGTAAAGGTATTTGATACATCTAAGACAGATTTATCCATTATGTTATCGACTGCGTTCCAGTATTCAACATTAGTATTTGCGGCTGCTTCTTATAACGCTGAAGTATTTGATACAGTACAACACTTATTGTCTGAAATTAAGAATCATAGTCTAGCAAATCGTACAGTTGGATTAATTGAAAATGGTTCTTGGGTTCCAACTGCAAAGCTACTTATGGAAAAACAAATTTCCGCTTGGAAGAATACAGTGATTCTGGAACCAAAGGTTACTGTAAAGTCTGCAGTAAAGGAAGATAGCTTAGCTGAGATTGAGAAGCTAGCTGATGCGATTGTTGCATCATTAGAAAAATAAATGCAAAAGAGAAGTTATACATTCTAACTTCTCTTTTTGTATGCTTTATATAGATTTTTGAAGTAGTTCGATAATTTCTTGTATTGGCTTAGAAGAGCGTGCAGTGACTATCTTTGGTGAACCACCACCACTAGCTTCTAAGACATCTTGTATAGATGCGTAGATATCTCTTGCTTTTCCTTCTGGTGAAATGATTGAGAAATCAGTTATTTCTTCAGAAGTTGTAATCAAGATTTTTGTGGAAGATACTTCATTTAGTAGAGCTTGTGATACGGTACGTAATTGACTCGCGTCCACAATA
>CAKMPP010000084.1 GCA_927911475.1 uncultured Solobacterium sp. | reverse complement strand
TCATTTTGACAAATCTTGGACAATAGAAATATTGTCGGCAGCAATAGGCACTCTCTTATCTAAAAACTGATACTTACTCATGTTTCTCTCTCCTCTATCCACTAATTTGAATTTACCATTATTTAGTAAAAAAAAACAATTCTAAGCACAGTAATTCATCCCATGCTATACAGCTTTTGTAGTTTAACATTTTAATAAATTCAGTCTATAATGAACTTAAAATTAGGAGTTCATTATGAAGACAATTTACTACTATTATGTTCGTCATGGAGAGACTATATTTAATTTGGAAAACCGCATGCAAGGTATAACAGACTCTCCATTAACTTCCAAAGGAATAGAACAGATTTTGCAAACAACGGAAGCGTTAAAAAACCAGTTTTTTAATTCTGCATATACATCCCCTTTATCAAGAACAATTCAAACCGCAAAACTAATCCTAGAGCCTCATCACATGCATGCAACTATATTTGAACCGTTACGCGAATTTAGTTATGGATCATGGGATGGAAATATTAAAAATGAAAGTGACCCAGAATATCAATATCGTTTTTCAAATGATCTTTTTGATGATTTAGGTGGTGAAAATCCAACAATGATTCAACAGCGTATTCAAAATGCTTTTAGTGAGTTACGCAAACTGAGTCACGATCAAGATAGAGTTCTTCTTGTTTCTCATGGAGCATACTTTAGACATCTATTATTTAGTCTTATGAAAGAGAATATTCCTGATGAGCTTCTTCATCGTGAATGCTTAATTGGAAATGGTGGAATTGCTGTTTTTAAGGATGAAGAT
This sequence comes from uncultured Solobacterium sp., assembly GCA_927911475.1. Taxonomy (GTDB): domain Bacteria; phylum Bacillota_I; class Bacilli_A; order Erysipelotrichales; family Erysipelotrichaceae; genus Bulleidia. The sequence goes on along the minus strand of CAKMPP010000084.1, from coordinate 3,614 downwards.
GGAAACTTCTCACTAGTCGAGGGTCCACTAGACAAGCGGAGTATATGAATCGACATGCTAACGATTAATTCTAAAATAACTTGCATGCATTCTATCACTTTCTCTATTGTCCGGTTGTACGCATTTTACAAAACATGACGCAAATCCGATTCCACCAGCAAATAGACTCATTGTCTTTACAAGTCATAAGCCCGAAGTATACGCACCAATATCAAGGAATTTGAATTACGAACAGGTATCAGTGTTGAAGTACAAGCCGGTGGCACTACAGAAATGCTCGAAAAAATAAAAAATGGAGAAGATGCAGATGTCATGTTTGGTGGTGATGTTCAAAACTATACATACTATCAGGACTATATTGAACCTTATGTGGCTAGTGAAAGCTCATCTCTTGATTTTCGATATTTAGAACAACATGATAACTACACCCTCTTCTCCCAGCTACCGCTTGTCTTTATCTATAATAATAAGTTAGTTAATAGCCAACGAGCTCCACAAAAATGGTCTGATTTTTGTGATGAATCTTGGAAAGGGAAAATATCATTTGCTAATCCACACACTTCAGGTACGAGCATCTCTATCTTAAATGCGTTCATGACATTGAATGACCCTACATACATTGATAAATTTTATCAACAGTTAGATGGTCATGTTGCCAGCGGAAGTGGAGAAGTCATCCGTGAAGTAAGTACAGGAACACGATTGATTGGAATTACCTTAGAGGAAACCGCAAAAAAGGCGATGTTAACAGATTCAAACATTTCAATGGTTTATCCTGATTACCTCTTCGTTATATCCGATGGTAGTTTTCTTGTAAAAAATGCAAAGAATAAAGATAACGCACAGAAATTTATTGATTTTACAATCAGTAAAGATGCACAACAATTCCTATCATCCACAATGTACCGACGTAGCGTAAGACAAGATATTAATCAACTCACAGCACTAACTGATCTTGCAGATTACCAAAATCTTGTACCATGGTCAAAATTTAGGCAGGAGGAAATACTACAATTATGGGACATTTCTACGAAAATAAACAAATAGAGAAAAGTCAGTCTGTTCGTATTCGCCTACTCAATCACTTCATTGCGATTTCGGTTGTACCAATTGTACTATGTGGCTTTTGTTTAATTTTCTTGTTTCAAGCTATGACATTCAACACATATGAAACTACTGTAAAAAAAGGAGACAAAAGAAATTAGTACAAGCTTTCAATCATTTTTAGATGGAATTGATAAAACTCTTTCTACATTATCATCACACCAAGAATTTCTAAGTTCATCAGATAGTGAATCCATATATAATACGCTTTATCAGTTAACCAACCCCTATCGAAATTACGCAACATTCTCAATTTACGATCAGAACGGTAGTTGTATGTATGCAACATGCGAGCTTGCAAGTCGACCTACTTACTGGGGAATCTTACATGCATTAGACAATCCATCTAAAGACATCATTAAGCAAGTAGATAGCGAAGACAATCAAATCGTTTTAAATATCGCAACAAAAATAAAACATAATAATAGAACAATTGGTTATATTGTCGCTTCTATCGACAATCAAGATTTCACATATCTATTTAGTAATCAACTCTCTAACGATGAAGGATTTGGAATTATCAGTAAAGAGAATGAACCAGTTTATATAAACACAAACTTAGGGACGTCTGGAATTCTTAATAAGTTACATCATGCATGGATATCGGGTTCAAAGTATGATGATTACTTTAATGATTATTACATCACAATTCAAAATATAGGTAATACAGGTTTTAAACAAATTATGATTCACCCTAAAGTACTTAGTACATCTACGATGCATCGGATGTATCTGATGGTCGGCTTACTCGCTGCTCTTAGTTTTATCGTATGTATTATTGTTGCACAAAAGACTACGACCTCTTTTACACAGCCAATCAACCAGATGAATCAAGCAATGAAGCAAGTACAAGAAGGAAAGCTAGATACATCAATTCCTGTAGTACGCAATGATGAATTCGGAGTATTATCTCAAAATTTCAATATTATGACAGAAGAGCTTTCTAACTTCTTAGAACAAAAGATAGAAACACAAAGACAATTAGCCGATATCCAAATCGCGATGATGCAAGCACAGCTTAACCCCCACTTTCTATATAACACATTAGATACAATCAAGTGGATGGCAAAAGGTGCTAAAGTTGAACCAATTTCTCAGCTTTCACAAAAACTTGCACGCATATTAAGAACTTCTATCGTAAAAGAACAATTCATAACAATCGAAGAAGAGTTTCAGATTTGTTCCGATTATGGAGAAATTCAAAATATTCGCTTCCAAGGGAAATATCAATTCCTATTCGATTGTCCAAAGGAGCTATTATCGTATAAGATTCCTAAGCTGATTATTCAACCCTTAGTAGAGAATGCAATTATTCATGGTTTACGTATGAAAGAGACTGGCGTCATCCAAGTATATGCATGCAAACAAAATGACACAATCATCTTATCTGTAAAAGATAATGGCATCGGTATTGATGACGAAATGATGCATCTAATTAACACACATCAATGGAATCAAATTGATGGTCATATCGGTATGTATAATGTTGATTCTATATTACGTTTACACTTTGGTGTAAATTCAGGTCTTCACGCACAGCGTTTAGAAGAAGGTGGAACTTTAATACAGATAACACTGCCATATAAGGAGGAGCCATGTACAAAGTAATGATTGTTGATGATGAACTATTTGCTAGAGAAGGAATGGTTCATGATATCAATTGGAATTCACTTGATTTTACAGTTTGCGCAGTTGCCAAAGATGGTCTTCAAGCACTCGAAAAATATCAAGAAACATTACCTGACTTAATCATCTCAGACATTAACATGCCACTTTGCAATGGTATAGAAATGTTACAGCGATTACGTGATCAAGGCAGCGATGTTCAAATCATCTTCCTAACAGCATATAGTGAGTTCGATTATGCGCGTGATGCATTACGATTATACGCTGCTGACTACATCCTAAAACCATTCGAAGATGGAACCATCGAAACAAGCGTACAAAAGATTATCCCTAAACTTACTAAGGCAAAAACTCCACAAGCAATTAACGACACAAATCGTTATGTTAAAAAAGCAATTGAATACATCGAACAAAATTATGCTAACCCTAATTTATCCATCTATGATATAGCAACTTATTTAGAAATCAGCGAAGGACATATCTCACGATTATTCCATAAGGAAACAAACTATACCCTTGCTGGATATATTACAAGTATACGATTAGAGAATGCTAAGAAACTACTTTGTAAGAATAACTATAGAATCAGCGAAGCTGCTGAACAAACTGGTTATACATCTGTCGCTTACTTCTCTTCCCTTTTCAAAAAGCGTTATGGACTAACACCTAGCGAATATCAAAATCAAAATCAAAATCTCTAATATCAGAAATTTAAAAAAAATATCATTTTTCTAGAATTTAAAGCGCTTACATTCTCTCTTATAATATGAATAGATTTATTCATCAGGAGGGAAAATAATGAGTAAGCGTTTTTTATCATAGTACTTTCTGTAGTACTGGCCGCATCATTGGTTGGATGCGGAGGAAAAGGAACTGAACACCTC
>CAKMPP010000083.1 GCA_927911475.1 uncultured Solobacterium sp. | reverse complement strand
TATTTTCATAATCATGAAAGCTATCAAATAACTTATTGTAATACGAAAATTTTTCAAAAGTTTTATTCGCATTTTCTCGATACTGTGTATCACCATCTTCAACCCACTCAATATATGCAATAACTGTATCGAAACCAGAATCAAATGAATACATTTGCTTTTGCGTATAATTTATGGATGTTTACACCCCCCCATGCAAATCACTAACAATAAAAACAATAATTTTTTCATATTTCCTCCAGGCTTTCTAAAACTAAATCCTAATACTTTTATCATGAGACATTATCATTCTTCTTACTTAGAATTTTTACAGATAATAGTTGCAGTACAATAAGAAATACAGCATAAATTACTAGCCAAATCACAAACCGTATCCAACCATTTGAAAGGACGAAAATAGGTAATAAATCAAATGGAATATCATAAATATTAAATACGTCTTTCTTATTCCAAATACGCCAAAGCTTAGGTAGCAATACCCATAGGATAATTAATATTGTATTGCTGTTAGTAGTAATATCAATATCTCTCATATCGTCCCTCATTATAGAAAAATCTTATTGTATCTAAATTATAGCAAAAGAAAATAGGTACTTCATTACAGAAATACCTATTAATCATCATTATTTAAGAGCTGCGTAAATACGTTTTACGTATTTCATACGTTCATTTTCTGCACAGTTAAAGAGTGATGTGAATAATGCAAAAATCTTTAACTTCGCTTTTGTGTTATATGTATCATCTTTTTCAACTTTAACAATCGTTACGTTAGCGATATCTAATAGTTCTTGCTCATCCATCGTCGCACAATGTTGCATCTTTTCGTTGAATTCATTGCGAATATCTTGATTATGCTTTGCCATAGTTTCACCTCTCTATAAGAAATCTTCTTCTTTTTTCACTGCTTTTACATTCACAGTTTCTAGTGTATCTACCGCCTGTTGTAATAGTGTTTCATAATCAAATTTTGATTCATAGTAAACACTCTTATCTACAGATGGTTTTGTGACTGGGTTTTTTGGATCAAAAATAGTACAGCAATCCTCAAACGGTAAGATCGATGTTTCATAAGTTCCTATCTTACGTGCCAAATCAATAATTTCAATCTTGTCATAACATACAAGTGGTCTTAGGATTGGCATATTTGTAACTGTATTAATGCAATTGATACTCTCGAGTGTTTGGCTAGCTACCTGCCCTACACTTTCACCTGTACCGATTGCTAGACATCCATACTTCTTAGAGATCATATCCGCTAAGCGAAACATCATACGACGCATTAATGTAACTGCATATGGGTCTCCTGCATGCTTATAGATTTCAAGCTGTAATTGCGTAAAGTTAACAACATGCACTTTCATGTGACCTTGGTATTCACTCACTTGTGAAGCAAGTTCTAATACTTTATTCTTTGCATTTTCACTTGTATATGGAGGAGACGCAAAGTGTACTGCTTCTACATGTAGTCCACGCTTCATCAACTGATATGCCGCTACTGGTGAGTCTATACCACCGGATAACATTAACAACACCATGCCATTGATGCCAGCTGGATATCCACCAGCACCAGGAATCTTACAAGATGTGATGTAGGTTTCATTACTGTGGATTTCAACACGGATTGCTAATTCAGGATCATGAACGTCAACCTTTAAGTCCGTATTACGTAGAATCTCTCCAGCAACCTCGCGATTTACACCATCACTCTTGAGTGGGAAACTCTTATCATGACGTTTCGTAATCATCTTAAATGTCTTCTTATCACTTTCCTTAGCAATTCGAACACAAGCTTGCTTGATATCTTCTAAATTACTATTCACCTTTTCTGTAAAGGAGAATGAACTAATACCAAATACCTTCTTTAATTTGCTTTCGATTTCTGCTGGATCTTCATCCGTTAATTTAATGTAAATACGATCGTATGTTTTACGATACGTTAGCGCAGGATAATCCCGCAACATATATTTAATATTAGTGAAGAGTCTAGTAATAAAGTCTCTTCGATTTTTACCCTTTGTGCTTAATTTCACCATAGCGAATCAAGACTGTATCATACTTAACCATATTGCGAAATAATCTCCTTTAATGAATCTATCAATGAAGCAACCTCTTCTTCTGTATTATGATACGTTAAACTAATACGAATACAAGAGCTAGCACGTTTGGATGAATAACCCATAGCACTTAAAACATAACTTGGATCATCGGATTTAGATGCACATGTACTTCTCGCACTCACCATAAACCCTTTTTTATTTAACGCATTCTGCATCACTTCACTTGGAATCTTCTCGTATGAGAAGTTAACAACACTATTGATAGCATCACTTGGTTGATTCACTAAAATACCAGGTATTGTAGATAATCCCTTTAGTAATGCTTGTTGTAAAGTTGTCATGTAATCATGATACTTCTTACCATTCTCTAGTGCGAAGCGTAATGTCTTGGCAAATACCATGTTTACACAAGCATTCGAAGTACCCCCACGAATACCATATTCTTGTTCACCACCATTAATCAGTGGCACAAATGGCACATGAACCTTCTTAACAAGAATACCACTACCCTTTAAACCTTCCAGTTTATGTGCAGAGATAGATGCTAGATCAATATTTTTAAAATCTAAAGCAACCTTACCAATTGCCTGTGTCATATCAACATGCATATAAGCATGTGTATGTTTCTTTACATAATTTGCAATCTCATCAATTGGATTAATAGAACCTACTTCATTATTGACTGCCATGATACTAACGATTGCTGTATCATCAGTTACAGCATCTTTCACCTGTTGTAAGGATACCTTACCACTAGCATCAACCGGTAAATACGTTACTCGATAACCAAATACATGTTCCATTTGTAAACATGCATTCAAGATAGAAGAATGTTCTACATTCGTTGTGACAATATGCCTCTTACCTGGTTGTGCAAAACAAACACCTTTGATTGCGGAAGAGTTTGATTCCGAAGAACCTGAGGTAAAGATAATGTCTTCGCTGTTTACACCCAAAAGCCCGGCTATTGCACTCCGGGCTTTTTCCATCATTCGACTGATTTCGCTGCCTTCATCATATAAGGACTCACTATTGACGTAATACTTATCTAATAAAGATTTATAGGTTTGTAATACATCTGGGTGAACCGCTGTAGTAGAAGCACCATCAAAATACACTCTATGCTGCACTCTTCGCATTCTCCTTAATCATGGATTCGTAGTTACCTGGATGAATCTTTTCAATCGTTGCGATTGCTGTTGTTAGAGCTTGTGTATATTCACCATTACGGAAACTTAATTCACTACGTGTTAACTCAGAGTCGATATCTGCGTAAGTTGAACGATAACGGTTACCAAATACGATTGTATTTTCAACCATCATAACTGTTCCAACAACGTTATTAACATTGTTATAAAGCTTATAGATAAAGTCTAATGCTTCTTGCAGTGTTCCATTTAATAACTGCATATTTAATGGAACTTCTTCCATCAAGTTATCTAAACGATGGATATAGTCATTTGCACGACGCATATCATCCTCATATGCTTCTGAAATATTTGGAAGCTTATACTTACGAATCTTGACTTGCATCTGATTCATAACAATCTGTAACTTCACTAGTTGCTTCTTGCAACGTTCTTCATCACCAGAAGCAGCTTCAATACGTGTACGAATATTCTTAAACTCTGTATTGCATGCAATGATCTGTTCATTTAATTCCTTCAAGGAACCAACAACTGTACTAGCAGGCACTTGATAGTTACGTACACTATCCATTACTACAGGCATCTTAGCTTCAAGTTCTTGTAAGTGTGTCGTTTGCTCAGCAAGCTTCTCTTCTAAATCTGCGAAGCCAAAACGTGATGATGATTTCGCAAATGCTTCTTTTACATACGCCGCATTCTGATCTGCTTCATCAGCAAGTGCTGTAGATTCCTTTGATAACTCTTGAATCGCATCAAAGCTTTCACCTTCTTGTTTCACAGCCTGATCCATCTCACGAAGTTTTGCCTTCATAGTATCAAGTGTTTCACGAACACCTAATGTAGACCCTGTCTTTAACTGTTTTAGAGATTCACGTAAAGACTCTGTCATCTGATTGAGATTTTCTTCTACATTTAAGTGTTTCAAATACACACCACGATTACGGTTATGAATATAATCCTTGTGAAGAACTTCTGCCATATTAGGAATAACACCCTTAGCATCTTCTAACAATGATGGCATATTCTCAATCATTTCTTCTAGTTCTTCCATGACTGCTTTGATACTTACAAGTTCACGATTTGCCTTATCGAAATCACTGGAGAACATCCATTCTTCAAAAGTCGCAAACATCTTCTCCGTATCAACAACCTTCTGTTCTACTAAAGGCCAAGCAAAGTATAACTTTGGAGCATTTTCAGCAGCTTGTGCTTTTAGGGCACGGAATCGATTCTTTAAAGCAGTTACTTCTTCACGCTGTGCTGTTTCTTTTGCAAGAATCGCATCTAACATATTTTCAAGTGTCTTCGCATCCGCTTCTGTTGTAGTCATGGATGTCTCAATATCCTTGATAGTATTACCAGCCTTTGATAAAGTACCAGCAGAAATATAACGTTCTAAGTCTGCTAACTTACTTGTTAAAGCAGAAATACATGACTGCACTTCATCAAACTTATTCTGTGCTGAATTAACACGATCAACTGTATCCTGATTCACTCTACTTACGGCAATTGCTTTATTCATCTTTAATGACAAAGGAATTTGCTTAAGTGACTGATAGCGATTCTCTAATTCTATATACTCAGATTTATAACGACGTGCACGTACTGTAGTAACAATTAAAATAATTAACAGTAAAACAAAGATTGCACCTACGGCAATAATAAATCTGATATCCGATAATAATGTTAATATCTGATTCATATGTTTCCACCTTTCTTGTAATATCTTTTTTTATTTTACCACAGCATCTATATATTTGGGGATATGCCTTATCACTTTCACATATCTTTCCATAATTCTTTTCTTGTTTTTGACAATCGATTCTACTTATATAGATTGTGAAAATGATTGACGTTTGTACACACTAGTGATATTATATCGAGTGCGTTAATGATGGCAGCATGTAGAGTCATGCGTAAGGCGTTATCAACAGTTAAACTTGTTCCTAAGTATCCTGCTGCAAAAGGTGAAAAGGCTCATGATAACACCCCGCATCGATGATCTGCACCTGTTATTGTTTCTCAGCCATATATAGGAGGAAACAAAACATGGCACGTTACACAGGACCTGTTTGGAAGAAAGCTAGACGCTTAAGCTTCTCCATCTTAGAAACAGGCGAAGAGCTTAAGAAAAGAACTTATGCTCCAGGTCAACATGGACCTACAAAGCGTATTAAGTTAGGTGGCTACGGTACACAGTTACGCGAAAAGCAAAGAATCCGTCACATGTACGGTTTAAATGAACGTCAGTTCTCTAACTTATTCAACAAGGCTTCCAAGATGGAAGGTATGGCAGGTGTTAACTTCTTAATCTTACTTGAAAGTAGATTAGATAATATCGTTTACCGTATGGGCTTAGCTAGAACACGTAAGGCTGCTCGTCAGTTAGTAAACCACGGCCATATTGAAGTTAATGGTAAGAAGTTAGATATCCCTTCAGCTTTAATCAAGCCAGGATCAACAATTGCTGTTCGTGAAAATGCACGTAACATTAAGGCAATCGCTGAATCATTAGAATCAGCTATCACAATCCCAGCTTTCGTTGAAGTTGATAAGGAAAACAAGAAAGGTACATTCGTACGTCTTCCAGAAAGAAGCGAATTGAATCAAGAAATCAACGAATCACTCGTTGTCGAATTCTACAACAGATAACAAGTGTAAAAAGTCAACGCAAGTTGGCTTTTTCTTTACATAACTAAAGGCGCATCGTAATAGATGCGTTTTTACATTTAACTCCCCTATACTTTCCTAATAAGATAATACGCTGAAACATATAAGCTCATTAATACAAACATGCAAGCAACACCCACGCTTAAACAGGTTCACCAACTTCCATAACACAGAGGAGCTAGAACTAGATAGATGTTATTGTTACTAATACATATGTATTTACTATTCTGCTATAATTCCTATCTTTCAAATATCCAAAACATTTACCTAGCATTTAATAAAGAAATATATACTCTTCCAAAAGACAATATAAAAAAAATCCTTATTAAGAAACAAGGCTACAAAAATACCCACCAGAGTATTCACTACTTTAGTGGGTTTTCATTAACGATTTGTACAGTCAAAATGAACCACTTTTGTTTGACCATCTATAACATATTCAATTGTAATACCTTCATCTGTATTAACGTCTGTTACTAGTGCAGATGCTAGTTTACGGTATTCCTGATACTTTTGAATCATATCATCCGTATAATTTGCAGGACTATCACTTGTTAAGAATACCCCTCCTAGTAAAGCTTGTATCCGCGCTAAATCATCCTTCTGCTTTTCCGTCAGGTGGATATTCTCAGTACGGATAAAGAATACATCTGGATCGTTCATAAATGCATGTCCATTTAGCTGTCTACGATTTACAGTATTTACGATTGCATTCTTGGTAGAGATTCTTTCGCGATGCAATAAACGCATATAGAAAACATCATCCCAATCCAAACCAACATCACATCCAATACGGCTGTATTCCACTAATCCAAAAGATGGCATTAATGGGACACCGCAAGCAAGAATTTCCTTACCATTTGAAATATCTCGCAACAACTGCAATGCACGTTTCATTCTCTTAGCACGACTTTCAGAGGCATTTCCAAATGGAGCTGCACCATACAAGAAGTCAAGCTTAACTAAATCAAAGCCCCATACATCATAAACTTGATGAAATACTTTCTTGATATAATCAATTACATCTGGATGATCAATATCTAAGGAATAAAAACCTGACCAGTTAGCACCTAAACACCATGGTTTTCCATGATGGTGCAGGAACCAATCTGGATGATTCTGGTATAAAGAAGACTTCTCCTCTGCTACAAATGGCGCAAGCCACAAACCTGCTTTATATCCCTTTACATGTATCTCGTCTACAAGTACTTTTAACCCATTCGGGAATTTCACTGAATCCGATTCTAACCAATCTCCTACAAATGGTTCCCAACCATCATCAATCTGAAACAAGTCACTTGGTTGAAATACTTTATCACAACCAGACAAATCATAACGTATCTTATCTTCACTAATATCTTGATAGTGATTATACCAACTAGAATATCCAAACAATTTCTTCGTTGTAAGCGGCTTTAGATTGATTGCATCAAACCATGCTTGAAAGACATCTTCTTCACTACCTTCCGCATAGAATAAATCAAATGCATGAAAGATACCATTCGTCTGTACACCCTTACAGTCTCTTTGAATTGTTAATTCAGATTTGTTTGCGTCATACCAAAATAACGTATATCCTGGATCTTCATCTAATGACGCAAATAAGCGATATTTCTTCCCATCACGAAAATAGCACCATGATTCTCCATGAGTAATACCCTTCTTTTGTGGATAGTCTATAAAATGATAATCACCATAACGATCAAACCCATATTTCCGTAATAAACTTTTTGGAACTCTCTTTAGACCATGTGTATTGTCATATTTTGTAAGCTCTGGAGAAGATGTCCATGTTTGATATCCATTCATGAATATCTTTTCATCCTTTGCAATGGAAACAGATAGTTTCGCCTCCACTTTACCGAGTATCATTTGAGCAGTTGTCACATGAATATGTAGTACATCATCCTGCCAGTTTTCATTGCCTTGTAATTTAATTTTCTGATCAACACTTTCTATCAACCACTGAACCTGCATACTCAGACCCTCACTCTTCTAACTGTTTTCGAATTTGTTCTGC
>CAKMPP010000082.1 GCA_927911475.1 uncultured Solobacterium sp. | reverse complement strand
CCAAAACATTTTTATTAGCCTTGATTGTTTCATATGCATTTTTTTCTAAATTTATACCGTCACATACTCTCCATTGCTCTGATGTAACAAAATTCAATCTAATGTCCCCTCCAACATTCTTTCTACAGCTACAATCATTCGTTCGAAAACACTAGGCATTGTCGATATAAGTGTTTCATCAGTAATTTTTGACAATGCTTCAATATGTGTAGATGGCTTGCCTCTGTTTAAAAAGAAATAGTTATACCATATCATTAACTGTCTTTGTTCTCTAGAGTATGTATCACCATTACCGCCACAAGCCTTTAATGTATTATTTATATCAATATTTATACGTGTTTCATATTCTTGACAAAAAGTTTCTAATCCCTCAATCTCCTTAATATATCTTCGATTCGTCCTACCATTCGTATTTATCATTAAATAAGGGCCTTCTTTATCCTCTAACATTTTTTTATAAATATCTTCATATTTTTCTAACATCATAAAGTCAATATCTAATGGCGTTGAAAAGAATACATTATACTTCTCTAAAAAATTTATCCAACTTTGTAAACATTCGATATTACTAGAGTCCCATGTATGCATACTCTTTAATTTTTCATCAGATAATATACCAGACTTAACACGTAGTAAATCTTCTTTTTTATAATTAAATTTAAGTAACTGTTCTAAAACATATTTAATTCTGCCCCATCCACCACCAAATCGCTCTCTATCTAAATCAAGTAAAGTAATATGAGGGATATCCAAGTTTTTAAGTAGTCGCCAAAAATGATTTACATGCCTACCACCTAGAGGAACAACAGAAATACCACTTAAATCAATATCTCCATTTTTCGCACTCCATATTTTAGGCAAAATGATTTCTTCACTGTCTCCTTCTCCTAAAATGACAACTTTGGCAAAATATAATTCAGGATTATGCTTTAACGGCTTCTTTAATAAACTTATACTGATCTGCCATTTTTTCTTTTATCTGGTAATGTAATTGAGTTAACTTTAGTAATACAATCACTTATATCAAAACGAAAATATCTTAATTTTTCGGGTTCAAGTCTTTTAATAAGAGATGTAGAATGAGATGTTAAAATGGTTTGAGCGTTATGCTTTAAAGATATATTCATTAAATTAGAAACCAACTGTCCTATTAAATGTGGCGCAATATGATTTTCAGGTTCTTCTAAAGCAATAATTGTCAAGATAGGTGGTCTATAATCACTAGCAATACCATCATCTCCAGTTTCAATCTGTTGTTGAATTTTTGCCTCAGCAGCAAGAATACTATCAACCAAAGAAATATAAAATAATGATCGTAGTCCATCACTCAGATCATCAACACTATACTCTTTTCCTGTTATCGTAGGTGAAAAAACAACTTCTGATTTTTTAATAGCAGACTCAATATCTATACTATTAAACCGTAACTGTGCATCTGAATATCTTATATCATTATCATATGACTCCCATTGTGTACGAATAGAGGAAGCAATAATATCAACTCCCTTCTCCTCTAAGAAGTGATTGTTTAATTCTTGAATTTTTCCTTTAACCTTCTCCTTAATAGCTTGACTCCAATTAATACTATTCATCAGTTGATACATCATTGTTCCTGAAACATTTCTTAATTGCTTTGATGGATCTCTAACTGCTGGTACATATATAACTCGAATACAATCTAAATCTTTACGTGGCGCAACAAATTTATCTTCATCCGTGATATCTTGAGTTTCTGGACAGGTAATATAATATATCTTACTTTCAATAGCACCTTCTATATTATTACTATTTTGCCAAGTTGCCTCTAATCGAACACGTAAATATGGTGTTTCTTCACAATCATCTACAACTAAATAATTAGAAAAATATGGAATAGCATAACTTTCCTCTCCTATTTCCCCCTCTAATTCATCAAAAGTAAAAATTACTTCAATATACATATTCTGTGATTCTTGTAATTCAGGTCTGATATCTTTGGGAAGATGGAAGTCACTACGCTTTAAAACTCGCTCTGAACTAATTTCTGAGAAAAGACAGTTTAATGCTGATAAAGCAGCCGTTTTTCCTGAACTGTTATTTCCAATAAATGATGTAATATTTTCAATTTTTATCGTTTGCTCATCATTTCCAAAGCAACGATAATTACAAAGTTTTAATTTTGAAAGTTTCATCTTACCTTGCCCCCTTTAGCTTGCTCAACCCCCTAAATACCTAACACTAAAAAATCAGCTTTCAATATATATCAAATGTATTTCACTTTGTATTCTTCAAACATAGTACTAAAAGCTAAAAAAAGCCCCGAGAACCCCTGTATTCCCAAGAGTTCTCGGGGCTCAATAGCACACGAAACAAAATATTATTCCCACTCAATTGTTGCAGGTGGTTTTGATGTAATATCGTACACGATACGGTTGATGTGTTGTACTTCGTTTACGATACGACGGGAGATTGTATCCAATACGTCGTAAGGGATGCGTGCCCAGTCAGCAGTCATGAAGTCTGTTGTTGTTACGCCACGCAATGCCAATGTGTAATCGTATGTACGGAAGTCACCCATAACGCCTACAGTACGTGTAGATGTTAATACTGCAAAGTATTGGTTGATATCGCGATCAAGACCAGCTTTTGCAATTTCGTCACGGAAAATGTAGTCTGCATCACGCAAGATGTCGAGTTTGTCTTTCGTGATTTCGCCCATTACGCGAATAGCAAGACCAGGACCTGGGAATGGTTGACGCCATACGAGGTAGTCAGCCAAACCTAATTCAGAACCAAGTTCACGTACTTCGTCTTTGAAGAGGTTGCGCAATGGTTCGATAAGGCCTTTAAAGTCTACAACTGCAGGCAATCCGCCTACATTGTGGTGAGATTTGATAACTTCTGCTTCGCCAGTACCGGACTCAATAACGTCAGGATAGATAGTACCTTGCGCCAAGAAGTCAACGGAGCCGATTTTACGACCTTCGTCTTCGAATACACGGATGAATTCTTCGCCGATAGCTTTGCGTTTAGCTTCTGGATCTTCAAGACCAGCCAATTTATCTAAGAAACGTTTTTCTGCATCAACGCGGATGAAATGCATGCCGGAATCTTTGAAAGCTGCTTCAACTTCATCGCCTTCGTTTTTACGCATTAAGCCATGGTCAACGAAGATACAAGTCAATTGGTCGCCTACAGCTTTAGAAATAAGAGCTGCTGCAACGGAGCTATCTACACCGCCAGACAATGCTAACAATACTTTGCCATCGCCTACAGTGTTACGGATTTCTTCAATAGCAGTTTTTGCATAGTTCGCCATTGTCCATGTGCCTGCGAACCACATACTTCGTACAGAAGT
>CAKMPP010000081.1 GCA_927911475.1 uncultured Solobacterium sp. | reverse complement strand
GATATGATAGATTTTTTTTATTCTTACCAATGGCAATCTTTCCACGATATTCATCACCATAACGGAAGGTAGGTGTGTGACCTACAATCATTGTTATATCATTGAAAGGGTTCGCATCTAAACTTATCTTTTCCCATATGAGGATATCGTGTGGAACAGATGCAATGAGTGTTGAAGGTTTCATATATTCTTCGCTTAAACCAGCGTGAACGAGTAAGAATTTATTGCCATGAACGGTTAATTCTTTATAGTATGGACAGTTTTCGAGATAGAGTTTAATGTCATAACACTCATGATAATCTAAATCCATGAATTGATCAGATGTGATGAGTCCTCCATTTCGTAAAGTCCATCTTAGGAAATCATCATCTGCACGCTGTGCGCGGAAGTCGCGTTTACAATCTATCATGTATTGAGAATACTTTAATAACCATGCATCATGATTACCCATTATGATGTGCATATTCTTGCTGGAGATAATCTTTTGTAGTAACTTCATATTCTTAGGACCACGGTCACATACATCACCAATAATCCATAGTTCATCATAGTCACTAAAAGATATGAGATTTAGCATCTGCATAAATTCATCATAACAACCATGTATATCACTCATTACATATATCGACATCTATCTTATCTCCCAATGTAAATATCATATCACAAACAGTGTATATAGATGAGGGATATGGTTAGAGTTCGGCGGTTTTTTCTTCACAACGGAATGTATTTTTGGTATAATATCAACGGCTATTTTTATGAAAGAAGGTATTGAATATGGGAAGAGCGCATGAAGTCCGTGCAGCCTCAATGGCAAAGACTGCTGCAATTAAATCAAAGTTATATTCACGTTTTGGAAAGGAATTATATATCGCTGCTAAGAGTGGTGTTCCTGATCCAGATATGAATCTTTCTTTAAAGAGAAAGATTGCTGAAGCAAAATCCAACCAAGTACCTGCCGATGTTATTAAAAGAGCAATCGACAAAGCGAAGGGTGGAACAGACGAAAACTATACAGAAGCACGCTATGAAGGATTTGGTCCTGGTAACTCTACGGTCATTGTAGATTGCTTAACAGATAATACAAATCGTTCTATGACAGAAGTTAAGACAGCATTCAATAAGTCAAAGGGTGCTAAGATGGTTAACGCTGGTGGTGTTTCTTACAACTATGAATCAGTTGGTCTATTCGTATTTGAATATGCGGATGAAGACGCAATGCTTGAAGCGTTATTAGAGGCTGAGGTTGATGTTACTGACCTTACAATTGAAGATGGTGTGATGATTGTTAAGACAGCATTCACTGATTTCGGTAAGGCACAGGATGCGATTGAAAAGCTATTACCAAACATTGAATTTGAAACATGTGAAACAACAATGTTACCAAATGAATATGTAACACTTACAGATCCTGAAGAAATTGAAGCGTTCCATAAGTTAATGGATATGCTCAATGAAGCAGACGATGTAAATAAGGTGTACCATAACGCTATCATTAACGAATAACATGCATGAATACTCTTCCTAGTATGGAAGAGTTTTTCTTTTGATAGGCTTGTGCTACTATGGATAAAGAGGAAGCGTTATGACGAGAATATTACTTGTGGAAGATGATTTCGCAATTGTTCATTCCTTACAGGAATACCTGAATCTAGAAGGTTTTACTTCAGATCATGCAAGTGGACAAAAGGAAGCGGAAGAACTATTAAAGACAAAACAATACCAATTATTGTTATTGGATGTTTCTTTAAAAGACGGTGATGGCTTTGCGGTGTGTAATATCGCCCAAAAGATTCAATTACCAGTCATCTTTTTAAGTGCATCTTCAGATGAAGAAACAGTGGTGAGAGGATTAAATATCGGTGCAGATGACTATATTACGAAGCCATTTCGTCCAAAAGAATTACTCTCTCGTATCAAAAAACGTCTTACGACGTCATGCAGGACATCAGACCATCATTCTTTTGGATGACATACAGGTTGATACAGAAAAGGCTATTGTAAAGAAAAAGAATACTATCATCAATTTATCTGCACTTGAATATAAGTTACTCACACTTTTTATCGATCATCGTGGCAAGCTACTTACAAGAGATCAACTCCTCGATGAGATTTGGAATATCGCAGGAGATTTTGTGAATGACAATACAATAACGGTATATATCAAACGCTTGCGTGAGAAGATTGAAGATGACCCTACAAATCCTAAAATCATTAAAACGGTTCGTGGACTAGGATATAGGATGGACTAGTATGAAGTATTTACGTAATCAAGATGTTCTTCGTGAAATCCTCTTATCTGTAGTGATTGGAGTTATATGTACGCTTGTCACATATCCGCTGATTGGTGGATATGCAATCCTATTTCTATTGTTGGCGCTTGTGCTTGTAGGCGTACATTATTATTTCTCTATCAAGCGTTATCAACAAATTGCTCAGTTAAGCTTTTCGCTAGATAAAGTGCTTCATGGTAGTGCAATTCAAATTGATGACCAATATGAAGGAGAGTTATCTATCCTCAGTGATGAAATTTCTAAGATGGTTATCAAACTCAACGAACAAACCGAACTACTACAAAAAGATAAAGTTCGATTAACTAACGCAATTGCGGATATCTTTCATCAGATGCGAACACCACTTACGTCAATTAACTTATCGCTAACTGTTTTAATGATGATCATCTTTCTAATGAGAAAGCACTCTATTATCGTCGAGATATCAAGAAACAGTTAGAGAAATTACAGTGGCTAATTGAAACATTGTTAAAAATGTCTAAAATCGATGCGAAGACTGCTATCTTCCATCGACAAGAATTACTTGCAGAAGATATCTTGTCTAAGGCAATGGAACCATTCGCAATTCTGATGGAACTAAAAGAACAAAAGTGTATTCTGAACTGTTCAGATGAAAAGATGTTCGTTGATGATCAATGGACAATGGAAGCGTTCAGTAATCTGATCAAGAATGCGATGGAACATACTCCAGATGGTGGTACGATTCAACTGAATGTTAGTGAAAATCCATTATATACAGAAGTGATTGTGCAAGATAATGGAGAAGGGATCCCGGAGGAAGATATCCCATACATGTTTGAACGCTTTTATAAGGGTAAAAACGCAAAACCGGAAAGTGTAGGAATTGGGCTAGCTTTCGCCCGCATGATTATCACTGCTCAAAACGGAACCATCAGTGTTAAGAATCATCCAGATGGTGGTGCTTGCTTTACTGTACGTTTCTATAAACAAATTATTTGATCCTGTGAAAACAGGATTTTTTTTATCTTACAAAATGTCATCATTGTGTCACATTTGCTTTTTATACTGTAAGTATAAGGAGGACTTTGATATGGAAGTCTTACGCGTCGAACACTTAACAAAAATTTATGGAAAAGGGGAAAATGAAGTAAAAGCCTTAGATAATGTTTCATTTACTGTTGAACAAGGTGAGTTTGTGGCGATTATTGGTCCATCAGGATCAGGGAAATCAACTCTGTTACATATGTTAGGAGGAGTTGATAAACCAACACGCGGGAAAGTATTTGTAGGTGGGCAAGATGTCTATGCACAAAATGAAGAACAACTAGCTGTATTCCGCCGTAGAAAAGTCGGTTTAATTTATCAATTTTATAATTTGATTCCTGTGCTAAGTGCAGAAGAAAATATTACACTTCCTGTATTAATGGATGGAAAAGAAGTTAACAAAGAACGCCTTGAAGAGTTATTGAATGTATTAGGATTACAAGAAAGACGAAAAAATCTACCAAACCAACTTTCTGGTGGTCAACAACAACGTGTATCCATTGGCAGAGCGCTTATGAACGCTCCAGCAATTGTACTTGCGGATGAACCGACTGGTAACCTTGATAGTAAAAATAGCCAAGAAATTGTAGAACTATTAAAGTTATCAAATAAAAAATACCAACAGACAATGATCATCATTACCCACGATGAAAGTATTGCCTTACAGGCAGACCGAATTATCTCAATCGAAGATGGAAAGATTACAAGAGATGAAAGAATCCGTGAGGTGTAATTATGAGTATATTTACAAAACTTACACAGCGTTATCTTTCCAAGAATAAGACTAGAACGATTGTGACTTTGATAGGTATTATTGTATCCATGGCTTTGTTTACTGCCGTCATTGAAGGTGCATACAGTGGTTATCAATTCTTGAAAAATCGTGAGATTGCCATAACGGGTCAGTGGCAAGTCATCATGAATAATGTAAATAAAGAAGGCTTAGAAGAAGCTAAGACAAACAAGCAGATTGAACAATACGAAAATGTATATACGCTTGGTTGGGCAGAAGTTACTAATGAGAATGACGGTAAACCATATCTTCTCGTACAATCATTAGGAGATATGGAACATGCATTATTCCCAATCAATTTAGTTTCAGGTCGTATGCCTGAAAAGCAAGATGAAATTCTGTTGCCAGAAAACTTTATTGCAAACGCAAAAGAGAAATATCATGTAGGGGATACGATTACTCTAGAAACAGGACAACGTTTCATAGAGAAAGAACAACTTTCTGAAAATACACCATACCAGGAAAATGAGAGTTTAAAGAATACAACCAAACATACTTTTACGATTGTTGGTATTATGGAACGTCTACCATTTGAGATTGAAGAGTTTTCTTGTCCTGGCTATACATGCATTACAAATGGTTTTCATACAGATAGTCAGAAACTATTCTTAACAATTCAGTCGCCAAGTAAAATGCAGGAATTCTTAATGCGTCAAACAATTTCAGATTCCTATGTTCCACATTCGGATTTATTACGTTTTTATGGTGCATTTAAAGCAAGTGGGGAACGTTCGGTACTCATTGGTTTAACAACAGTGCTTGTACTACTTATTGCGTATGGTTCTATCTCATTAATTTATAATTCATTTTCTATTTCCATCAGTGAACGTATTCGTCAGTTTGGAATTATGAGGTCCATTGGTGCTTCCAATCGTCAGATTCGTCGCATGGTTCTTTTTGAAGCATTTCTACTCGCAATTATCGGTATTGTTTTGGGCGTCATTGTTGGATGCGTTGGAATTGGTGTGACACTTGCTTGGGTCCAAAATAACTTTATCGTGAATATCACAAATAAAGTTGGCATAGGTTTGCGTTTAGTGATTAGTCCATTACCAATTCTTATCGCAGTTTTGATATGTCTTGTGACGACGATTGTTGCAGCATATATTCCAGCTTATAAAGCAATTCATAAATCTGCGATAGAGGCAATTCGTCAAAGTGATGAAATTATTATTAAGCCTAATGAAGTAAAAACTTCAAAGCTCACGCAGAAATTATTTGGTTTTGCTGGAGTAATGGCTACGAAGAATTTCAAACGTAATAAACGTAAGTATCGTTCAACGATTCTTTCATTAGCGTTAAGTGTTATTTTATTTATCTCTGCCGCATCATTAACACAATATGTAAATAAGATGTTACTAATACAGAGTAGTAATGATCACAAGATGAATGTCATGTACAATGTATACACTGATGAACAAGAAGATGTTTCCCAGCGTTTTAATATGATTAAGGACATATCAGAAATTCAAAATATCGCTATAACCCAGAAAATCTTCGATGAAGTCTATATTCAGCGTAATTACATTGCGTCAGAATACTGGACAGCAGAGAACCAACAGTATTTACGCCGTATTAAAGATGCGGTAGGTGTAAATGTCGAACTAGTCTTTGTGGACGATGGTGCATTTGAAAAATTGTGTAAACAAAACAAGATAGATTCCTCCAGTTATTTTGATGAAACTAGTCCGAAGGGTCTACTATACAATCACGTTATCCAACAATTTATTAGAGAAGACAAGGCTATTACACGTGATGTTTCAGTGATAGATACTGACGCAAACAATGTACCAATGTTTGTTCGCGAATATAAAGAAATAGAAGGGTATACAAGTTTACATGAGCCATATATTAAAGATGGTAAGCAGTATTATCTCTTCTATCCGATAGAGTATATTGAAGAAATGGGAGGCTATGAAACTTAGACATGCGCAAAGCCAAACTCTATCCAGTTGAAGAAATTGATATTGATATTCCACTTGTGGCAGGAGCACAAATTGAAGAGAATCTGTTCACATTAAGTCGTAATACAATGCAGTTGATCTATCCACGAAGTATGGCAACGACATTATTTACAAATACAGATACAAACTATATCAAGCGATTATCTAATCCAGAGATTGGTATACAAACAGATAATCATGCAAGTGTTACACAACAACTTGAAAAGATTCAAAAAGACAATGGTTGGAGTGCAGATAGAATCTATGACTTTGATCGTGAACGTCAAAATAACCGCATGTTTATCTTAGTGATAAATGTATTCTCCTATGGATTCATTCTTCTAATTGGAGTTATATCGATTGCGAATGTATTTAATACGATTTCGACAAACATCATTCTTCGAAGAAAAGAGTTTGCGATGTTACGATCGGTTGGTATGTCTGAAAAGGGCTTCCAAAGAATGCTGAATTATGAGTGTTTGATCTATGGAGGTCGAAGCTTAGCGATTGGTCTTCCGATATCGTTTATCTTTTCATTCTTTATCCATCACGTGATTAATCAAATGGTACAAGTTGATTACTTTATTCCTTATGTCAGTGTACTACTTGCAATCGCTATGGTATTTGTGGTTGTATTT
The DNA here is from genome assembly GCA_927911475.1 of uncultured Solobacterium sp. GTDB lineage: Bacteria > Bacillota_I > Bacilli_A > Erysipelotrichales > Erysipelotrichaceae > Bulleidia. The sequence continues at coordinate 4,875 of CAKMPP010000081.1, read as the reverse complement.
ATCACTATGTTGTATACAACAAGAAAGATACGCAGAAATAATGTGATTGAAGAATTACGTATCGAAATATTTAGTTAATCTTTTAGAAGGCACTTTGGTGCCTTCTTTTCAAATGAAAAGAACATTAGACATAGCTAATGTTCTGAAGAGATATAGTGAGCACCACTGATTTCCAATTTTAATAGACGTTTTCTTTCTTCACTTGGTAATACACTGGTATAGAGTAGGGTACTACGATATTCCAGTGTCCTCCATGGGAATGGCACATCCGCAAATTTACTACAGATACGCATATCTTCCTTACGCATGTCATGGAGCCATTTCTTTCCAGTATCGTTGAAGGCAAGGATGCGTAAGTGGTCAAGTGATGGTAGACGTTGTGCTTCGTATTTTGTTAACTGAACCATCGCTTGTAAGATACTACGGCGAATACGGTTGCTAGTATAACGGTATGTAGTAGCATCCCTTAAGAAGCCTTCATACGTATCGTTATCTGCAGCACAGTTACGTAGGTGATTTTCGATTCCTTCGTTAAATAAGAACAAGTCTTCTAATTGCTTGCGAGAGGAAGTTAATAAGTATGTTCGCAAGTAAGGATAGAACTGTTCAGGATAAACCAGCGTACTTTCTTTCAGTATTTCTTCCATTGGTGTAGAACTTGCTAGACTCTCACTATTTTTGAGTGCTTTACGAATTGCTAGGGCACTTGCATTTTCAGATATCTCTGGACTAAGATAACCACTTGTACGCTGTACAATCACTGGTTGAATATTAGATTCTTTTAGATGCTTTAAATAAGAAACGGCTAAGATATCATTTGGTTCCATAGAACCTGTTAAAAGACTATATGCGCGAGGGAAAGACATCCCTGTCTGCATGCTTTCTCTTAAGTTATCAGGATTAAGAGAAGTGTCCGCAATTTCTTGTAGGTTTTCTAAATTCGCACACTCACTACCAAAGGAGATATAGTCAACTTTCGCAATCTTTAAAAGTTCCACTGCACCATACGCAAACTTAGAAGCACTTTGGGTTGCGTAGAAATAAGGTAATTCAATCACTAAGTCTACACCATTTTCAATGGCTGCCTTGGCACGTTTCCATTTATCGATAATTGCAGGTTCTCCACGCTGTACAAAATTACCAGACATAACAGCGATAACCATATCACAACCACTCAGTTTTCTTGCTTGCTCGATTTGATAGCGATGTCCATTATGGAATGGATTGTACTCCGCTATGATTCCACATACTTTCATTTATCAAAATTCCTTTACAGTTGATATGATACAATGAAATCAATCAAACAAGAAAGGATATTTCTTTATGACAGAGTTAATTTATAAAATTATGAAACCTGAAACAGAAGTGAGGGCAACACTAGTCTGTGTACATGGTATGCAAGAACATCATGCCCGTTATATTTCCTTTGCAAGAGAGTTATCTAAGCAGGGTGTAGCGGTACTAATTTATGACTTACCAGGTCATGGGGATGCATTTAAAGATGAACTAGGATACTTCGCAGATCAAAATGGAGATGAAGTATTAATTCAATCAGTAGATACGATGGTTAAGAAGTTACATACAGAATACCCAGATGTTCCACATTTCTTATTTGGACATTCTATGGGTTCTATCATCGTACGCTTATACCTAGAGCGAAATGATGATTTTGCAGGTGTACTTCTTTGTGGTGCGCCAAATTATCGGCCAGCAGCTGGCTTTGGTAAGAAATTTGCACAGCTATTGGTGAAAATCAAAGGACCTAAGGCAAAGACGAAACTATTAACTGCACTTAGTTTTGGCTCCTTTAGTAAGGCTGTCAAAAATGCAAAGACACCAGTTGATTGGTTATCCTATAACGAAGATAACGTAAAACAATTCTTGAACGATAAATTATGTGGTGTACCATTACAGATGCGGGCAACCGTGACTTATTTACAATGGTCTCACACTTACATCATCCATTTACCGCGAAGAATCCTTCTTTACCAATTCTATTTATCAGCGGTGAAGATGACCCATGTACGGGAGGTACCTTAGGATTAGTGGATAGTATTTCGACATTACAGAAGAATGGATATGCAAATATCGAAAATATCATATTCCCGAAAATGCGCCATGAGATTCTCAATGAAAAGGAGAATCATCTTGTAATTGAAGAGATTATTAAATTTATGAACCAACATCAATAAAAAATTGAAACAAATATTTTCTGAAAGAAAAGGTTAAGAGGGTATCTTCTATCATTTTTTCGCTTTTGGAAGCGTTTTTCGGGGGATATTTGATTGACTTTGAAGTGCGGTTTGTTATAATTTATAAGCGTTAACGAGCGAGGAGACTGCCGTGAAGTGGACAAAAACAGAGTTGCTGCGTGATTTGCAGAATGTAGATTTTGACGAAGATGTAGTAATTGAGAACGATGAACTGAAAAATGACACCGGTATCTTATCTGTTGAAGATGTTCATGTAGAAGGTCACGGTTATATCGATGATGAGGATGATCGCTTCTATGTAGATATGCATATTACAGGTACAATGATTTGTCCGGATGCTATCACAAATGAACCAATCAAAGTTCCTCTAGATGTCGATAGTCAAGAAACATATGTCTTTGAAGAAACTGATGAAGATGGCGTACGCCTCGTTACCAGTGAAGTCGTTGATCTGATGCCTGCAGTGATAGATGCTATCCTGTTGGAGGTACCACTTCAAGTGACTGAAGCAGTAGAGGGTGAATATCCGCATGGCGATGGCTGGCAGATATTTACAGAAGCTGAGTATCAGGAAAGCCGGAAAGATCAATTGGATCCGCGTCTGGCAGGACTGAAGCAATTCAAAAATGAATAGTAGGAGGTGCTAGACAATGGCTGTACAACAGAGAAGAAATTCCAAGACGAGAAAGAACAAGAGAAGAACACATTATAAGTTAAATGTACCTACACTCGTAAAGAATGCTGCAGGTGAATACGTTCGCCCACACCATGAAGGTTCTTACGTTAAGGAAACAACAGAATCCAAATAAGCTTGGAAATGAAGATGCTTAATAGCATCTTTTTCTATTGCTATATCAGAAGTCGTTTGATAAAGTCTATGTGAATTAAGGAGTTTCTATGAGTGTAAGAGCGGAAGTATTAAATATATTAGAGCGTGTATTTCGCCAACATGGTTTTGCGTCTTTATTGTTAAGAAAGGCAGATATCTCAAAAGAGGAGATGGGCCTCGCAAGTGAAATCGTGTATGGTACGATACGGAATAAAACACTATTAGAAGAACAATGGCGTCCATTTACAAAGCACGTAAAGCCAAGAGTGTCTGCACTTCTCAATATGAGTGTGTACCAATTATTCTTTTTGGATAGTATTCCATCCTATGCCGTCATCTTTGAGGCAGTTGAACTTGCCGGTAAATCGGAGAAAAAGTTTGTAAATGCTGTTCTTCGTAAGGTACAAAAACAGGGTCTAAAAAAGCCTGAAGGAAATACAATGGAAGAACTTGCGGTATTAACTTCGCATCCACTATGGATCTTACAGTTGTGGAAAGCTCACTATGGCTTTGAAACAATGAAGGAGATTGCCTTACATAATCAGGAACCTTCACTTGTATATGGTAGAGTGAATACCTTGAAGTGTAAGAAAACTGAGATTGCTGAAATGCCGGATGTACGTATGCTTGAGGATGATTGTTTCTTCTATGCAGGTGTTTTGCAGAGAACAGAACTATTCTCTAAAGGAATGGTATTGATACAAGATCGACATTCACAAAAAGTAGTGCGTAAGCTGGATGTTTTACCTGGTATGCAGGTGTTAGATGCCTGTGCAGCGCCAGGCACAAAGACACAGCAGATCGCTTGCTTGATGAAGAATCAAGGTAAGATTATCGCTACGGATTTATATGAAGCTCGTTGTCATTTAATTGATGAATTAATGAATCGTACAGGAGTATCTATTGTTTCTGCAAAGCAGAATGACGCAACAATCTCAGGTAGATTTGCTGGAGAAAGTTTTGACCGTATTTTGATTGATGCGCCATGTTCAGGTCTAGGAGATTTGTCACATAAGCCAGAGATTCGTTGGCATCTAGAGCCAACATCAATCGATGAACTTGTACGTACACAAGAAGCAATACTAGATGCGAATGCAGATTATTTACGCGTTGGTGGAATCCTTGTTTATAGTACATGTACGTTAAATCGTAAGGAAAACGAGCAACAAATTAAAAAGTTCTTAGCAAAACATTCTAACTATGTCTTGCTAGAAGAAGAGACTTTATTTCCAATGATAGATGATGCGGATGGCTTCTATTACGCAAAATTAAAGCGTAACCAATAGGTTATTTGCGCTTGAAACATTGGATAACATATCGAGAAATTAGTGTGATTGTGGTAATATATTAACTATGCAAAGTATATATGATTTAAATATGAAGATGGCGACAGATATGCTCGCCGAAAAGGGACAAAAATCTTATCGTGCAAAGCAATTATTCCAATGGCTTTATCGTAAGCGTGTGGGTTCATTCCAAGAGATGACCGATATGCCTGCGAGTCTATTAGAAGAACTTGCACAGGAATATTCGATTGAACCCGTTAAGGAAATTACACGTCAGGTTGCTAAAGATGGAACTACTAAATATCTGTTCCAGTTAGCGGATGGCTCCTCTGTTGAGACAGTGTTGATGCATTTCCATTTCGGGGAAAGTTTATGTGTAACAAGTCAGCTTGGTTGTAATATGGGCTGTACTTTTTGCGCGTCTGGTTTATTAAAGAAGCAGCGTGTTTAACTGCTGGTGAGATTGTTGGACAAGTTATGTTTGTCCAAAAGGAATTAGATAAAATTGGTAAGCGTGTTGATAATGTCGTCATTATGGGGAACAGGT
>CAKMPP010000080.1 GCA_927911475.1 uncultured Solobacterium sp. | reverse complement strand
GTACACCATGACTTACATACATTGAAAAAATATTTTGATCATGTTGTATTTATAAACAAATATGTTGTGGCAAGTGGTAAAACAGAAGATGTACTAACAGAAGAAAACATTAGAAAGACGTATCATGATGGAAAATCTAATACAGATACTATTCTCTTATGATTTCTTAGTTGTTGCGATAGGTACCGTTTTACTTGCGATTCCAAGTGCGATTGTAGGTTGTTTTAGTGTATATAAAGGACAGAGTTTGATGGCAGATGCTGTAGGGCATGCGTCCTATCCTGGAGTTGTGGTTGCGTTTATGTTATTTAGTATCCGTAGTTCCGTCATATTGACATTAGGAGCTGCGGTATTTGGTATTCTTGCATATCTGATGATTCAATTGATACGAAAGCATAGTGTGATTGATTTTGATGCGGCATTAGCAATTGTTTTAACTGGATTCTTTGGATTAGGTATGGTGTTAAAGAGTTATTTACAAGGAAACCCTTTATACATGCGTGCATCACAAGCAGGTTTAAAGAACTATATCTTTGGCTCTGCAGCATTTATAGTAAAAGAAGATATTATCATGATTGCGATATGTGCAATCATCGCAACAATATTATTGGTTTTATTTTATAAAGAGTTAGTGGCTAGTATTTTTGATCCACAATTTGCAAGTGCAATCGGTATTTCAATGCCGATTGTAAATACGGTGTTATTACTGCTGATGGTGATGTTTATTGTTGTTGGACTAAAATCTATTGGTGCAGTTCTAATTTCATCATTTTTAACGATGCCGTGTATATGCGCAAATCAACACTCTAGAAATCTGAAACAAGTATTATTTATTGCAGGTAGTATGGCTGGTATATCTGCCTTTATAGGTACTTTTTTATCGACTGCATATAGTGGTGTTGCGACAGGCCCGATGGTAATCATCTGTATGGGTATCTTAACAGTGTTATCCATGGTATTTGGTAAGTATGGTTTAGTCGCACAAAAAAGACTTGGAAAGGATGCGAAATCATGTCAGAAGTGTTGTTAACGATGATGGTGACAGCGATTGGATGTGCAATCCTTGGCCCAATTTTAGTTTTAAGAAAATTAGCGATGACTGCAGATGCTTTATCTCACTCGGTATTATTAGGTATTGTAGTAGCTTTCTTCTTTGTGCCTGATTTACGTTCGATATGGCTAGTTATCAGTGCATCAATCTTTGGTGTATTTACAGTATGGCTGGTTGAAGAATTATCTCGTCATCGTTTGGTTGAGAGGGATGATGCACTCGCAATTGTCTTTCCGGTATTCTTTGCATTAGCTGTACTCTTAATTACAAAATTCTTTCGCAATACCCATTTGGATGTAGAAGTGGTATTAATGGGCAATCCGCTCTTTACACCATTTATTCGCCAATTTGGAATGCCGAAGTCAATGTTTGAAATGCTTGTAATTCTTGCGATGAATGGGATCTTCTTATTATTCAATTACCAGAAACTAAAGGTTGCAATCTTTGATCCTGAGTATGCACAATTAATAGGCATTCCTGTTACGTATCTATATCGTGTTTTGATGATACTGGTATCGATTACCTGTGTTGTAGCATTTAACAGTGTTGGTGGTATCCTAGTTATTTCGTACTTTGTAGCACCAGCTGCTGCCGCATGCATGATTACAAAAGATTTAAAGATAACAATACTAGTATCCATTCTCTTTGCGATTATCAATTCTTGGCTGGGATATCATATCGCAATTTTGTGGAATGTATCGGTTTCTGGTATGTGCAGTTTGGTAGGAATGGTAACAGTACTATTAGGCATTGTTTTCCATCGTCATGGTATGTTAAGACAATGGGCAAAGTCCTTCGTAATCATGAAAAGTTCTGTGAAGATTTATTGCTAGTTCATCTCTACCGTCACCAAGGAAATGAAAATGAACTTGGATACCAAACCATTCATAAACATTTAAATTGGTCTTCTAAAATAACAGATGAACGTATCGAAAGATTAATTAAGCGGACATATGGTTATGCGTGATGATATTACATCAGCTATAATTCTCTAACAGAAAAGGGAATGACTTACGTTCAAAACAATTATTACAATCATAGAAATGGGTATGACTAAAATGTGATATCCATTTTTGTTTTGTATTTTCAGGGGTATAATAAACCTAAAGAATTGAGGTGTTTAAAATGAAAATATTTGAACAATTCCCACGGTATGAAGATGGGTTTATAGTATTACGTCGTTTTGTACAGGAAGACGCAAAGTATCTTTCGGGAGTATATGAAGAAAGACTGACAAAACGTCAGGCAGAAAAGACGATTGAGAATTATGAAAAGTCTTATCAAGATAAGGATGAAGTCATTCTTGGTATCTTTGGGAAAGAAGACGAACAATTAAAGGGTATTATTGAGATTTACGATATTCATGAATCGGAACTTTCGATTGGTTATATGATTGTCGAAAAATATCGCCATCAAACATATGCTAAAAATAGTGTGTATCTTCTGACAAAGAAATTGATTGAAGACTATGGCATAACATGCATACATGCGAATTGTCATGTGGATAATATCTATTCGATACGTGTGTTAGAACACAATGGATATGAAAGAGTCGGACAAGAAGAGGATGAATATGTGTATGCATATAAGCCAAAACAACTAGAACAGGATACATTTAATCAAGAAGATAAGATGATTGTCCTTGCGGGCGGATGTTTCTGGGGTGTTGAGAAAGCATTCAAGGCTTTAGATGGTGTTGTAGAAACAACAGTAGGATACGCAAACGGCTTCACAGATAATCCAATGTATGAAGAAGTTTGCCGTAATGAAACAGGCTATAAGGAGGCAGTAAAGGTTGTTTATCAACCAAATGTAATTTCCTTATCCACAATCATTCGTGCATTTTTCTTATGTATTGATCCAAGACAACGCAATCGTCAGGGAAATGATATAGGTTCTCAATACCAAGCAGGAATTTACTATGTGGATGAAAAAGATTTGGATGATATTAAACCGGTGTATACAAATGAGCGTATGAAATATGACCGTTTCTTTGTAGAATTAGAGCCATTAAAGAACTTTTATACCGCGGAAGAATATCATCAGGATTATCTTGATAAGCATCCAAATGGGTATTGTCATATTACTGCTTTTGAAATGGAAGAAGTTAAGAAATTAAATCAACAGCCATGTCAAATTAAAGTGATTCTTCCATCTGAAAAAGAACCTACTTTAGAAGTGCCAAAAAATACAACGATTGCTGAATTACTTCAAGAAGTGAATACGGAACAACGTATCTACGCTGCACTCATCAATCATAAACATGTTCACTTTAGTGAATGTGTACATGACCAGGATGTTGTACAGTTACAAGATATACGTGCTTCGTATGGAAATACTTGTTATCAATCTACATTGACACTTCTATATTTGAAAGCAATCCATGATGTTATGGGCAAGAATGTAACAGTTACGATTGCAAACTCATTATCGAAGGGATTGTTTACTGTGATTCATGCTGGAAATGTGACAGATGATCTTGCGAAAGAAATTGAAGAACGCATGCATGAACTTGTAGAAGAAAATATAGAAATTACAGAAGAATATGTAGACCATGATACGGCAATTGAACTCCTAAAGGGCGCAAAAGATAAGAAGAGCGTCGACCTATTAAATACTGCAAGTGATTTAAAGAATATTTATGTAATTACACTTGCAGATGAAAAGATGATGACTTTTGTACATGCATTACCATCTACAAGTTATCTACCATTCTTTGAAGTACGTCGTTATCGTAATGGTTTATTGTTACGATTCCCACATCCAAACTTCCCAGATCAAATTCCACCATATGAGGAACAGAAGTTATTGTATGATGCTTTCTCTGAGGAGACACAATGGGAGAAGTTATTAAAAGTAAGTTATGCGTCTGATTTAAATCGCGTGATTGAAAAGAAGGAATCTAAAGATCTCATCATGTTAAGTGAGGCTTTACATGAAAAGAAGATTGCGATGATTGCGGAACAAATTCAAAGCGCAAAGAAGAGAATTTATTTTAAATTGCTGGTCCATCCTCATCAGGAAAGACCACATTTGCGAAACGTTTATGTATACAATTAAAAAGTAATAGGCTTAAAATCCATTGTATCTTGGAACAGATGACTACTTTGTCAATCGCGATGAAATGATTCCAGATGAGAATGGTAAATTAGATTTTGAAGCACTTGAAGCAGTAGATTTACATCTTTTTGAAACACAGATGAATGCGTTACTGCATGGTGAGAAAGTAGACTTACCAGAATTTGATTTTATTACTGGTAAAAAGGTATTTGGTAAGAGAATTACTTCCATTGATGCTTCACAACCAATTGTGATTGAGGGTATTCATGGACTCAATCCACAACTTACAGAAGGAATTGATGATAGTGAAAAGTTTAAAATCTATATCAGTCCTTTAACACAGATAAACCTTGATGCGCATCATCGTATCCCAACGACAGATGCACGCATGTTAAGAAGAATGGTTCGAGATAATCGTACACGTGGACGTGATGGTGCGGTTACGATTTCATCATGGCCATCAGTACGTCATGGGGAAGAAAAGTATATCTTCCCATTCAATAAGGAAGCAGATGTATTCTTTAATAGCCAATGCGTTTATGAACTAGCGGTGTTAAAGAAATACGCAACACCACTATTAGTAAAAGTACAGCCAGATCAAGCAGAATACGCAGAAGCACAGAGGATGTTACAATTCTTATCTTGCTTTGCGTCAATTGATGATGACAGTATCATTGCGAATAATTCTATTATTCGTGAATTCATTGGTGGTTCTATTCTAGTTTCCTAAAAAGGATGATCGAGCCTTCTTTCCATTTGAGGTTATATTTGATAAAATATGAATTTATCAGAAGAAGGGGGAAAGAATATGTCGAAGGAGAAATTCCCGACGAAATTAAGCATGATATGGCATTTTTTAAGGGGTTCCAAAGGATATTTTTGGTTTGTCTATCCTCTTTGCCTGTCTTGTTTCGTTATTAGAATTAATTAATCCAAAAATTATTGCGTTTACTGTAGACTCAGTAATCGATCATAAAGAAGTTGTATTACCAGAAGGAATTCAAAAATGTATTGATGTGATTGGTGGAATCGATTTTCTGCGTCATAACCTTTGGGTAATCGCAATCATTGTCATAATTGTTGCGTTACTTGCGGTGTCATGTCGCTATTTCTTCCAATCCTTTACAGCGATGGGATCTGAGAGGTTGGTAAAGACAATGCGTGATGACTTATTTACACATATCATGCATTTACCATTTAAGTGGCATAGTGAAAATCATACTGGTGATATCATTCAAAGATGTACATCAGATGTAGATACAATCAAAGGATTCTTGTCTGAACAGTTAATCTATCTTGTTCGTATCATCATTTTGATTGTGTTGGTGTTATTCTTTATGTTCTCCATTAATGTAAGCTTGCATTAGCCACATCTGCTTTTATTCCGATTATTGTAGGATATAGTTTATTCTTCCACGCAAAAATTGGGAATGCATTTGAAGTAGCAGATGAAGAAGAAGGTAAATTATCTTCTATTGCCCAGGAAAACTTAACGGGTGTACGTGTTGTACGTGCGTTTGGACGTGAAGCTTACGAGCGTGAACGTTTTGAAAAACAAAATGAACACTACACAAATATGTGGACGCATTTGATGAGACTATTATCTGCGTTCTGGATGTCATCTGATATGATTTCTAACTTACAGATGTTAGTGGTTATTTCATATGGTGCTATCATCACGGTAAATGGAGGAATGTCTGCAGGTAACTATATTGCCTTTATTGCATATAATTCATTACTATTATGGCCAGTGCGTTCTTTAGGAAGAACAATTGCGAATATGTCAAAGGCAGGTATTTCCATAGACCGTTTACGTTACATTATGAATTCCGAAATGGAAGAAGATAAGCCAAATGCAGTAACTCCGGATTTACTACAAGATATCGAGTTCAAGAATGTATCTTACCAGTATGAAAATGGTACTGCTGAAGTATTAGAGAATGTATCTTTCAAAATTAAAGCAGGTACAACATTTGGTATTCTTGGTGGTACAGGTTCAGGTAAGTCTACATTGATGTATCTGTTAGACCGTCTATATCAGTTACCAGACGATCATGGTCAAATCACAATTGGTGGTATAGATATTAGAGATATGAAGGCTGAATGGATACGTGAGAATATTGGTATGGTGTTACAAGAACCATATCTTTTCTCCCGTTCTTTATCGGAAAATATCAAGATTGCAAAGCAGTCTGCAGATATGAAAGAAATTCGTACAGCCGCGAAGATTGCATCATTGGATGAAGCGATATCACACTTTAAAGAAGGATATAACACATACGTTGGAGAACGTGGTGTTACTCTTTCTGGTGGTCAAAAGCAGCGTGCAGCGATTGCACAGATGTTAATTCGTAAACCACCTATTATGATCTTTGATGACTCTCTTTCTGCAGTTGATGCGGAAACAGACGCAAAGATTAGAGCTGGTCTAAAAGATAATATTTCTGAATCAACTGTCATATTGATTTCACATCGTATTACAACACTAATGGCAGCTGATCATATTATTGTTTTAGATAAGGGCAGAGTTGTAGAAGAAGGTACACATGAACAACTGTTAGAGAAACAGGGAATTTATCATCGTATCTATGAAATGCAATCACAACAGAGTGAGTAGGGAGGTAATGTATGCAAGAAGAAAATAAAAATATATCACTTCCATACTTTGGCATTCCGAAGATTCTACCATTGCGAAGAAATATAAAAAAAGAATCATTGCGATGATTCTGATGGGATTGTTTTCAAGTTTAGTGGATTCATGTTATCCATTATTTAACCAGTATGCATTAAATCACTATGTTGGTGAAAAAACTTTAGATACGCTTGGAATATTTATCATGCTTTATATTGGGATATTAATAGTTCAAGTTTCACTGAACTTTATTAGTGTATTCTGGGTTTCAAAGACAGAGCTAGATTTAAATCGCGATCTTAGAAATACATCATTTAATCATTTACAGGAATTATCCTTTGCATATTTTAATCAAAATAATGTTGGATATATTCATGCAAGAGTTATGAGTGATAGTGGTAAGATTGGTGAACTCATGTCTTGGCGTATGATGGATGTTGTATGGAATGGTTCGTATATCCTATTCGTCATGATCAATATGGTGAGAATCAGTTGGAGACTTGCGTGCATGGTATTTGTGCTAGTCCCATTTGCGATATTCATTATCGCATTCTTCCAGAAGAGACTTGTAAAACTAAATCGCCACATGCGTGAATTGAATTCTCAAATTACGAGTGACTTTAATGAAGGCATTACAGGGGCTAGATCAATTAAAACAATGGTAATCGAAAATATTATCGGAGATGGATTTAGAAAAGATACAGAACAGATGCGTCAAGTATCCGTGCAGGCTGCACGCTATCAGGCATTCTTCTATTCCACAGTTACAATGATGAGTTCTATCGCTCTAGCAATTGTAATGTGGCAGGGTGGTAACCTGACAGTCAATAACATGATGTTAATTGGTACACTATCTGTGTTTATGAGCTATGCACTGGGTATTATGGATCCGCTACATAACGTTATTACTACAATATCTTCACTTGTATCAATTCAAGTAAATATTGAACGCTTTGATAGACTGGTGAATACAGAATCAGATGTTGCGGATTCTCCAGAAGTAATCGCGAAGTATGGAGATACCTTTAATCCAAAGAAGGAAAATTGGGAACCGCTGATTGGTGATGTTGAATTTAAGGATGTTGATTTTAAGTATCCAGATGGTGATGAGATGGTCTTAGAAAACTTTAATCTCAAAGTACCGCATGGAACTAACGTAGCGATTGTTGGAGAAACAGGTGCTGGTAAATCAACACTTGTAAACCTTGTATGTCGTTTCTTTGAACCAACAAGGGGACAAGTTCTCATTGATGGAAGAGATGCGAAAGAGCGGTCACAACTTTGGTTGCATTCCAATATTGGTTATGTTTTGCAAACACCACACTTATTCTCTGGAACAGTCAGAGATAATCTACGCTATGGTAAGCCAGATGCGACAGATGAAGAAATCATGCGTGCATTGGAGCTTGTATCTGCTACATTCGTAATTGAGAAAATGGAGAAGGGTTTAGATAGTGATGTTGGTGAAGGTGGAGGAATGTTATCCACTGGTGAAAAACAACTCTTATCCTTCGCACGTGCAATCTTAGCTGACCCACGTATCTTAGTGTTAGATGAAGCGACAGCTTCCATTGATTCCCTTACAGAAAAGGCAATTCAAGATGCGATTGATACAGTGATTAAGGGTAGAACATCCTTTGTGATTGCGCACCGTTTATCAACAATTGTGAATGCGGATGTCATTCTGGTTGTTCGTGATGGTAAGATTATTGAACGTGGTACACATTCAGAACTCATGAAACAAAAGGGATACTACTATGAACTTTATACGCGTCAGTATGAAGAGATGGTAGTCGATACTGTTTCATAAATAAAATGAAGGAGGTAAAACTTCCTTCATTTTTTATAATATTGATAAATACAACTTTATAATACTAGAATTGTTGCTTTCTAAAAAGATGAAAAACCTATATAATATAATGTGAAGATAAATATATGCATTATTTTTTATAACGGGATAGGGACTGGCTGAGTGAATAAAATGAAAGACACATTATATATTATCATTCCTTGCTATAATGAGCAGGAAGTCTTGCCAATTACTTCTAAATTATTTTTGGAAGAATTATTAAAATTAATTGAAAAGAATAAGATTAGCAAAGATAGTCGAATTTTATTTGTAAATGATGGAAGTAAGGATAATACTTGGCAGATTATTAAAGATTTATCAAAGAGTAATCCATATTTTATTGGAATTTCACAAAGCAGGAATAGGGGACATCAAAATGCTGTATTAGCAGGGTTAATGGAAGCGAAAGATAAAGCAGATATGACAATCACAATTGATTGTGATGGCCAAGATGATATTACAGCCATGGAAAAGATGGTGGATGCGTATCATGATGGCTGTGAAATTGTCTATGGTGTTAGGAGTTCAAGAGAAACAGATTCATTCTTTAAACGATTTACAGCACAGTCATTCTATAAACTTTTAAAGTATATGGGTGCTGACGTTGTTTATAATCATGCGGATTATAGATTGGTTTCATCGCGTGTTTTAAAAGAGTTTGCCAATTTTAAAGAAGTAAACTTATTCTTACGCGGTATGTTTCCACTTGTTGGATTCAAGAGCACATCTGTTCTTTATGAAAGACACACACGTATTGCAGGGGAATCACATTATCCGTTATCAAAGATGATTGCTTTGGCATTTGACGGCATAACTAGCTTGAGTATCAAACCAATCCGTCTAATTACATATTTTGGATTAATTGTATCATTCATCAGTTTTGTAGGTGTTATTTGGGCAATTGTATCTCGTTTTTTAGGAACAACAATTACCGGTTGGTCAAGTACACTAGCGATTATGTGCTTCTTAGGAGGAGTACAACTTATTTCTTTAGGTGTGATTGGAGAATATGTAGGTAAAGTATATTTAGAAGTAAAAAACAGACCACGTTATATCATTAGTGAACGAACATGGGAGAACGATCAGTAATATGGAGAAGATATTAAAAAGATTGATTGCTATATTCTTTCTCATTGTTTTC
>CAKMPP010000079.1 GCA_927911475.1 uncultured Solobacterium sp. | reverse complement strand
GTAGTTGTTTTAACTGTACTCTATTCACGATTTCAAAGATCTTTTTTGAGATTCATCTGGATTTTTTAAATCTCACTATTTTTTAAAATTTCACTTGTTTTTCTTATAGTTAAATACCTATCACTTTCTATCTAATTTTTTTGTATAATGAGGTTGCGAGGTATGATATGGAACTGATTACAGAACTCATGGATCAAGCACAAATTGAGCGCTCATTAACACGTATCGCTCATGAGATTATCGAACGAGATAGTTCATCTCCAAATGTATGTTTGGTTGGTATCAAACGCCGTGGCATTCCACTAGCGAAGAAACTAGCTGAAAATATCAAGAAGTACACAAATGTTGAACTTCCTGTTGGAGAGGTAGATATCTCTTTATATCGAGATGATCTTACAGAACTTAGTGAAACTCCAAAGACAACTGATATCAGTTTACCAGAGAACATTCAAGATTATGTAGTAATACTCGTAGATGATGTTATCTACACTGGCAGAACCATTCGAGCTGCGATTGATGCAGTATTCTCGCATGGTCGTCCAAAAGCTATACAGCTTGCAGTACTGATTGATCGTGGTCATCGTGAATTACCAATACGACCTGACTTCATTGGCAAAAATGTACCAACCTCTCGTGATGAACTCATTGATGTTTCTATCGAAGGTATTGATGATGAAACTGTTGTAAGACTCTATAAACTATAAAACATCGGCATACCGATGTTTTATTTTCGTTATAAAGCCGCAATTGCAGACTTAATCTTAGCGTGGTCTTCTTCAGTTCCCTGAACGTCAACCTTAGCGATTAATACACCACCAAAGTCCTTAACAATCTTATCACCAGCCGCTGCGAATGTGTCCGCATGACGAGCCATAGAACCAGTCGCAACAACACCCTTTAAACCAGCCTTATTGTTGTCTAAGAAGCTTTCAACTACACCTGGAACTTCACCATATCCGTCTGTATATGTGAATAGTACGTAGTCTCCATCAACCTTTTCACTACCATCAACGATTTGAATCGCATCTGTATAGCCTAGCTTCTGTCTTACTAATTCATCTGTATTTCCCATTCTTGTCACAAAAACAATTTTCATTTTTATATCTCCTTTTGTTTGTTAATACTAACTTATGTCTATAACGTATCATTAGTCGTATTTCTTTGCAAAATATATGCTCACACCTTCTGGAGAACTAAAACTTGTTTTGTACAAATGTGATGTTGTTTTACAAATTCATCTACATCCTTAAAGTAGTTCGACAAATAATTTGTATAATCCGATTGATAATATGCGCGCTGGCTGACTAGCTTAATATTCGGATTACCATTAAGAATAAACTGTTTAATTGATGTGCAATCAACCAAATAGGATTCATTACTCTCACGTGAAATTGACTGTAGTCCCCAAGTCACATGTAATAAAATATTATATAAATCATCTATACTTGCTTGGATTGTATTTCCTTCCACATGAACTTCACCTAAAAATATCGCATGTTCAGAAAGCTCTTTAACCCATATCTTCACTTCATCTATCTTTGTTGAAATCACTTCTAGCTTGGCAATAGTCTTATTTTCAGGGCTACACCAGTCACGAATAATTAACTTTCCATTTTCTGCCAAACGGGAAAGTACAACATTCATTGTATCTGCTGCCTCATTTCGAGAAAGATACGAAAGTAATTCATGAAATACACTCGACATAAAGATAATATCGAACTGCAAATCTGTACTCTTTAGAAAAGCAAGGTCAATACAGTGAATCCCCTTTTCCTCCAGTAACATCTGTACTTGTCTCGAGTTATCCAAAGCATAATAATTTGCTTCAAAATGACGTACATATTCATAGACATCATCACTAGGCCCTGATCCAAAGTCTAATACTCTCATTCCTTTTTGAACCTGACCTTCTAAAGCACTCAGTTTATCACTCATTGTTGCACACATGCGTGCATAGTATGATTGTTCGTTATTCATGTGTATATTTCCCTAACTCTAATTTATCTAATACGGGACGAAGTATACGCATCATCATTGGGATGATAAATCCTGCCACAATCATTTCCAAAATACCATTACTTGTAATCACAGTGACAATCACTGCAGAAACAGCTAACCCTGTCACATTTGCATAAACCTCACCGAAGAATAACCAAATCATTCCCATTACCATCAGAGTATGTAATAATGTCATACTGATTGCGATGATTGATTCTGCGATAATAGTATTCTTCTTCCCTCTCTTTAGTTTTGTATATAGCAAACCGGAAAGATAACCTAATAAAATACGAGGGCCAAAGGCAATGAGTAAACTCCAGAAATTTCCATGAATCTCACCTACTGAATAGAAAGGTGAAAAGCAGAAACTTGTTATCGTTGGCGCAAAGGTTGCCTTTAAAAAGCTCGTCATGCCAAAAATAAAGCCCAAGATTGCACCATCAGTTGGTCCAAGTAAGATACCTGCAAAGATGACAGGTATATGCATTGTTGTAATGGAAATTGCACCTAGGCTAAGATAGCCAATTGGTGTCATTGCCATAATGAGTTCAATCGCAATAAACATGCTTAGAATCGTCATTTTTCGAATTCTTGTTTTATTACCCATTGAATGCCTCTCTCTATATTTTATACGCAACCCATTTTCCTTGGTGAAAACGAATACGTAATAACGTAAATCTTGTAAACTGATCCGATAATACACCTAACCAAATTCCTACTAGACCAAGTGAGAATACGGAAGTCAATATCCAGGTTAAAATTGGTCGGATAATTGCGACACTAATCAGCGCCACAAGCAATGTATATTTTACATCACCTGCGCCTCTTAAGCATCCACCATATATAATCTGCGATATTTGAAATAGTACAATAACTGCTACAAACCGAGCAATCATAACGCCCATTTCAACCACGGATTCATCCGCAAAGAAGAACTGATTCAGCCTTCTTCCACCTATCAACAAACTCATTGCGAATATCACAGATATCACTACACCAATTAATTGGCATGCATGTCCATATATTTTCGCAAGTTCTGGTTTTTGTTGTCCCAAACTCTTACCAATGAGAGATACTGCCGCAACCTGCATACCATCCGCAAACGCAAAACCTAATGACATAATATTCATACCAACCTGATATGCCGCAAATTGGTCTGTACCAAGTTTTGCGGCAAGAACTGCAGTTGTCATAAAACCTACACGCATGGCCCAGTTTTCAAAAAGAATATTCGCACCTAATTTTTGAATTGCATGAAATGATCCAAAGTCTGGACGAATCTTCTCTTCTAAAATATAAGATATCGAAACATAACTATCCTTCTGGAATAAAGAGTGTACACTCATAGCACAGGCAAATACCGTACCTAATACTGTCGCAAAGGCTGCCCCAAATAAACCCCATTTCGGAAACCCAAAGTTACCACCTATCAATAGATAGTTAAAAATAATATTCACAATCGATGATGTCACATTCGTAATCATCGCAATCTTTGTATTTCCTGCACCACGTTGTGCTGCATTAATGACAAGCGATAATACATTGAATATCATACCAACCTGTATCACACGAAAGTAGATCACCGCACCCTCATGCGTATCCGCATTCGATCCACATATCGCAATTAACGGATTTGCAAAAATAACTGTTACAATCGTCAACACAACACATAATAGTACGATCATCATAAGTGCTGTCACCAACACCTGATTTGCATTCCTACGATTGTTCTGTCCAAGTCTTCGTGCGACTAATGCAGATACCGCAACATTAATCGCAAAGAAGAAACTTAGACTAAGAAACTTTGGTTGAATAATTAAACCGGTCGCCGCAACCGCATATGTACCCATTGAGGAAACCATGAAAGTATCGATAATACCCGCAAGAGACACAAAAACACTTTCCAGCACAGCTGGCCATGCCATACGTATCGCTTCTCTATAATGTTCTCTAGCGATATTCTTTAACATCCTCATTTCCTCTTATCTATTTGAAACCTCACTTCAGTTTGAAGTGAGGTCTTTCATTATGCATTTAATTTCTTTTCGATATCTTCAATATCACTCTTTAACTTCTCTAAGAAAGCTTTCTTTTCTTCAACCTGACGTTGAATACTACGGATTCTTTCATAATCACTTGTTTCATATTCTTGTTCTTGAAGTCTATTGATTTCTTCTCTTACGATTGGAAGTTGAGACTTCTTATGGTCGTAGGCTTCCTGAAGACGCTTTTGACTATCTTCACGCTTACCATTCCAGAATACTTCTTTTGCCTGTGTAAATGTATCCCACAACGCATCATTCTGATCACTTCCAGAATATCCAGCAGCACGCCATTCCTTATCTAATGCCTTCATGCGATCTGTCTTTTCACGACCATAATCCTTTGTAGCAGCGATTGTCTTCGCTTCTTCAATTAAGGCATTCTTGACACGAATACTCTCCTTCTGCTTTTCATCACGCTCTGTGAAGAACGCTGTTCTTTCATCATAGAAGCCCTGACGAGATGCGTTAAATGCATTCCAAAGTTCGTCATCCTTATCACGGCCCGCACTACCAATTGCCTTCCATGCATCCATGAGATCATTCATCTTTTCAGATGTCTCACGGAAGTTACCAGTCTTCTTAGCAAGCTCTTTTGCTTGCTTGATTAAATCAAGCTTCTTTTCTTCATTTTCAGAATGTACTTGTGTTAGATTATCAAAATAGTTACGACGCTTATCATTGAATTGGTTACGATAGCCTTTGAACTGCTCCCATAAGGAATCATCTTCTACACCTGCACTACCAAGTGTTTCCCATTCATCCTGTAAATTTCTAAATTCTGCCTGTGTTTCCTTCCAGTTTGTGGAATCTGCTAAACTAGCAGCCTTTTCAATCAACTTCTTCTTTTCTTCCGCATTTGCGCTTTGACGCTGACTTCTAGCATTGAACTTTTCTAAAGTCTTACTAAACCAAATTGCATACTCTTCATCTTTTGGAGTATTCCAGTTTTCGATTGCTTCAAATTGCTTACGAATTTCTTCAAACTCTTCTACTGTTGAAATATTCTCTGCTTGACGGCATAGTTCCTGTTTCTTACGAAGATCATTCTCCATATCTTCAAGTGCAGTATCATTATGAGAAGTACCGTATTCGATGCCACCGCCTAAATACGCTGGTTTTTGCCAAGAGAACATTCTATATTCTCCATTTGTTTCAATACCAAACCATCTACCATGGCCATCATTCTGATCATCTTTTGGTAATACAAAATTACCATTTTCATCCTTTGCGCCGTATAAAACTTCAACAACCTTACCCTCAAAAGTCTTATGTGCTTTAAAGCTGACCTTTGCTAATTTCTCATCAAATCCTTCTAGCGTTTTCCAATTCATTGTAATTCCTCCTATTTGTCGTGTAATACTAAAATCTCTACTAAATATTATACATGATAATTAAAGTGTTTGATGTTCGCGTTTTACATGTTCGTAAACAATTTTCGCTACATCTTCAACATTTTCCTTCTTACCATTGCGCATCCAAACCGTATAGATATTAAATAGTGCTCCTGAATAATAATACAAATGATATCTACGTAACTCATCTTCACCCTGCTCAAAGACATAACTATCGATATAGTAATTCAATCCATCTTGTAGGATAGAGGATAAATTTGACTGGTCTAAACATTCAATAAAGCTCTCGTAATTACAGAAATATAAAAATCCCGCAAGAATCATTTCATACGAACGTACTTTTAAATCCTTCGCTTTTTGTACGCGGACAAACTCATCTACGATCATCTTCATATAATCGCTGAATATATCTCGCTTACTACTATAATTTCGATAATACGTCATACGAGATACACCAGCCATACGGCAAATTTCCGTAACGGAAATATCATCATATGCCTTTGTTTCCATCAAGCGTATCAGCGCCTCACTAATACATTGACGATTAAATGCATTTTGTTGTTCCTGTTGCATAAATTCTCCTGATAGTTGTATTTTAACATATTTCGATATCTTCCTACCATGTCCAATCCCCACCAAGCATCAACAAAAAGAATATTGAAACCAATCGATTTCAATATTCTCTCGTTTATTTATAACCAAGAACCATATTTCTTGATATAGAACTTCTTCACGATTTCAATCGTAGTACTATAGAGTGCCAAGATAATAATCAAATAAACAAAGTATTCAAACGGCATTTCTGTAAATACAGTATTCTTTAGATTATCAAATAAATATGGAATTGAAATACCTACAAAGATACCAAATGCAGATGCAAGAGCTAGTCTAGAATCACACTTTGAATCAATAATAGGTCGCTTTGATGTACGTATAAACTGTACAATCAAAATCTGAGAAATTAACCCTTCAATAAACCAGCCAGTCTGGAAGTAATTCTGCATGGCTAGTGTATTGTACCCTAAGATAAACCATAATACCAAGAACGTCAGTACATCAAATACAGATGAGAAACCACCCATGACATTCATGAATGACACAAGTGAAGCACTATTCCACTTATGTGGTATTTGTAAGAATTCATCATCGACGTTATCCCACGGAATCGCAATCTGTGTAAAGTCATAAATCAAATTCTGAATCAAAATCTGTAGTGGCAACATCGGTAAGAATGGTAAGAAGATTGAAGCAATGAGTACAGAGAATACATTACCAAAGTTACTGGATAATGCCATCTTCATATACTTCAAAATATTTCCATAAATACGTCTACCTTCATAAATACCATTGAGAATAACCGTCAAACTCTTCTCCAACAGGATAATATCCGCACTCGCTTTAGCAACGTCAGTACCATTATCCACTGAAATACCTACATCCGCATCGTGTAGACTAGGCGCATCATTCACCCCATCACCCATATAGCCAACTACATGGCCATTATTGCGTAACGTATCCACAACACGCTTCTTTTGCATTGGCGATAAGCGCGCAAAGATATCATTCTTCTCCACAACAGAAGATAATTCCGCATCACTCATATTCTCTAAATCAGAACCTGTAACAGCACTTTGATCGCCAACCTTCATACCAACAAGCTTGCATACATGCTCAACAACGACAGGCGCATCACCAGATATAACCTTTACATGAACACCAGCATCATACAAACCACGAATCGCTTCTTTTGCGTCTGGTTTTGGTGGATCAAGGAAGGCAATGATTCCTAAGAATGTCATATTTGTTTCATCTTCTGCATGGAAGACTGTTGTATCACCTACGCTCTTCTTCTTTGCAGCAACACCGATGACATGCATACCTTCTTTATTTAATTCTTCCGCAAGATCGTTGATTTTCGCAAGATCTTCTTCGTGAATATCCATGTATTCCTTCTTCACGCGAATACGACTGCAACACTCTAATACAGACTCCAAAGCACCCTTTGTAATAAGTACCTCATCCTGTGGCATCGGAAGAATTTCTTCAACATTTCCACCCAAGTGTTCACCACCCGGATTAGAAATCAAAACACTCATTCTACGACGCTCAAAGTCATACGGAATTTCATCAGATTTCACATAACCACCAGCGTATTTATGCGCATCATTCTCTTCGCCATAGGCTAAGATTGCACGGTCAATCAGATTCTTAACTCCCGTAGAGTAGTATGCATTCATCCATGCATAATTTAATACTAAATGTGAATCCTCACCATTTACATCAAGATACTTCTGAAGTACAACATGATCCATCGTTAGTGTACCAGTCTTATCGGTACATAGAACATCAATGGCACCTAGATTTTGAATCGCAGACATATTCTTAACAATTGTCTTCTTCTTTGCTAGGAATTTAGCACCCTTGGCAAGTGTTCCGTTAACAATCATCGGTAACATACCTGGTGTAATACCTACCGCAACAGAGATAGAGAATAAGAAAGCTTCTAACCAATTCTTCTTCACCAAACCATTTATCAATAATACGAAGATAACTACTACAACCATGTAAGTAATTAAAATTCTTGTAATCTTCGACAAACTCTTATCAAAATCCGTCTCTTTCTTCTTTGTATGAATTGTAGAAGAAATCTTACCTAGATAAGAACTTTTACCGGTACGTACTACAACACCAACACCTGTACCGGAATTTACAGTAGAACCACCCAAACAGATATTGTTTAACTCTGCCGCATTGACGGTTCTATCATCAACACCTTTATATTTTTCAACTGGAATAGATTCCCCTGTAAAGGCAGAAACAGAAACGAATAAGTCCTTACTTTCAAGAAGATATAAATCACCACTAACAATATCTCCAGACCCAATCAATTGAATATCACCAGGAACCACTTCTTCCACCGGTACTTCTCTTACCTCAGTACCATTTTCCGTTGGAACCTGAATTCTAACCGTATCATGCTCCATCTCTTTTAACTTCTGCATATCACGGTAAGAACCATAGTCTTGGAAGAAACGAATTACTGCACTCATACATGCCAGTGCAAGAATAATTGTTCCAGATAAGATATCCGACTCCACAACAAAAGTCACAATCGCTAATACAAGTAAAACGATAATAAACGCATCCGCAAAACTATGTACAAGGAAAAACGCCCAACTATGTTTCTGCATCGCAGACAAATCATTATAGCCGTACTTCTCTAATCTCTCTTCTCTTTCTTCATCGCTAATACCATTTCGTGTACAAGCTAATTCCTGTAGAAGACTAGATTCCTCTGTTTTCGCAATCTGTTGAAACTCTTGTTCAACACCAGTCGACTTAGGTGTAGGACCTAACTTCTTCTCATTATTTAGAATCATATCTCCACCTCCTTTTTCATTTACACATCAATCTTAGTTACTTTCACACTGTACGTCAATGAATAATCCATCAAAAAAAGTCACAACAAGTTGTGACAAATAACAGCTATTTTAATACCTCTAAATACCGATTGGCATCTAAACGAGAACGAAAGATATGAATGTCCTTTCCCTTATATTTTGAAAGAAGATTTAAAACTTCAGGTCTATCTTCCTTCTCATAATTTTTAACAAATTCAATCAGATCTTCATCAAC
>CAKMPP010000078.1 GCA_927911475.1 uncultured Solobacterium sp. | reverse complement strand
TTAAAAATGAGTAGATTAAGAAAGATGATAATTGCTGGTGTAGTTATAGCTTTAATTGGAATGGGAACGTATCACTTTTTAATTAAAGACCGTTTTCAAAATCATGATACTACACAAAATAGTGCTGGGGGCGAAAACGCCCCCCAGAGGAAAAAGAGAATCAAAATCAAGATGATAACTTGAATGAATGGGGAGAAAGTAAAGAAATCGAAGACCCAGAACTAAAAGAGATAGAAAGAACAGCGATTCTTGTAAATAACTTTGAATATGTGCAAAACACATACAATCTTCTTTACAATACATACAATAAAGAGCTAACTGGCTGGATTAATTTTCCTCCTACGCAAATTGGTATGCGTATCATGAAATCTGATAATAGAGAGTATTACAAGGATAGAGATGGTACAGATGCAACATCCAACGCAGGACAAGGTTATATCTTGAAAGATGCGGATGAAGAAAACGATCATGTATATACAATCTACAACTACTCTAACGGCGATATGACACAATATGACTTTTTAAGGGATTATTTCTTAACATCACAGAGTGAATATGAGCAGCATCGTTATATGATTGTCTATCATTTGAGATATGCTGAAGCTTTTGAAATTGATGGAGCATTCAATTTGAAAGATGCACCTGATTTTGATATCGATAAGAGAAATTTTGAGAATGAGAAAGATTTTGAAGATTGGTATAGCACATATAAGAATGCATCAACAATACACTCCGAACTAAAATCAACGAGCAGAAATAAATTCCTTGTAATTGTATGCAGTAATAAAACAGACAATCCATATGTTGTAGTGGCACGAAGAATCACAGAATGGAGATTTGAAGATTACAAAGAGAAAAAATAATACACAAGACCTGAATGGTTGAGTGTGCTGCTTTTAAAATGATTTAACTACATGGATGCCTTCGCAGAATGCGATCTGCTCAGGCTTCCTTTTTTAAAAGCAATCTGTTTTAGCAAACATACTGCTGGATTAATTCTGATTTATCTTTCAAAGTTCCTTAGCACTCCGACCTTATCGCATAGACGAGATACAAAACAAGGATACGAGTTTCTTCCGAAACTCTATCAAGCAGCTTTGCTGTCCTTTGTTTTTTTTCTCTTGTCGTTACACATTTACGAGCCTTATTTCATGGATTGACCCTTGTCATTTTTTTCATCCTATGACAGTAAACTGTCAAGGACTTCGCAAGCTCAAAAAATGCAAGGGCTTCGCAAGTCAATCACATTTGATTGGCTTAGCTCTTCAATGTTTCACTTGTCTATGCTCTTGCGTAGTCGTGCTAAGGAAAGCACTAGAGAGATTACCGAAAGGTAGATGAGGAATTAAGACATGAAACATTACTACAAATTTAGTATCAACTATGATGATGACTTTGCAATTCATTCCGTGAATCAAGAATTAAAAAAGGGCGATGTCGTTGTCATTCCAGTGTATGCTGATGAGTTTGCGATTGGAATAGTTGCTGAACCAATCTCCGAACTTAAAGCATTGACAGAGTGTGGTGAAGTTGAAGATGTTATTACAGTTGTAAATACCAAGCCATATACAGATAAGCAGAAAGCACGTATCAAGCGTAAGCAATTACACTTGCTTATGAAAGAGCGACTTGATGAATTTAAGGAGATTGATACATTCAGAAAGATTGCAGATAAAGACCCAGCATTTAGAACGTTATATGAAGCATATCAAAAAACAGAGTTATCAATGATGAGCAACTTACATGTGATGATGTAAGTGAAACACTTAATGAAGAGTAGGCAGTGATTGAGTGGGAAGAATTTTCTTCCCACTCACCACAACTATCGAAAGGAAGAGAATATGAACTACTTAGAAATAAAAGTAAAAATTGCAAAGATAGCAGAAAAAAATTATAAAGAATTTTTTAAAGCACTGCTCTCATTTGAAACAAATGTTGAAGATGAAGTGATTTTAGAAAAAGTATATGAGTTTTATTTTAATGAAGATGATGTAACGCTACTGAATGAAGAATTAGAAGATAGAATACTATATGAAGAGCAAATGCCATCAGAAAATCAAAAGGAGTTATAACGCACCGCCAGAAAAAATCTGGCGGACTGCCAACAACGCAAGTCAAAAAAAATTCTATGACTTACTGTTGTGTGGCAGAAGAAAGATTGGTCAATCATTCGACTCATTTTTAAAAAAGTCGCATGATTTTTCAATCGAACCCGTCAAAAAGTTAATTTTGACTAGGAAAGCAGGATAAGAGAAATTCGTGAGTACAGGTTTGTACTCACATTTCTAATTCGGACAAATGGTCTATGACCATTTTCGGTTATTTATCGGTGTTTTTTCGTTAGTACAACGTAATAACGTTGTACTCCAGTGTCGTGAATTTTGTAAGACAGTTGTCTTACAACGTGAGTACAAAAAAAGCAACTTGTTCTCACGTTGTTATCACGCAAAAAGAAAGGATAAAATTATGGCAATTGAAACACGTTTGCAAATTAGAGTTGAAGAAGAATACTTAGATATGTTGGATGAAATTCTCGATAAAGAGGAAACGGAACACTTAATGGGGGATGGAATTATTCCAACAAGAACACAAATTGTTAAGAAAGCAATTAAAGAATATTACTTAAAAACGATCGACAAGAAAGCAAGAAATGCATTAAGTGATCAAGTTGAAACAGTAATGGAATCACAATTAAAACACTTTATTGATGAATTAAATGCAGCAGTAAGTAGTAAACTTTTGACATTGCAGTATCATTTAGATGAACAATTAATTCGTGAATATTTGATGTTAATGATACT
>CAKMPP010000077.1 GCA_927911475.1 uncultured Solobacterium sp. | reverse complement strand
TTTTGTTTCTTTAGTTTCTTTCTTTTTGACTGCCATGTCCTTTTCCTCCATGTGAATTATTTCACGTAAGCAAGAATACCACGTTTACATAATCAAGACAATAGTAAATGATAAAAAAAATCACAAGTAATCGCTTACATTTTTAAAAAAATAATATTTTTTGAAAAGAAAAAAAGGGCATTTTTTAGCCCTTGGAAAAATATTGTATGCATGTTAATAATACTGACAGGAAAATCGTCTTTCATCTGGGATGATAGGGACAGCTTTACAGGAGTAATCATCAACTTTGATGAAACGACCATCTCCCTTGATGATTGTCGCAAGAAATTGATCAATGATATCACTTTCTCCTTGTACATAGATTTCTACCAAACCATTGTCTAGATTTTTTACACTTCCCGTTAATCCATAAGATTGTGCATGCATTGAAACGAAGTAACGAAAACCGACACCTTGGACTCGTCCTTCCACAAAAATATGATAGCGTACCATAACATCCTCCTCCTTATAGTGATTATACAAAATAGATTTTCTGATGAGCAAGTCATATAATGAATGCAGGTGATAAACATGATACATATACTATTAAATCAATTTACATTCGATCAAGCATGGGGCTTTGGCGAATTATCACAACTCATCGAGAAAGATATGAAGGTATTGATGATGCCATTATCGTATAACGATGGCTGGTCTAACGAATTTGCGACATGGGATGACTTCTTTGCGAAAGGGAAACCAGCGTATGAAATGATGGTGCGTCCTTTCTATAACTATGGTATACGAGAAAAACAAATCAGTTGGTTTAATTATTACCAAGATAATCACGCAAGTGTAAAGGCAAAAATTGAAGCTGCGGATATTATTGTAATCACTGGTGATTGTGGTGAATGGATCATGCAGAGGATCGAAGATTTAGGCTTACGTGATTTACTGTGCAACTTTGATGGTATCCTAATTGGACATCATGCAGGAGCACTTGTACAACTTGAAACATTTCACGAGTCAAATCTAGACAACACATTTGAACTACAAGAAGGACTTGGTCTACTATCAGAATTTGATGTAGATATTAATTACATCGAAGACGAAGAACATTTATCTACAATCATTCGTGAAATTGAGGATGTAGGAAATCCTGTTGTGGCAATTCCAAAGAACAGTGGTCTTTTAATCGTGGATGGTGAATTTACATTACTTGGAGATGCCTTCGTTTTAAATCATACACATCTAGATGATATTTATCGTGCCTATGATAGTTATCGTTATGATGTATAACAATAAATGTGTATTGGGTTTCGTATAGTAATAGTGTTTAGTTTAGTAAAATATAAGTTGGACATCTATGATGAAAAAGGTATGATAGTTGCATGAAATATATTGTATGTGATGACGAACAGCTTCAAATGGATATCTTGTGTAAGTACATTCGTGAATATGCACAAGTGCATCATTTGGAGATTGAAATATTAAAATATACAGATTGTGATAATCTCTGGTGGGATTTGCAGAATGGTCTTGTCGCAGATCTACTTTTATTGGATATTCAAATGGAGAATATGACAGGGATTGAACTTGCTCGTAAGATGAGACAAGTACATCTAAATCATTTAATCTGTTTTATCAGTGGTGTCAAAGACTTTGTCTTTGAAGGATATGATGTAGACGCATTAGCTTATCTTTTAAAACCATATGAGAAAGACCAATTATTTAAGATTTTAGATAAGGCAATCAAGCAATTACATATATCGGATGAATTTTCGATTATTTCTTCTAAGAAGGAAGTATATAAAATTTATCATCGTGATGTGATTGGTGTTGAAGCACTTGGCCATGAGACAAAGATTTATTTGCGTAGTGATGGTATGAGTGAAGAGACAACAATTATTATCAAACAGAGTATTCGTGAAGTTCTTGAGATGTTGCATATGCCATTATTACAAATTCATCGCTCGTTTGCGGTAAATATGAAAAATATTGTACGTGTAACAAAGAAGGATTGTATTGGTGAAGATGGTATACAATTCCCAATCGCACGTGGTAATTATGAAATGTGTATGCAGGAATTTATCGCAGCCAATCGAGGTGCATTATGATGGCTGTAATTATATTGGTGGGATTAATACTTTATGAAGCTATTATCAAGAAGATACAGCCAACATTCATGCATGTGATTATGGTGATTATGATACTAGCACTTACAGGATATAGTGTTTATCGCTTCTCTTATATGATAGTTGTGTGGATTCTCTTATGTTTTATTTGGAATCATTATCATTTCTTAAAAGAAGAAAGAATCTTTTCAACTATCGTTATTCTGTTATATCTTGGGATTCTGTTCCTTGGTGTTTATTATGATGGTTTTATCGCAGGTGGTATTGCGGCACTAATCTTTATTTTATTGGAATATCTCTTACAAAGAATTATGAAGCGTGAAGAAGATAAAACAATCATCTATCAAAATAAACTAATGAAACAACAGATGGATGAAATTGAAAATATCTACATGACTATGCGTGGCTGGAGACATGATTATCATAACCATCTACAGTCTTTAAAAGGGTTTCTTTCTTTGAATAAAGTTGACCAGATGAAAAACTATCTCAATGAACTTGAGACAGATTTGGACTCGATTGATACACTATATCATTCTGGTAACTTACAATTAGATTCAATCTTGAACGCGAAACTTGCAATTGCGGAAAAAGGGCAAATTCGTATTCATTGTGATGCGTCAATTCCACCACAATTACATGTATCAGATTTAGACTTGTGTGTTATCTTAGGAAATCTATTAGATAATGCGAT
The DNA here is from genome assembly GCA_927911475.1 of uncultured Solobacterium sp. Classification (GTDB taxonomy): domain Bacteria; phylum Bacillota_I; class Bacilli_A; order Erysipelotrichales; family Erysipelotrichaceae; genus Bulleidia. The sequence goes on along the minus strand of CAKMPP010000077.1, from coordinate 2,923 downwards.
TGAATCTTGTCGAAAGATAAAGAATCCCGATGAACGATTTATTCGAGTTTATATTGGTATCCTAAAGAAACAACTCTATATCTCAATTACAAACGCTACAAGTGAGACAGTAAAGCAACGTACCGATCACTATTTCACGACGAAGCGAGGCGACCATGGACATGGGCTAAAGAGAGTTGACCAAGTCGTCAAGAAATATGATGGATACCTAAACCGTCAAAATGAACCAGGTGTATTTGCGACGGAGATTGTACTACCTCTATAAGCATTTCGTGCATGAATTTGAACAATTCATGCATTTTTTTATTTGCTTCTATCATATGAAGTATTGTATTTCTGCAAGGAGGTAATCACTATGAAGCTTACTAGATGGAATATTTATAAGGATATGCTATACCGATTATGGAAATGCGACCCACATGTAATCAAAATGATGTTGTTAGAGATTGTTATCTCAGTAATAGAAGGATTTATCGCTGTATTATTACCAGCTGCTATCATTCAATTTATTACTACAACCCAAGATTGGACAACATTGATATTACAGATACTTGGTTTGTTTGTGGTGTATGGACTCTTTAGCATGTGGCATGTTTACCTTTCAACAAGAAATAGTATGCAATATGTTATTCCAAGACAAAAACTATTTATCTTACCAGTGGCCAAAAAGGTACAGGAATTAACCTATTCCTACTACGAAACAAAGCCTGCTCAGGAAAAACTTGAAAATGGAATTCGTGCATTAAATTCGAATATGGAAGGTGCGGAAGGTGTATACCATAATACGATAGTTGTTTTATCTGCGATTCTCAGCTTAATACTATATGCAATATTTATCAGTCAAATTGGCTTGCCAATTCTTTTAGCTCTATTATTTATTTTCTTTTCTTCATTATGAAATCTATGAAAAATGCTATGCATTGTATTTAAAGAAAGATGAAGAAAAGGCAGAGAATTATTCGAAGTCTCGTTATTTTAATAGCCTTTCTCAAAAGAGTGCGAAGGGAAAGGATATCCGTCTCTACCAGATGCAAGATCTTTTAAAAGAAAAGATGCAAGAAAATAACGATATTCTCGTACAGAAGACTATCGCTGCTTCAAAATACAAAGGATGGATAGCGCAAACGGATGTTATTTTAGGATTTATCCGTGATGGAATTACCTATGGATATCTAATCTATTTGATGATGCATGGCATGATTGAAATGAGTTCTTTCGTTCTGTATATCGGTATTGTCATTAGTTATGGTCAACGATTCACAGCTTTAACTGCTGAGATTGCAAAATTACATTCTAATCTAGATTTAACAAAGAGAACGTATGAATTTGAAATGGATAAAAATGTGATTAATCAAGATGGTAAGAAAGCGAGTACACCATTCGATATTATTTTTGAGAATGTATCTTTTCAATATCCAGATAGTGAAAAGTATGTCTTAAAGAATTTTAATCTACACTTTACAACAGGAGAGAAACTCGCACTTGTAGGTGTAAATGGTGCAGGCAAAACTACAATCGTGAAACTGTTAAGTGGATTGTATACACCAACTTCAGGAAGAATCTTAGTCAATGGTATCGATTTGAAAGAGATCAATAAAGAAGATTACTTTGGAAAACTTGGAATTGTATTCCAAGAAATTGATTTATTCTCTATGACGATTGGTGAAAACATTTCTTGCATGCATGAAGAAGACTATGATGAAAATCGCGTACAAGAAGCGTTGCGAATCTCTAAGTTAGATACGATTGTAAATCAATTACCAAAGGGAATTCATAGTTATATCAATACAGATCTTTCCCCAGATGGAATCAACTTCAGTGGTGGACAACAACAACGTTTATTGCTTGCAAAGGCATATTACAAAAATCCTTCGTTACTCATCTTAGATGAACCTACTGCAGCGCTTGATGCACTTGCGGAAAAAGATATGTATGAAGAGTATAAGGAAATCACAAAAGGTAAAAGTGCATTATTTATTTCGCATCGTTTAGCTTCAACTCGTTTCTGCGACAATATTGTCTTCTTAGAAAATGGAGAGATTATTGAACAAGGAACGCACGAACAACTTATGAAATTAAATGGTAAATACGCAGAGATGTTTGATGTACAGGCAAAATACTACAAGGAGGAAGAACAAGATGAAACTCAAGCAATTCTATCAACAAACGCATGATTTGATTCAACTTTTAAAAGTTCAATTTCCTCATATTACTGTACAGATGCTTACATTAGCCTTCTGTAGAAGTACACCTAACTTTATTGTGCTGTTTGGGTATTCACGTATCTTAGACTTATTACTTACAAGCCAGTTTCAAGCCGCAATTCAAGTTGTCACGATTATGCTAGTTAGTAGTTATCTATTATCCTTCATTGGTAATTGGATTGATTCTTATTTACAGGGATATGAATTTATTACAGATGAAGTAATCATGAGTCAGGTGAACTATATGTCGTTTACCATGCGCTACGATATTTTTGAAGATAACGATAGTATGACAAAAGTACGTGCAGTAAGTAATCGTATGAATGCTACAGGAGGAACTGGTTCTTTCTTACAGATCATAATTCTGTTATGCACTAACTTATTTTCTGCTCTATATGCTTTCTGTTTTGTAGGGTACTTGTTTTATCAGGCAATGCAGTATTCGTTCTATTTAGTATTATTACTATTACTTGCAGTTGGCTGTATTTGTTTGGGTGTTATCATTTTAAAACGAACGAGTGCTTATTATGAAGACTTAAATAAAAGAAATATTCATAACAACTCCGTGTTTAGTTATCTACTCACAACAATGGTCAATGTAGAATACAAGAAACAAATGATGATCAATCGAATGGATCAGTTATTGAAAAGTATTTAAAAATATTATTAAAACATTCCATGTTTATTAGATTTCTCTAAGAGAAAAGGAAGAATATGTA
>CAKMPP010000076.1 GCA_927911475.1 uncultured Solobacterium sp. | reverse complement strand
GACTTGCACCAGTTAATTATTTACAATCAAGTTTGAAAGCATGATTGTTACAATTAAGATCAGGTTGATTGCACTTGAGAAAGCATATAGTCCCATTTCATCAAAGTAATCTAATGTAGTTGATAAGATAAATCCTTGCGTACATAGTAATAAGAATAGTGATAACTCACGTAAGCAAGTCATGAATGGTAACATGAATCCACTGATGATCGAAGATTTTTGAATTGGGATGATAATGCGTGTCATTCGTTTGATCCAAGGAATATCTTGGATGATTGCGGCTTCTTCGATTTCTCCAGATAATTGCAACATAGAGTTTAATGCATTACGACTTGCAAATGGAATGTATTTAATCACACCGACAATAACAAGTAACGTATACGTATTAAATAAATTGATATGTTTATTTGAGAATAGAATGAAGAAGGCTGCGCTAACTGCGATACTCGGCATTAGGTATGGAAGGAATGCCATACTATTTACGTAATTAGCCCATTTCGAGCGGCGTTTCTTTGAAACAGCATAACCAATTAAAGTACCGATGACACCTGCAATTAGTGCACAGGCGATTGAGACAAGGATAGTTCCTTTATATGCATCCCAAATCGTACTATTGAATAAAATACCGCGTTGTCCATACATACCATTTTCAGTGATGTTTTCATTTGTAATCCACCATTTTGTTGTTAGATTAGCGAAGTTACCTGTATATAGGAAGGAGTAATCACCTGGATTAGGTAGGAATGTTTCAAAAGCAAACGAGATAATTGGGAAGATACTTGTAAAGAATGTAATGATAACAAAGATAAATGCAACTAAATGTTTACCAATCTTACCTAGGTTGATCTTTGATATTTGTCCAGATTTACCAGTAACAGTTGTATAGTTCTTTCTACTCTTTAGTGATGCTTGGTTGAGTGCGAGAATTGCCATACCAAGATCATCATTAGAACTGCCAGAATAGATGCTTCACCAGTATATTTACTGTTGAGTGAAATATACTTGGTAGAAAGGGTAGTTAAATTTAAATAATGTGGAACTGGATAGGATCCCATTGCGCTACCAAATACGAGTAAGATTGTCGAAAGGATAGCAGGCTTGATCATTGGAATTGTAATACGTGTCAATATTTTATGACGAGGTGTATTTAGGATTGTTGCGGCTTCTTCTAGGTTTGCATCCATGTTCTTGAAGATACCACCAATCAAGATATATGCAAATGGTGCATAGTGTAATCCTAATACCATGGCACATGGGAATAATCCTACACACCACCATAGTGGCATGTTGATGCCAAATAGTGAGGCAAGCAATCCGTTAGATGTACCAGTAACCGCATTGGAATTAAATAAATGCTGCCATACAACCGCTAATGTCCACTGCGGCATAATATATGGGAAGATAAATATAGAACTGAGGTACTTTCTGCACTTCATATTTGTTCTTGTCACAAGGAAAGCAAATACACCACCGAATAGGATTGAAATCATGCATGTAAGGATGGCAAGTGCTAAAGTATTACCCATCGGCGTCCAAAGATTTGTCTTCGCTAAATTACTTGTGAATAAATCGATGTAATTGATGAGGGTTAATCCTGATGTTTGCCCAGTTAAATGTTGGTCAATTGTTCCTGGGTGAATCTCAAATGTATCACGAATGATTGCCACAATAGGTGATACTGTTGCAATCGTACATAAGATACCAAAGATGAGCAGAATCACATTAAATGGTTGCGTGAAATAGGTTTTAATCTTATTAAAGAAAATCGCCTTGCGTTTTTTCGAAATTGTTGTATCCAAGTTGTGTCTCCTTTCAAAAAAAATGGAAGGCACCCAACTACCACGTAGGGTGCCTCATGATAACTGTGTGTTTATTTAGAAGTATTACCGTTAAATTTGTCTAGTGTTTCAATCCAAGAACCAACAGTGAATGCTACTGAAGCACAGTATTCAGGATCTTCTAATACGAGATGGCCTTTTGTTGTCCACCAATCATATCCACGGTCATCCTTAGATGGGAACTTATCTACACCATCAACATATCCACCTTGTGCATGATTGAATGTCTTTTCTGTTGCTGTCATAACATCTGGATTTGAGGAGTAACCACCCATATCTTTGCCCCAAGCACTGAAGCCTTTTTCTGTACATGTCATGTATGCGATAAATGCAGCAGCTGTCCATGGAAGTGGGCTATTCTTTGTTAAGAATAGGTAATGGCAATATCCAAATCCACCGATTCCTTCGTAACCATCTTCATATGCAGCAACTTTGATGTTATTTACAGAAGTTTCTGAAGATTCTTCGATAGAACGTAATTTGGAATATACCAATAATCCACATTGGTCAGTTGCAGATGCAGATGTTAGGGTTGTACAAATTGGTCCATCATCTGTTTGTGCATTGTATCCATTTACCCAAAGCTTGATCCAAGCTAAAGCATATTTACCATTTTCACCTAAGTTAAAGCTTTCAGCATCTTTCGCAACTTCATCAATTGTTGGTTGGAATTCCGCTTTTGCATCAGCTGGTAGCTTATCGAAGGCATCCTTTAATTCAGTTGCATACTTATCTTCTGTCAACATATACAAGAAATTCTTGCCGACGATTTCTGAGTCGATATCCATGAATAGTGGATGTGTATCCTTACGTACGAAATCCCAGCAGTTTGTGAATTTTTTGGAGCCTGTTGAATTGTACATAAATACTTTATTTAGTGTTTGTAATGGTAGGAAGCCTTTGTAGTCACTAGCTTTTACGCCATTTGCATCTGCCCATTCCTTAGGAATGAATGTTTTTAGGATACCAGTTTGATTCATCTTTGATTCAATCTGGTTACCATCCTGAATCAAAGTCATTGCGAATGTTCCTTGATCCTTAAGGGAGTCAGCTTGTAATTGCTCGAAAATCTTATTGTTCTTTGGCTGTTGCCATTCGAAATCTAATTTGTAGTTAGGATCGATTGTCTGTAAGTATTCGATGAATAATGGCAGTGCGGACTTACCGCGGCTAGAGTTACCTAAGCCGAAGAATGTCTTGCCGTTTGATTCTTCGATTGCTTTCTTTCCAAGCTCTTCGAGTGACATTGTCTGTGCTTCTGCGATAATTTTGTCTATTTCAGACTGATTGGCTGTATCGTTTGTGGAAGAGGTGTTAGTTCCTTTTCCTCGCATCCAACCAATCGATGCGGCCAGCTACTACAGAAAGATACTGATGATAAAAAACGCTTACTCATTATTT
>CAKMPP010000075.1 GCA_927911475.1 uncultured Solobacterium sp. | reverse complement strand
TAATGGTTTAGTTTTAGGGTTAGACATTGGTGTTACTTCAGTTGGTTATGGAATTGTAAACCGCGAAACTGGTGAAGCAGTTGATTTTGGTGTGCGCTTATTTAGCGAATGGGATCCAGCAAATAACCAAAATAGACGTGCAAAGAGAAGCGGTAGAAGACTTCGTTCAAGAAGAAAAAATCGATTACAAGATATGAAAAAATTTCTTGTAGATCAAGGCATGATTCCTTCTGACTATGCTTTTTGTCTAGATCCATATTCATTAAGAGTTAAAGGCTTATCAGAGAAATTGACAGATGAAGAACTTGCGACATTCTTTACAACTTAGCGAAGTTACGTGGAAGTAGTTTAGAGACTAGTAGAAGATACTGAAGAAGCTAAGAATGATGATGTTTTAAGTTCAAAAAATAATTTAAGAATAAATGATGCATTAATCAAGAGTGGAAAATATGTCTGTCAAATTCAGCAAGAAAGATTAACTGAAAAAGGGAAACTTCGTGGACATATTAACAACTTCCGTACAAAGGATTATGTTACAGAATTAAAACAAATCTTATCAAATCAGGGTAAGTCAAAAGATTTTAATGATTATGTCGAAAACTTGATAATACGTAGAAGAGATTTTTCTGACGGTCCTGGTTCACAGAAATCTCCTACACCTTATGGACGTTGGTTAACAAAAGATCAAGAAGAGCCAATAGACTTAATTGAGAAAATGAGAGGGAAGTGCTCATACTATCCTGATCAATTACGCTGTGCAAAAATGGCTTACAAAGCTGATTTATTTAATTTGCTAAATGACCTGAATAACTTAAGTGTCAAAGGCGAAAAACTTGAAAGAGAACAAAAAGAACAAGTCATTGAATACGTTAATGAAAAGGGTTCAATCAAGCCAAAACAATTAGCCAAACTATTAGGACTCAGTGATATTGATGATATTTCTGGTTTTAGAATAGATAAGAGTGATAAGCCAATACTCACTGAATTCAAGGGTATACAAAAGTTAAGAAGGTTCTTGAGAATTCGGGTTTGTATCATGACCATGAACTTGTTGATCAGATAATTGATGTTTTAACACGTGATAAGGTGGTTGAAAGACGTGCGAATGAAATTCGTAAACTATCAAATAAGTTTAGTGAAGAGGAGATAGAGGCATTAGCTAACCTAACTCAGATTTCTGGATACCATTCTATGTCATCAAAGGCAATTAATGAGTTTAATAAAGAGATGCTTATTTCACCATTAAACCAGATGCAGATTATTACAAATAGAGGCAATCAGAATGACCGCTTTAATAAACTAAAAGGAATGAAAGAAATTCATGCAGATGATACTGCAATTTTAAGTCCAGTTGCTAAGAGAGCACAAAGGGAAGCAATGAAAGTCGTTAACAGACTTAGAGAACTATATGGTGAATTTGATAGTATTGTTGTAGAGACAACACGTGCAAAGAATAGCCAGGAACAAAAGACAAAAATTAAAGAGTCACAAGCTTTCTTTGAGAAAGAAAAGAAACGTGCCCAACAAATAGTAGATGAGAATAAATATAATCTCACAGTTAATGCAAAGCTAATTCAGAAGTTACGTTTATATACTGAACAGAATTGTAAGACTGCGTATGCATTAATGCCAATTGATTTGGATTTATTAATTAGTGATCCAACAGCTTTTGAAGTAGATCACATTATTCCGATTTCTATTTCCTATGATGATTCCTTGTCAAATAAGGTTCTTGTAACTCGTTGGGAGAATCAGATTAAAGGGAATCTAACACCACTACAAGCACATAAGAATCATAAGTTTGGAGAGTATTCAGATTTGGCAAGTTATATTGCGAATGTTAATGATTTACGCAAGATGAATGGACTACGATATGAGAAGAAGAAAAATCTCTTATTATCAGATGAGGATTTGACGAAGTTTGATACACAGAAGAAATTTATCGCTAGAAATATTGTGGATACTGCATATGCAGAAAGAGTTGTTTTAAATACATTGCAAGACTACTTCCGTGCCAATGAAATTTCTACTGTCGTAAATACCGTAAAAGGTAATTTAACACACATGTTTAGAAATAAAATTCATCTTGATAAGGAGAGAAGTGATATCGATACTGGTGATGCACATCACGCCATTGATGCATTGATTATTGCTTCCTTAAAGGTCTTCCGCCGCTTCGGAGAAATTCTTGATAAGCGCCCAGAAACAATTATTGATGAAGAAACAGGTGAAGTTTTAGAAATTATTGAGGACAAGAAATTCTTTGATCCACGGTATATAGAAATTGTTCATAAACTTTCACTGATAGAAAAGGATGTAACGAAGTTCTCATACAAGATTGATACTAAACCTAATAGACAAGTAGCAGACGAAACAATTTATTCGACAAGAAATATAAATGGTGAAGATCTTGTTGTTAAGAAATATAAAAACATTTATGAAGAAAAGTTTGTTACATTAGCAAATGATATTCTGGAAAATAATGTTGAAAAATATCTAATGTATCGTAATAGTCCAGAAACATTCAAGTATATTTCTGATATTATTCTGCATTATGCAAAAGTAAT
>CAKMPP010000074.1 GCA_927911475.1 uncultured Solobacterium sp. | reverse complement strand
ACAAACGAAAGCAGGTCAGATAATACCTCACGTAGTCAAGCTACAAACCTATAAGATTCTAGTACGCATTCACGAATCTCAATTCTACACGGTTTCCCAGACCGATACTAATCTGGGTAAGAAAGGAGATGTATACAGATTTTGTTTAGCTGGATGAGCTTAATTTGTATATACCAACCTATGAAAACATCTTTAACAAAAATACAACTCGTGCATATGATTCAGGAGAATTTAATAAATATCTTTTATCCTGAAAACTATCTAACATTCTTAAAACAATTATGTTATTTCCATGAGGAATCCATCGAGAACATTATTTTAATCTTTACGCAATGTCCAACTGCTACATATGTCTTAACATATAAAGCTTGGCAAAGATATCACCGTACTGTTCGTAGAGGTTATACTGCCATTTCACTACTATCAGATAGCGACAATAAAAAGCAATTACGTGCTGTCTTTGATATCACACATACAGTTGGTAAGGAATTTATACCTAAGCATATAGGTATAAATATAAACCAATTAAGAAGGATTCTTGTCTTTCTAACATCCAAAGTTGTGACTGACACAATTCTTTTAGTTACAACCGATGATATTACGATACAAACCAAACATGCATTACAAAGATATATTTATCATTTAATCAAATCACATTTCCCACAATATTCTTCAAGTGAAATCGAAATGAAGAGTATACTCTATTGTATCTGTTTCTACTATGGAATAGACGTTAGTGAATATAATTTTTTCTTCTATTACACTTTGGGCAAAACAAAAAACGAATCACGATTTAAGAGAAGCCCTAAATGTCATTCGTTGTATAACTGCTTTTTTAATCGATACAATTGATTACATGTATCTTAGTCATGAATATTCTTAGCAACTGGCAAACTCCATTTATGTAAAATTGCCAGTGCTCTTACTAAGATTGTCACACCAATTCCTACCCAAATACCAAATGAGATGTTCCCTGCATGCATTAACATTGCACATGGAATCGCACCAATATTGATGCGATTGCATACACATCTGTATGAAAGATTTGTGGTAATTGATTGACACAGATATCACGGAACAAACCTCCACCAACACCTGTTAATACACCACAGAATACAAGTAAGAAACTATGTGCTGTTGGATACAAGAAGAAAGCCACACGTACACCTACTGCAGTAAATACGCCTAATCCTATCGCATCTGCAATTAACAAAAAATTCTTATACGCATTTTTCTGCGTAATCTTATTTGTATTCACATTGAAGTATGCAAATAAGAATACGACAACAGAAGTAACACTAGCGACAACGACATACACTGGATTGGAAAACGCACTTGGTGGTACACTCCCTAGTACAATATCACGCATAATTCCACCAAACGTTGCGGTAATAACTCCAATAATCACAACCCCAAAGAAGTCCATCTTCGATTTCATTGCGACAAGTGCTCCCGAAATCGCAAACGCAATGGTACCTACTATTTCTAATACAAATATATATTGATTCATATCATCCTCGTTATAATACGTCCGTATTATACCAAAATTAAAAGTACGTGTTCAACGCACTTTTTATATAACTTATTCAGTTTCATCTTTTGGATGATAGATTTTCTCTGCAACGATTTGCACGACTGTCTTCTTATTTTCATCTTTCATGTAAAACTGCTTACGAAGATGGCCTTTAATGCCAATTCTTGTGCCGGCATGGAATTCTTCACGAACTTGATCCGCTACATCTCCCCACGCAACTACATTTAGATAGTCCTTCGCTTTACTTGGTTCATTGTGTTTTACACAAACTGAAAATGTTGACATTGTAGAATCATTCTTTGTGCTACGAACGCTTGGTTCGTACATTACTGTCCCTTTAATTTCAACTGCATTTAAATCATTCATCTTTCTTCCTCCATAGAATATCCTTCTACGTATATATTCACAAAAGATGAAATGACTCCCTAAAAATTAAAGTAATTCTTGAATCGCTTTTTCTACATCTGCCATATCAGCAGTTGGTTCAAAACGAGCAACTACATTTCCCTTACGGTCAACAAGGAACTTGGTGAAGTTCCACTTAATATCAGAAGTTTCTCTAAAGTTAGGAACAAGGTTACCAACGTGCGCATTCATAAAGTCTGCCTTTTCACCTGTGAATCCTTCAAAGCCCTTTTCACCCTTTAAGAATGTGTATAATGGTAATTCATTTTCACCATTTACATCTGACTTGTGCATGTGTGGAAATTTTGTATTGAAGTGTAAAGAGCAGAACTCATGAATCTCTTCATCAGATCCTGGTGCTTGTCCACCGAATTGGTTACAAGGAATATCGAGAATTTCTAAGCCTTGTTCATTGTACTTTTCATGAAGTTTTTCTAGTTCTTCATACTGAGGTGTAAAACCACAAGCTGTAGCAGTATTTACTACTAATACCACCTTATTTTCATACTCTTTTAAAGAAATCTGATTGCCCCTCGCATCAGTTACATAATAATCATAAAATCCCATAATTCATTTTCTCCTTTGGTTAATTATATTGTATCAAGCATATATGGCATTGCAATTGATATACTCTCAAAGAAAAAAACGACCCAACAGTTGTTGAATCGTCTCTTAGTGCCTCCGGTCGGACTCGAACCGACACGGTATCGCTACCGGGGGATTTTGAGTCCCCGTACGTCTACCAATTCCATCACGGGGGCGCTCAATTATTTTATATGATTGCCTTTTAAAATGCAATAGGTGGAAAGTTTCAAATGAACTTTCCACCTAGAGGATTATTCTTTCTCGCTCTTTCTTGCGTCGATGACTTTCTGTGCTACATCATGAGGTGCTGTTTCATAGCGATCAAACGCTAATTCATAACATCCACGACCTTGTGTCATAGAACGTAATTCTGTTGCGTACGTTAACATTTCTGCCATTGGAACTTCAGCTCTAATCACCTGTAGACCATCTTCATCTGTACCCATATCCAAGATAATTCCACGGCGTTTTGTAAAGTCACCCATGAGTGTACCTGTATAGTCTTCAGGTGCAGTCACAACAACCTTACCAATTGGTTCAAGAAGAACTGGTTTGGCATTTGGCATTGCGGCATTATATGCAAGTCTAGCAGCTTCCTTGAAGGCTACTTCCTTCGAGTCTACTGGGTGATAAGATCCATCATATAGCGTTGCCTTAACACCAACTACTTTATATCCCGCAAGAACACCCTTATTCATGCAGTCACGCAAACCTTGTTCAACAGGTGGGAAGTATTGTTTAGGAACTGCACCACCAAATACTTCTTCCGCAAATACCATATCATCAGAATCTGTTGGTTCAAATCTTACCCAAACATCACCATACTGACCTGCACCACCATTTTGTTTCTTGTATTTACCTTGTGCTTCAGCCTTTGCTGAGATTGTCTCACGATACTGTACAGTTGGTTTTTCTGTAGTTACTTCAACCTTATACTTACTCTTTAACTTAGAAAGGATTAAGTCGATATGTTGATCACCAACACCATATAGTACTTGTTCGTGTGTTTCTTCGTTGTTTACTAGTTTGATTGTATGGTCTTCTAACATTAGATTATGAATACCACTGGATAACTTATCTTCATCTGTCTTTGTCTTTGGATGAATTGCATATCCTAACATTGGATGAGGATACTCGATATCTGGATACTTGATAACTCTAGAACGAGTGCACAATGTATCGTTTGTTTCTGTTGCTTGTAGCTTAACAACTGCACCGATATCACCTGTAAATAACTTACCTACACCAATCTGATACTTACCATTGATAACGTAGATTTGATTAACTTTTTCTGTTACGTCCTTCTTGGAGTTATATACTTGGCTATCACTATTGAGGACACCACTCATTACCTTTAAGTAAGAAACCTTACCTACGAATGGGTCAACGATTGTCTTGAATACAAATGCGCTGAGTGCTTCATTTTCGTTTGTTTCCATGTCAACTATATCACCCTTCAGTGTTTCAGCTTGGATTCTTCCCTTTTCTGCGTAGCTTGGGAAATACTCTGTAATTAGGTCTAACAAACGTTCAATACCTGTTTGGTTTTCTGCACTACCGCAGTATACAGGACGGATATCACCATTACGTACACCAATACGTAATCCCTTGGCTAGTTCATGTTCATCAAATGTTTCCCCTGAGAAGAATTTCTCCATGAGTTCATCATCAGTCATTGCGATAGCTTCTGCGATTTCATTGTAGTAACGCTCTACTTCACCAACTAAATCAGATGGCACTTCTTTTGCTGTATTACGGTCATTATAATACCATGCTTTACGACGCAAGATATTAACAGAACCTACAACCACACCATTTTCAATGATTGGAACTTCAAATGGGATTACTGACTTACCAAACTTTTCTCTAAGAGTTGAGTATACAGTATCGAAGTTTGCATTTTCTACATCCATCTTATTTACAAAGAAGATTGTAGGAATCTTTTGTTTGGAAACTGCTTCACGCCAAGCACGCTCTGTACCAGCCTCAATTCCTTCTTTTGCGTTTACAACAATTAAGGCATTATCACCCATTACAAGTCCAGTTGCTTCTTCACCAGCATAGTCCATATAACCTGGAGTATCGATAAAGTTGATTTTCTTATCTTTCCATTCTACAGGTGCGATATGGCAATATACAGATGTACCACGTTTACCTTCTTCAGGATCATAATTAAGAGCTGTTGTGCCATCGTTATTCTTTCCATAACGTTCGATTGCCTTTGTAAAATATAGGCAGGCTTCAATGACAGAACTCTTACCAGCGCCAGAATGTCCTAGCACAACTACATTTCTTACTTCATTTGCTAAATAGTCTTTCATTGTCGGCCTCCTACTTCAAAATATCTTTCAAATCTGATAAGCATTCTTTACGTACATAATGAATTGCTAAATTACCATCAAAATCCTTCATTGTCTTATCTGCACCTTTTTCAAGCAGATACTTTACTAATTCTGGAATTCCAATATATGCAGCGCGCATCAATGCTGTACAACCCTTATTATCAGCCTTATTGATATCTGCACCGTTATCTACTAAATCTTTAATTTCATCTAACTTATATGCATTTACTGCTTCCATTAATGCTGTACGACCCTGTTCATCTACTGCATTTACATCAGCGTTCTTAGAAATTAAGTACTTTACTGTGTCACTATGACCAAGTAATGAAGCTCTCATTAAAGCTGTTCTACCCTTATTATCGTGGGCATCAACGTTTGCGCCCGCATGAATTAACATACGGCAAATGTCTGTGTGACCCTTCTTAGCGGCACCCATTAAAGCTGTCTTATTATTTTTATCTCTAGCTCTTGTATCCGCACCATTGTCTAATAAGAAACGTACGATTTCAGTGTAACCACGTTTTTGCGCTTCTCATTAACGCTGTACGTCCATCACCATTTGCGATGTTAATGTTTGCACCCTTAGAAACCTGTGCACATAACTTCGCAAAATCGCCACTGGCTGCTGCTTCAAAAAAGTCTAAATTTGTCTGATCCATAATCGTTTTCCTCCTGTATGATTATCAGAAATTAGTTACGAAAAAGGATGGGCATTATATGTCCATCCTAAAAACCATTTTCACAGAGAACCCTCAAAAACCTCCCCGCCTGGGGTTTGTACAATCTCATATTGTATATCAAAAAGAACATGCTTCGTAGTCATGCTACATCATCTCCATTCTCTTATTCAATACACTTCGTGTTCCTGTAACTACATAATACCTCAATTTTATTTCCCTGCAATATTGTTTGATTATCTTTTAATAACTTTTTAAATTAATTCATGAAAATAATGTAAACGTTTACATATTATCCTTAATAATCTGAATTTTTTGATATGGAATCTCAATTTCATTCTCTCTAAATGCCACAAGTAAAGACTTACGAATCTTAGAAGCAGTCTCTACGCTTTTTGCAAGTGACTTCGTTGTAAATGGGAATCGAATCTGAATACCACTATCTAAAAACTCATTTACCGTAATATTGATTGGTAAATTCTTTTCTTGTGCTTCTACACTTCTTGTATCAATCACACCATCTGTATTGATAACAACATCTGTAATCACTCTTTCAAGTTTATCAATATCAGTATTGTACGCTACGGATAAGAATAGATAGCGAATGTACGTTTTCTGTCCAAATGCTTTATCTTCTACAATTGCCGAGTTCATCGTACTATTTGGCACAATAATCTTTGTGTTCTCAATTGTATTTAAGATTGTATGACGGAATGTAATTTCAATGACTGTACCAGAAATATTCTTCTCTGGAAGATTGACCATATCCCCTACGTGGAATGGTTGATAGATTACGATAAAGAAACCTGCGATAAAGTTACCAAATGTTTCCTGCGCAGCTAAACCAACGACAACTGTCATGACACTCGTTGCGCCTAGTATCGCCGTAGAAATACTCTGCAAAGGCTTTACATTCATCAAGATTGCAAACACTGCAATAACATAAATGACTGTACGTATTATTTTTAAAAGATACTTAAATGGCATACTTGCTCTAGCATCTTTTTTCATCGCATGATCAACTAACTTCTCAAGTATCGTTGTAAATATCTTTGCAATCACAACTGTGATTAAAAAATGTAATCAGAAAACCAAGAATACCGTTTTCAAATATTGCATTTCCAAATAAAAAATACACTATTTTCTTTTACAATGTTTCCCATCAT
>CAKMPP010000073.1 GCA_927911475.1 uncultured Solobacterium sp. | reverse complement strand
ACCCGTATTAAATGCTTTAAATATACTACGTCCAGTTTCTTTCAACTTATGATTCATCTCACTCATTTGCCAAAGCCTCCGCTCTATCAATTAATTTCTTGATATCTTTGATTGCTTGTGTTGGATCAACTTCGATAACCTTACCCTCATCACGTTTTTCATCAAAGCGTTCATCGCCTTCAATACCAATTGCGATAGCTAAAATAACAACATCAGCCGCATCGATTTCATCTTGTTCCAACTCATTATTGATACCCATACCACCTTGTGTTTCAACCTTGCAGTCAATGCCTCTCTTCTTGCATTCTTGCTCGATTGCTTCTTGTGTCATGTACGTATGTGCAATACCTGCTGTACATGCACTTACTGCTACTAGTTTCATGCTTCCATCTCCTTTTCAATCGATTTCAAAAGTTCGTAAGATTCATCAGGGCTCTTTGTATTTAAGAATTTCTCACGGAAATCTTCATGCATTAAATTCTTACTGAGTTCTGCTAGAATCTTCAAATGTTGCGTAGATCCTTTATCAGCAGGTACACCAATCATCATCATGTGATCTACCCTGTCTTCGCCATCTTCATTTGCCCATGCGCATCCATTCAAGAATTTTACATAGATAACAAATGCACGATTGACTGCAGCTGAGATTGCATGTGGTATTGCAATACCATAACCGATATAGGTTGCGATTACGTTTTCACGGTCAACAACAGCCTTAGCATACTCATCGTAATTATTTACAAATTCATTTGGCAAATGTGCAATATCTTCAATTGCTTCATACTTGTCACGATAAACTTTGTCCGTGAAAATCGTTAATTCTTTTGCAAACATTTTTTCCTCCTTTCATCTGTATCTACATTTTCCATCCATTAGGTAGTAGAGAACAGTTCACTTTTTCAATTTAGAAATGGAAATTCATTATACGGATTCTTCTTCAATCTTCAGAATAATCTCATGTAACTTATCAAAACTCTGTGTACGGACCAATTCCTTTGTATATTCATCAGAACTTACAATCTGACTGAGCACTTTATAGAATGCAGGCATGGTATCATCGCCCTTCTCCTTCATAGATAAAAGGAAGATGATTTGTACCGTATCCTTATCCCATTGGATTGGTTTTTGTAAGATACCGATCTCAACAAAACTTTCCTTACCCATTGGGTGGATTGGATGTGGTATCGCAACCATATTTCCAAATGCAGTTGCACCAACACTTTCTCTTTCTAGCACAGCTTCCTCTAAGTCGTTTGAGATATCTACTTTCTTCTGTGCTTGCATGCATAAGAAATGGATCACTCCCTCTTTATCGTTATAGGGTAAATCCCCAAAGAACATATCCTCACGGAAGTAATTAAAGATTTGTAAGTCTCGGGTCTTCTGAATCATCGCATGAACATTTTCAATTGCACTCTTTCCCAAGAAAGCATTGACTTCAATAACTGGTATATTTAATTTTTCTTCAATTGGTACAGTTGTCAGAATGTAATCAATTCCATCAAGATTTTGATTATGCAAAGTATTTAAACTCGCCGTTCCAACAACCACTAGATTCTTACCAAACTTTTCTTCAATCTGATAACGCAATAACTCTGAACTTGCTCGACCACTTCCACATACGATTAATACTTTTTCTTTGGTCTGTTTTTCACGTTTCTTTTCTAGTGCAACGTTAAAGTGCAACGCAATATATGCAATCTCATCTTTACAGATACATCTGTTATACATTTTCTTTAATACACCACAGGCAACAGTAGCCATTGAGTATGCAAGTACATAGTGTTCGCGAATCTGATTGGCTAACGGATTATAGCTTGCGATATGATTCTGTAATCTTACTTTAAATGGGATGACATGTAGAGATAATAATGTCGCAAGTTCAAAGTCATACCGTAAATCAATGCGGAAGGTTTCATTGACTGCTTCTAACATTGCCAGAACAATTTCAAATGTATCTTCATCCACAACAGAACTGCTTTGTTGTCCATTATTAAGCCGGATAATCTTCTTACTACTCAAATGCATTAGTACGTAATACACTTCACTATCTGGAAACTTCACATGAAATTCTTTTTCAATATCCTGGATAATCACTTTTGTCATCGCAAGATCACTATCATTTTCCATCTGTTGTTCTGTTTCTCTCCCAAGATGAATCACTTTGCCATCTAGGATACGTTGAATTGCGATATAGATGTGGAAGGTTAAATTATTCAGTGATAAATCTGATATCATAAAATTGTATTTCACAACTTTATCTGTGATAATTTTATGAATGATATCTAATTGATTATTTTCTGGCAGTTGCTGCGTATAGAATGGTTCTTCCATTTGAATTCTAGTTAGACAAAGACGATACTGCTGTTCACTACCAATCGCGCGCATACCTTGATACGCACGATAATCAATTTCAATTCCAAAATCCGCAAGGATGCTTCGGACTGTCTTCATATCATTCTTTAGAGTTGCACGACTGATAAACATCGCATCCGCAAGGTCATCCATACGCACACTTTCATCAGAAGTAAGTAAGGTTTCTATAATCTGGCGAACACGATCTTGAGCAGTTAGAACTCTTTCACGATTACTCTCGATAGACTGTAAATAATCCTCTAGCTTCTCTTTATCTTGGATTTCAATTGAAATACCTTTACGTTTAATCTTGATTCTTGCTCCATTACAAATAAGCACATCATTGAGCGCTTCAATATCATTACGGATTGTTCGAGCAGTCACACCAAAAAGCTCCGCAATTTCTTGAATTGATTTACTGCAATCATTTTCCTTTACTAATAAGAAAAGTAATTTATCCTGTCTATCCATGATATAAACCCTCTATTCTAATTATACGTATTGTCTAAAAAAACCTTCAGACAATATGTTTCCCGCAAAAATGTGAAATTCATTATCTATAGCGTGTTATACTATGCATATGAAAATTACAGAAGGCTACATGCCATTTTTAAACTATCAAACCTACTACCGAATTGTCGGTGATATTACCAAACCTGCATTAGTTCTATTACATGGTGGTCCTGGCTCTACACATAACTATTTTGAACTACTTGATCCACTTGCTTGCGATGATTATTGTCTTGTCATGTATGATCAACTTGGTTGTGGAAATTCCTACGTTGATGGTCAACCTGAATTATGGACACCCAAAACTTGGGTTAATGAGTTAATCGCATTGCATAAGCATCTAAACTTAACAAAGGTTCATCTTTTAGGCCAATCCTGGGGTGGCATGCTTGCACTAGACTATGTATTACATTACAACCCCACTGGTATTGAATCACTGATACTATCTAGCACATTATCTTCCGCTTCTCTTTGGGCAAGTGAACAACATCGCATGATTCATTTCATGTCTGAATCTGATCAACGCGCAATAGAGATTGCGGAAAAAACAGGTAATTATGAAAGTGAAGACTACATCACCGCAAATACTCATTTCATGCATGCACATTGTGCAGGTGTCTACGAAGTTGGCAAAGCACCTGATTGCTTAACACGCCCAAAGAAGACAGGTAAAGAAGCGTACCTCTATGGTTGGGGGCCAAATGAATATACACCTACTGGAAGTCTAGCGGGTTTTGAAGTAACAGATGAATTAAAGCATATCAATATTCCTACTCTTATTATATCTGGAACAAATGACTTATGCACTCCACTTGTTGCTAAGACAATGTATGACAATATCAAACATGCAACATGGCACCTATTTCCAAACTGTCGTCATATGGTATTTGCCGAAGAGACAGAACAATATATTCAATTATTACAAACATGGCTCAAACAAAACGAAAGTGTATCCCGTTAATTCAGGATACACTTTTATCATTTATTCTAATTCCTTCCGATTCTCAATACTGTACATAATAAGCTTCTCTTCTTTGGAAAGACTATTGAATTCCATTTCCGAAATTTCCGTTTCAACAAGCTTCTCATCTTTCCACTCAAGCAATTTGATACTCACAATTTCATGAGTGCTACGCTTATTCTCTACCTAGACTAGCCCCATGTGTTCCTTCAGTAACACAAAATATCCTACGGTTTCCGATGTGCCAGATTCATGCTGCGAAGGACTATCCAACAGAAACGTACTGTCTGATACCATGCATTCGCCTGTTTTTGAATCGAACCCAAAAATCTTACTCATCGCAATATGTGGAACGTGATAGTGCTTTGTCACAAGCAATTGCGGGA
This sequence comes from uncultured Solobacterium sp., assembly GCA_927911475.1. Classification (GTDB taxonomy): domain Bacteria; phylum Bacillota_I; class Bacilli_A; order Erysipelotrichales; family Erysipelotrichaceae; genus Bulleidia. The sequence continues at coordinate 16,748 of CAKMPP010000073.1, read as the reverse complement.
TTTCCTGATTCAGGTACACAAGGCGGTAAGTTGTACCACTAACCACTTCATCGCCCATACCAAAATCATATGCATCAATGTTATCTAACAATTCATTGTATGCATGGAGTGCTTCTGTCACTTCTGGAGAAACTGTTTCCTTTGGTTCAGGAGTTTCTTTCTTTTGTTCTGTAACGGATGTTGATGTTGTTTGTGTACTACGGTTGGTTGATGCTGTGCATGATGTAAGGAATAATGTACCTACACATGCTAAGATTCTACACATTTTCTTCATGGTTATCCCCCCCATGTGTAAAAACTATGCAATCACTCTATCAGTTATCAATTGTCGTCTAATTTACTATTTTTCAATGATCAGTAAATCCACAAAGTCTGTTTTCCAACCTGTATTTTCTGATAGAGGAATTGTAATACTCTTTTGTAGAGTTAATGTATCCGCATCAAATTCTAAGATTTTTCCTAATTCTGTTGTTGTTTCTGTATTTGGTGTTACGATTGCTGCCGCCTTATTTCCTAAATAACGAATGCCATGGAACTTATAATCTGTATTTGTAAATAGGTTCGCAAAATCAGTTCCTGATAAATCCTTATCCGATACTAGTTCTAAGTCAACTGTATATTCCAGAAGATGATTATCAACCGTCACTAAGCGAATATGGTCTTTATACGCATATGCAGAAATGATTCTCTTTGTATCTAGTGAAACACTCTTTGCCTCCAAGGTATCTGGGTCCATACTTGTTAAGCTAGCCGTCTCTGGTAATGTAATATCCTTCATAAAGCGACTATTATAAGGATTTTCTACCGTCACAATTTTTCCATCTACATATAAGAATTCTTCAAAACTAACAGAAGTATAACGCCAGTTATCTACATAATGGAGTTCATTTGTTTCTTCATCCAGATAAGACAATTCATATTGATCTTGAACCATATCATATCCTACAAAGTAGATTCTTGTACCAATTTCTACTGCACGATAAATCGATGAATAAATCACTGGCGATGTGGTCACTTTATGATCTGGACCTGTGTATCGTATCATATCCCGAATTTCACCTACTGATCCATCATCAATGTTAATCACTTCAATTCTGCCATTTGTCCCATTGAGGGCAAGCTCCACTGTATATATGGTTGATTCAAATACACCCTTGGTCATTGAGAATGTTGAATACCCTGCTGTTGATTCAAAGAGTAATGATTTATTCCCACTGAAAGAATATGCTAGGACTGTATTTCCTTCTTGGAATAGTCTTCCTGCAGCATATACTTTATCGCTAAATTCCAATTGTTCTTGGTCACTACTTGCAAAAACTATCTTAGTTTGAGGATTCATCTTTCCATTTTGATGAATGGAATAGAAACTTGCAACATAGTCATACTTCGTCACATCTTCTCCTGCCTTCTTATCAGGCTTGTTCCAGCTTAATATTCCCAGGGAAATAACGATTATTCCAATAATTGATAGAATTAAAATTCTGCTCTTTTTCATGTTCTTAATCAATAGATGTTCCTCCTTTATGAATTTATTCAATAACTTCTATCTCATGTGGATAGTGATTTAACACTTCACAACCATCCTGTGTAATCAAAACCAAGTCTTCAATACGACAACCTAAGATACTTGGATGATAGATACCCGGCTCAATGGAGAAGGTATTTCCTTCTACTGTTAAATCTGTAAATGCTTGCGATACATCTCCATATTCATGTGTCTCTGTACCAATGAAATGTCCAAGTCGATGTGTAAAGTCTTCACCATAACCACCATCTGTGATAATGTTACGAGCTACCGCATCAATATCACATAGTCTTACACCTGGTTTACAATAACTTTCTGCACTTTCATTAGCCTTACGAACAAGGTTATAGACTTCTACTTGTTCTGCATTTGGATACTTCTTATAGAAGAAGGTTCTTGTCATATCTGAACAGTACCCATTTACGATACAACCAACATCGAAGAGTACTGTATCACCTTCCTGTAATACCGTATCATCTGGCATATGATGTGGATCAGCTGCATTCTTGCCAAAGGCAACGATAGGCTCAAAAGAATATCCGCTTGCACCTAGCTTTAGGTAGATATCTAGCATATGTGAAGCAACCTCTACTTCTGTTACACCTTCGTGTATGAGTTTCTTAAACTCAGCCATTGCTAAGTCATTGATATGAGATGCTGCACGCATGAGTTCTTGTTCACGAGCATCTTTCACAGCACGTGTATGATCAACTGCGTACGATCCAAGTTTAAATTCAGATGCTATGCTTTCTTCCATCATTGGAATTAAGAATCTAGCTGGCATAATCTTATCTACACCTAAGCTACTATTTTTATCGATAAACTTTGAAATGATCGTTGTAATTCTATCTGTGTCTTTATAATACTCTACTCTTACACCAATCTCTTCAGAAAAACGGAATAATTGATTCAAAATCAAAACTGGTTCAATTCCCTTCCCGATTAATAAACCAAGGAATCTTTCTCCTGGTTCTATTTTCTTTCCACAAAGATACGCAATAGAAACTGGATCTGTAATCAATAAACAATCTGTTGTCATCTTCTCAATGACACGACTTAGTCTTCCTTCATCTAACATAGTATCACCTCTACTTTATTTCTATTTTATCACGTTTTTTTGATATTCAAATTTGACGTTCTATGGTTGAAGAGTATTAGAATCAGCACTATAATTTCCTTATAACTAGTAGTAAAGGAGATTTTTATGAACATTCTTGGTTTATTCAAAAAGGCACTAACGGGCGCATCTGACGAGGATAATGCCAAAAACAAAGCTCGTATGCGCGAAATTTTTAATGAAGCTGTTCCAATGGTGATGATTATCAACTGGTATATTGTCATTCCGAAAATTACCATAGTGCTGTTATTGCGTCAGTCACTCATCATTACAACTTTATCGTGGGATACAAGACTGGTGAAGTAGTTGTTATCTATGTTGACCCATCTCTTTCTACATATGACCAACCAGTATTCTTTAATAAAGAAAATGGTTCATCAATACGTACATCTATGGGCTACTGCTTTGCGGAAAGTCCTGCGGTATCCTTCAAACTTGAACCAATCACTTATGAACCAGGGATTGGTGAGCGCGCAAAGTACTGTGTATCTGTAACACAATCTACCGAAGAAGTATCCGCATTCCGCAAGTTCTTTAAACAAGGCTTCTAATCTAATCATTGCATATAAAAAATCTCACATCGCTGTGAGATTTTTAAATTACTTATTCAACTGTAACTTTGATACCAGGACCCATAGTTGTGGATACTGTTACACCCTTGAGGTATGCACCCTTAACTGTTACAGGTCTAGCCTTTAAGATACGGTCATATAAAGCCTTGAAGTTTTCAACAAGAGCTTCTTCAGTGAAAGATACCTTACCGAATAATACATTGATGTTTCCATCCTTGTCTACACGGTATTCTACCTTACCCTTCTTGATTTCGTCGATTGCCTTAGCAACGTCCATTGTTACTGTACCTGTCTTAGGGTTTGGCATTAATCCCTTAGGACCTAATAGCTTACCTAACTTACCTAACTGACCCATCATGTCTGGAGTAGCTACGATAATGTCAAAGTCGAACCAACCACCTTGGATCTGTTGAATCATATCAACGCCACCAACGAAGTCAGCACCTGCTGCCTTAGCTTCTTCTTCCTTAGCACCCTGTGTAATTACTAATACACGCTGTGTCTTACCTGTACCGTTTGGTAATACCATTGCTCCACGAATGTTCTGTTCAGCCTGACGTGGGTCAACGTTTAATACGAAGCTAGCTTCTAATGAAGAATCAAACTTAGTTGTGCTGATCTTCTTAGCTAAAGCAATCGCTTCCTTGTAATCATAAACTTTAGCGCTATCTACTTGTTCTAACGCTGCTCTGTACTTCTTTCCTGCCATTGTTACTTAGCCTCGCCTTCTACTACGATACCCATGTTACGTGCTGTACCAGCAATGATGTTCATTGCTGCTTCAACGTCATTAGCGTTGAGGTCAGGCATCTTATACTCAGCGATTTCTCTTAACTGAGCCATTGTAATCTTACCGGCTTTAACTGTCTTTGGTGTTCCAGAAGCCTTGTTAATACCAGCGGCCTTCTTTAATAAGATAGCAGCTGGAGTTGTCTTGATGACGAAGTCAAATGACTTATCTTCGTAAGCTGTAATGATTACAGGAACGATGTCACCGTGACGGTCCTTAGTTTTGTCGTTAAATTCTGTACAGAATTTAGGCATGTTGATACCTGCAGATGCTAGAGCTGGTCCTGGTTTAGCTCCACCAGCAGGGAATTGTAGCTTAGCTACTTTTGCAATTTTCTTTGCCATGTGGTTTTCCTCCTTATATTAGAATCCACATGCAGTGGTCAGCGGACATTGCTATCCTCCCACGCATGAGTGCACTAAAAGTGCCTTTATATAATAGGATAATATAGGTTTTGCGTCAAGATAAAGATGGTATTTAGACTATCCTCAAGTGAAAAAAGAATCAATCTATCGTTTCTATAGTTGTTTTATTATTAATAATATGTAAAATATAATTTAACAAGGGATATATGGGTTATGAATAAAAAGAAAAAGTTAATTATCGTTTTACTTCTATTGGCATTAATCGGTGCAGTAATCTTAGCTGTTAAGTCTTGCCGCTCTAAGACAGTTGAACAGTCTAAGACCACTGAAACTGCTAAAAATGACAATACTACTAAGGAAGACAAGTCTGATAAGAAGGAAGAAGTAAAGGCTGATGATAAGAAGGCTGAAACTAAGGAAGAGCCGACACCAACTCCTACTGAAACAACTACTCCAGTTGCTCCTGAGAATGATGTTCCTACTGATACTCAAACAAACACTTATAGTCAGCCGACACCTACACCATGTGTGCCTACTTATACAACAGTTACTCACCCAGAGGTAGGCCATTATGAGCAACGTGAGGTTGTGCCTGAACATATCCGTGGTATTTATGAAGATAAATTTGTGGGTAATCAGACGGGTCGTGTTTATAACAGCCAAGCTGAATGTGAGAGTCAAGGTGAAGGTTGTTCCGTCAAAAAAGTTCAGGTTGGCGCAGAGTATGTTCCTGCAGAGTATGACAATGTATGGGTTGTAGACCAGCAAGAATGGACTGAAACGGTAGCATCTGGTTGCTAAAATTAAATACAACCAACAAATACAACCGTTGTACAATATAAGTTTTGTACACTCAATAGATGATTATGAATATTAAATTGAAAGAATACGCAAAAGAAAATAGTGTCACCTATGAGAGTGTTAGAAAAAAATTAAGGTAATTTAAAATAGCGTGGGGTTTTCAAAAAACACGCAATAAATCCCGTGATGATAGATTTGATAAAAGACAATTCCAAAGAGTGATTCTCTACGGGATTGTCTTTTTGTCTGTAGAGTAAGGATGTATACAGATAGTTCCATCCGTGCACCTAGATTAACACTTCCTGAGAACCTAGGTATCGATGAGATTTCTTCTTCCATGGCAAAATACGGTGGTTCATACTTATGTGTATTCGTAGACAACAATCACAGGATATTAAACGAGATACTACCAAATCATTCGAAAGTAACACTATCGAAACACTTTGAAATAATTCCACAATCGGAGAGAGACAAGGTAAAGTACGTTACGATTGATATGTGTAAAAAGTACCTAAGACATTACGAAATAGCAGTAGATCCTTTCCATGTCATCAAACAACTTACAGAGTGCTTTACACGCATACGTGTAGAAGTCATGAAACAGTGAGTTTATGATAGTACTAGTTACTATCTGCTTAAGACCTGGCATAAGCTATTGGAAACTGATTCATTCGACCTCGATAACGAGCCAAGATACAACTCAAAATTTCATCAGAAGATGAATTACAGGGACCTTTACACATGTTGTGGAGATAAGTCCTGATTTAAAGCTTGCGTATGAAATTAAAGGAACTATATAGAGACTTCAATAAAAACTGCTTTTTTGAAAAAGCTGGTGCATAACTTGATTATCTGATCGAGGTATCCAATGGATATACAAACCTAGAAGAGCACTATACTGCCTTAACGACAAACTATTCTATTGCCTAACGACATCTCTATATTCCAGAAAAACGAGAACACAAAAAACATGGTACATATACCAAACAAATTGTTGATACATTAAATTAATAAAATTAAACAATACTTCAATCTTTTCTAAAAAAGGATATCTTAGTCACCAACTATGATGACATAGATATCCTTATTTTGTATATGATTGACCCACGACTGATTTCGCTTAAGCCTTATCATGTCTGTAAATTACAGTGTCCAAGAAATTGGGTTCACTTCAGTTGCCTACACTCTTATTTTGCACCTTTGTATTCAGCTTGTCCCATACCGATTACAATATTTCCGATTGGGTTAGCGAAAATTAATAATGTTGTAATACCACCACTGATGTTGAATGCTTTTGTTTGCTTCCCAGATCTCTTGATATGAATTGCGATTGATGCAATTATCATCGCTAAACCAAGCCATCCAATAATCTGTATACCTGTATTAGCAGCAGCCAAGAATAATGCTAAACCACCAATTGCACATACAAACCAGATAATTCCAGCGTACTTAGATTTCCAAACTAGTTTGAACATCACAAGTTCACGTAAAACTGGAATAAATGCAAGGATCTTATTTTCAGGTGTTTTACGTAATACTTTTAAATATCCGAAGGTCTGTAGGACATACCAAATTACCGCGAAAATCGCATAACTCGTTAGGATTTTTGTTAATTCTACTGTCATGTCAACCTCCTAGAACAATTCTACTTTTTCCAAATCACCATAGTTGATATCAGTTGGTGTCTCGCGACCAAACAACATAATTAATACGTTAGCTGTCTGTGTCTGATCATTCAATGACGCAACTCTTCCTTCCATTCCACTGAATGGACCAGCAAGAATCTTCACTGTATCACCAATCTCGAAATCAATTGAAATCTTCTTATCACTTTGACCAATACGGCGTAAGATAGCTTCCATTTCATCTGGTGCAACTGGGAATGGCTTTGCACCACCACCAGAGGAACCGATAAATCCTGTAACACCTGGAGTATTACGTACAACGTACCAAGCTTCATCTGTCATCTTCATTTCAACGAAGAGGTAACCCGGGAACACGTTTGTCTTAACATCCTTTGGTTTTCCATCCTTGCCAATAACAGTCTCTGTTTCTTCTGCTACTACAATGCGAAATAAGGAATCTTGAATGCCCATTGTTTCAACACGCTTCTCAAGATTTTCCTTAACTCTATTTTCATGACCAGCGTATGTATTTACAACATACCATCTAGTTTCATGTTCATCATCAATTGCAGAAATTACTGCCTTCTCATTTGTTGTCATATATTGTTACGCTCCAATCCCGAATGCTTTCATTAGATATGCAACACCTAAATCACACAACACAAAGAATAATGCAAAGAATATTGTGAATGCTAATACTTCAGCAGTATTTTGTAGTGTTCCTTCTTCGCTACCTTGGTTAGTCCAATGTGGCCAGCGAACACGCTTTGCTTCTTTTGTAATACCGCTGATTGTAAACCAGTGGTCTTTTGCTGGTTTATTCTTCTTGGCTAATTTCTTAGCTTCTTTAGCCTGCTGCTTTTCAGACTTTGCAGCTTTCTTATCTTTCATCTCTTCAGACATCGCCTTGCCTACTTTCTATTTTGTTTCTTTATGGAGCGTCATCTTGCCACATTTTGGGCAGAACTTTTTGAGCTCCAATCTCTTTGTGCTGTTTTTCGAACCGTTTGTTGTATAGTTGCGTGCAAGACATTCTTCACACGCAAGAATAATTTTTCTTGCCTCTTTTGCCATTACGAAAAACTCCTTCAAAGTCTTGATTACAATAGCACATAATTCGCAAACTCGCAACGAGCCAACCGCCTGTTTCATATTAAAATCACAAATCAGTTTCATTTTGATATATGATAATAATAGTTAAGAGTATTAATATGAGAAAATCATCCCGAATACTACATATCATTTTGACTTGTATCATTAGTTTCCTAGTTTTCTATTATGTTACTAGTAATTTTTGGACTCTCACTTCCAAGGATTATATGTAATCGAGCCCCTTTTATATCTTTTGATTTTGTTTGGTCAAACTCTCATATTTTATGGCAGTAGCTATTTATTATTGAATCCATCTCATCGTATTCCAACATTTGTATTGCGATTACTCTGGGTAATTTATTTTCTTGTGATGATTTTATTACTATTTTTTAGAGTCTATCATGACAACAACATTAACCTAAATCTTCTTGAACTCTTTAATTTTGAAACAACAAATCTTTCTCAAACTATATTAAATTTGATCTTATTTATTCCTATCGGATACTGGCTCAAACATTTAAAGATTAGTTCTGTACTACTTATATCCTTATTACTGATAACTTCTATTGAATTATTACAATTCGTTAGTCATCGAGGAATCTTTGATGTTGTAGATATTTTAATCAATACAATTGGAATTATGATTGGATATATCATATTTAGAAAAGTGAATATCAAATTATATTAATATTTCTGATTGCTGTTGAATAATTAAATCATGGGGGGTATTATGCGTAACTTTAGAAAGTTGCTTTATGCTTTACTATCATCAACATTATTATTTGGTTGCAAACCTACACCAGAAAGTCAAAATTCTAATACTATAGAGACATTAAACCTAGTTTATGTTGATCAAAAAGAATCTGATATAAAAGAATATTCATTTTTGACCGATAACAACCCTGCATTTAAGGAAATCACATTTGAAAGCTCAATCAAATTTTTTACAGAAGGTTATTCAGGGATTCTATACTACGGAAAGGTTGGCTGTCCGTGGTGTGAACGCGCTGTACCTATTTTGAATGCCGTCGCAAAAGATAATAATATTTCGATTTACTATATTGACGCAAACAAAGGCATGGGAGAAACAAAAAGAGAAAGAGAAGAGAACTACGCAAATCTTTCAAAGTATATTTCAGATAGCTTCCAAGAAGATAACAATGGTAAAAAAGGCATGTTCGTTCCAGATGTCATTGCAGTAAAGAATGGCAAAATGGTAGCTTATCATGTGTCTTTAGTAGATGATTATGACATTCATAAAGATGAGCAACTATCCGAAAACCAAAAACAGGAACTATATAATATCTATCAACAATGGTAAATCAGATAAAATAGACTTCATACAAAAAGGTGGGTTTAATCCACCTTCATTTCTGCGTTCTTTAATAATAAGGAAACAATATTTCCATCCTTTTGATAACTAAAACGTTCCTACAACTGTAATCTCTGTTCCTAAATCTGGATAATCCTCTGGATATTTATGATTTCCCTCCCATTGGAATTGAATGCCTTGTTGGCAACAACCCAACGCATCTTTGATAATACAACCATACATCGTATTACCATCTTTATCTTTGCCTAGCGCAAAGACTCCAGAAATCTTAAATGTCTTATCCACATATTCTTCTGGATTTGTCATCATTGCGAATACTTGCGAATACACAACATTTCCACTTAGTACAGACAAATCATAGTCCACTACTGTCTCTTTACTTAGTTCTGGTTTTACTGCATTTGGTTGATGTGTATATAGAAAGGCTAATGTAATGATTCCAACACTTAGAAAGATTAAGACAAACTTCTTAATATATTTCATTACTACTTACGCTTTCATTGTACGAATCAACCAACAGATAATAAACGCAATAATATCTACTGTAACAATCGTAGCGCCTACAGGTGTACTGCAAAGAATTGCTACAAGCATACCTGTAACTGTACAGATTTCTGATAGTACTGCGGCCCCAATCAACACAGCTTTAAAACTCTTAAACAACTGCATAACAGATAATGCCGGGAAGATTACTAATGCAGAAATCAATAACGAACCTACAAGATTCATTGCTAGAACAACGATAACTGCAATGATAACTGCCAAGATTAAATTAATCTGATTTGCCTTTAGACCAATTGCCTTGGAGAAGTTTTCATCAAACGTTACCGCAAAAATCTTCGGATATAACATCACAAATATGATTAGAACGATGATAGAAGCAAACACACATAACCAAACCTCCGCTTTGGAAAGTGTCAAGATCGATGTAGAGCCAAAGAGTGTGCTACATACATCACCACTAATATTTGCGGTTGGTGGGAATAGATTCATTAATAGATATCCAAGGGCGAGTGCACCAGTCGAAATCATGCCGACAATCGCATCACCTTGGACTCTTTTATTTTGTCCTGATTTTAGAATTAGGATTGCCGCTACTGTTGTAATCGGAAAGACAAGATACATCTTTTGTTGAATCATCCCAAGCACAAGAGCGATCGACATTGCGCCAAAGGCAACGTGTGATAATCCATCACCGATATAGGAATATCTCTTTAGTACAAGAATGACACCTACAAGTGCAGAACATAGTGAGATTAACATCGCCGCAACGATGGCATATCTTACAAAAGGATATTCAAGATAGCGTAGTAATTCAGCTAGCATTCTTCCACCACCTTTCGATATTCATCTGTGGAGATTTCTTTGACTTTACCATCCACGAAGCGAACAATGCGATTTGCATACTGCACCACTGCGGGTACATCATGTGTAATCATTACGATTGTCATGCCTTCTTTATTTAACTTCGAAATTAAATCATACATATACTGCATTGCATCTGGATCAAGCCCTGCTGCTGGTTCATCTAATAAAATCATCTTATCAGCAGCGCACAATGCTCTAGCTAGTAACGTACGCTGTTGTTGTCCACCAGATAAATCACGGTAACAATGCTTTGCGAGTTTATCAACGCCAGTTTTAGCCATATACTCTTTCGCAAGTTCTTTTTCCTTCTTGTTATAGAACCAGCGATGTTCTAAGTGACCTACAAAGCCGGATAAAACAACTTCTTCAACTGAAGATGGGAAATCTTTTTGGACTTGAGTCTGTTGTGCAAGGTAACCAATTTCTCTTGCATTGAAGGATTCATCATGTTCAATCGTTCCTTCAATTGGACTGATTAAACCTAAGATGGTTTTCATGAATGTGGACTTACCAGATCCATTCTCACCGATTACACATAAATAATCTCCGCTGTTGATTTCCAAGTTAAAAGGTCCCGCAACTTTCATGCGTTCATGTCCAACGGATAGATTTTTACATGTAATCAAATGTGTCATCTTACTTAACCTCCGTGTTAAAGCTTTGTGCTAGTACCTTTAAATTCTCTTCCATTGCACCATAGTAAGTTAGTCCCTTGTCAATATCTGATTGGCTAACGGATTGTAGTGAATTTAATGTTAGAATTTCTTGATTCTTTTCTGCCGTATTTTCAATAACTGCTTTTGCAAGTTTATGATCTGAACCTTCAATTGTCATAATATGGTTGATACCAAACTCGTCTGCGTACTTAGCAAGAGTGACAATTGTATTAAAGCTTGCATTTGTCTCTGTTGAGCAACCATTAAATGCGGCGTATGTTGTAATACCATAATCTTTTGCTAAATAGTGGAATGGCATACGGTCTGCAAAGATCCAAGTTTTATCTTTTACAGTATTCACTGTTGATTCATAAGACTTATCTAAAGCAGATAACTTTGCGATATACGCTTCCGCATTTGCCTGGTACTTCTTCGCATTTGTTGGATCTAATTCTACTAATTCATCTGCAATTGCTTTTACGATTTTTTGAGCACGTTTGAGTGATAACCAAACATGTTCATCGTATTCGATTTCTTCATGGTCATGGTCGTGATCTTTATCATCATGATCGTGGTCGTGGTCTTCGCTTTCTTTTTCTAAACCTTCCTCTTCTTCGTCGATGTCATCTCCAAGTGTCTGCATCATGTTAATCACTTTCATATCTTTGTTGGTTTTCTCTTCTAACGCATCATCTACCCATTCATCAGACTCACCACCAACATATACAAATAAATTAGCATCAGAGATGTTTGCGATATCACCTGCAGTTGGTTGATAACTATGCAAATCTCCACCATTCTTCATCAATAATTGTAAGTCCACATTTGTATTGTCTTTTCCGATAATCTCACGGATCCAATCATATTGTGGGAATGTTGTAGCTACAATTTTTAATTTTGTAGTGTTCTGTTGTTGTTTTGGAGCACAACCTGCAAGCATGAATGCCGCAAGTACTCCTGTCATTAGTTTTTTGAGTTTCATACTATTCTCCTTTTCAAACTCTACTGAAGCAGTTTGTTTTTATAAACGCACACTTGAGCGAATATTCAAATCTTCTATAAAACAACAAAATGCATGCCATCGACAAATCATCGCTGACATGCATTTACTATTTCTGTTTCAGTTTACTTTATTATCATACACTATCTGTCAAGTTTTATCATTGATTATGATATATGTAATCTTTAATTTTGGCTCGTACTCTCTGCAAACGACCATCATATGCCTTTACAGTACAGTTCTGATTCCGGGCCGCCTCTTCATAACAATCCCCATCATACCAAGAACGCATTACATCTACTTCCCGTTTTGATAATGACATGATACCTTGTGTCATTTGTTTAAAAGCATCGACATACTGGTAATAATATTCTGGATTAAACATCTTATTTTGTTGTTCGACAACATCATAGAATGTTTCATCTTCATTCATCATCGCATCTAACGCCAGTACATCTGTACCTTCATTTCTTCCGATTGTTGAAAGCTGTCGTAGGACATTCCAAACTCTTCTCTTTGCGATGATACACAAGAAGGTCTTAAAACTAGCTTGATTATCTTCCCGATAACAATGTATCGCTACAAGTAAACCAAGACGCGCCTCCTGCAATAAATCATCTTTATAGTTCTTCACTGGTGGATATACCTGTATTGTTTGATTCACCAGTGATGTAAGTAAACCTTCATACTGTGCAAATAAGCGATATTGCGCATGCGCATCACCCATTCTGCACATATATAATAGTTCACTCGGATTGTCCTTTTCCATACAACACTCCCCCTATAGTGGGAAACGCATGTTGTAAATCGAATACAATAGAATACCAGCAGATACCGCCGCATTCAACGATTCAATCTTTCCTCTCATTGGTAGTGATACCACAAAGTCACATTTCTCACGCAGGAGTCTTGAGATACCCTTACCTTCATTTCCAATAATCAATACAGTATTGAAATCATACTTTACAGAACGATAGTCCTGTCCATCCATATCCGTTCCAACAGCCCACCAACCTTTTTTCTGTAGGTCTTCTAGCGTTCTGGAAAGATTGGTTACAGAAGCACATTTCACTGTATCAATTGCACCAGCACTAACCTTGGCAACGGTAGGCGTTAAGCCTACTGCATTGGTCTTCTTAAAGATGACACCAGTAGCACCGATCGCATCGGCTGTACGTAATATCGCTCCCAAGTTATGTGGATCTTCTAATTCATCTAACATGATGATAAGACCCTTACCATCCTCGGAAACACTCTGCACGATTTCATCCACACTATATAGACGATATGGGTCAACTTCAGCCACAACACCTTGATGACGATCTGTCTTTGTCATCTGTGTTAATGTCTTCTTATCTACTCTTTTGAGTTGTACTCGTTGTTTTCTAGCCAACTGTTCTACATCCCTATCGTCTACTGACATGTAAATCTGTTTGATCTTGGAGTTATCCATCAACATCTGTTTTACAACATTTTTCCCGTACACAAATTGTGCCATAGAAGTCCTCCCTAAAGTGTCCGTACTTTGTCCCAAATCTGTCTTATTCTTTCTTGATTATTTTCAAGATATAAAGCACCTAAGATTGCCTCAAATCCTGTCGACATACGATATGTCACAACATCTGTATTGTTTGGAACACTACCTGTATTCCCATTACGCCCACGACGATACGTCGCTTCTTCCTCTTCAGTAAAGAAGTTTTCCTCATGAAGAAGCGAATAGAATCTTGCTTGTGATTTTGCGGAAACAAAGGAAATACTTAGCTTTTGTAGCATCTTTCCTTTGCCCTGCCCTTCTTGAACCAAGAAGTCACGTACCGCAAGAGACCAAACCGCATCACCAAGAAAGGCTAGTGTTCTACCATTACATTCTAATGGGTTCATTACAATAAACCCTTTTCTGCTAATTCATTACGATATTTATCCGCACTATCGAAGTCTTTATCTGCCTTAGCTTGATTCCACTTCGCAAATAATTCTTTCTCAGTTTCACCTATCACCGGTTTATCCACAACAATACCCAATACATTCAACATCTTTTCCACAGCGTTGCTGTAGAGAGCTAACTGTGCAAAGTCAATCTCTCTTTGACGTAAAGTTTGATTTAACTTCTTCACAGTTTCAAAGATAACCGCATACGCATTTGGTGTATTCATATCATCGTCCAGACAATCCAAGAATGCACGATAAGATTCCTTGTCATAATCATCACCCATGACATAATCCGCAAGTGCAGCTTTGATATATGCCTGCTTGAGTGGTGTTAATACCTTATCCAATTCCTTGCGTGCAGTTTCGATTGTCTCATCAGAGAAGTTTAATTCCTTACGATAATGTACTGAAGATACTAACCATCTTGTTAGATTTGTACCTAAAGATAACACAACATCCTTTGCCCACATTGTATTACCTAATGACTTAGACATCTTCTGTCCATCGATATTTACCATGGCATTATGCACCCAATAGTTAGCGAGTGTATTGCCATGCATAGCTTCTTGTTGAGCAGCTTCATTTTCGTGGTGAGGGAACTTCAAGTCCATACCACCACCGTGAATATCGATGCAATCACCGATATTATCGTTGATCATGACAACACATTCCGTATGCCAACCTGGACGACCCTCTCCCCATGGAGAATTCCACTTGATACCCATATCTGTCTTCTTCCATAATGCAAAGTCATATGGATTTTTCTTTTGGTCATTTGTTTCAATACGTGCACCAGCCTCTAGTTGGTCCAAGTGCTGATGAGAAATCTCACCATATGTTGGTACAGATTCAACAGAGAAATATACATCCCCATTTGCTTCATAGGCATGACCTGTCTTAACAAGTTTGTCGATGAAGTCAATAATCTTATCCATTGTTTCTGTAACACGTGGTGTAATATCTGGAAGTTCTGTATTGAGTAATGTACGTACTTCCTGGTATGCATCAATGTATCGCTGTGCAATCACTGCTTCTGTTGTATTTTCTTCGGCAGCTTTCTTAATGATCTTGTCATCAACATCTGTAAAGTTAGATACATACGTAACGCTATATCCTTCTGCTTCAAATAAACGCTTCAACACATCAAACACAATCATTGGTCGTGCATTACCGATATGTGCATAGTTATACACAGTTGGTCCACACACATACATGTCCACGTGTCCTTCGTGAATTGGCTTGAACTCTTCGATTTGTAAAGTCTTTGTATTATACAATCTGATCATATTCTTCCTCCTGTAAAAAAGCGTCTTTCTTAAAAAGACGCTATGCGTATCCACTCTTTAGAATTTCACTGATAACATTAGTGCAACGTCCTTCTCTACATATCAAGAAGACCCTCTCGGAGGCATTCCCATCAACACCATCTGCCAAAGCACTCTCACCAAATGTGCCTCTCTCTTAAGCCGGTATATTGTAGTACTATTTCCAATCAACGGTTTATTTGATTATACCGTAATTCTAGGAAGCTTAAAAGTAGAATACTAAGCTGTTTTTAATATTATTCACACACAGATACTTTTATTCATGTTACTATTTTGCTATGTTTACATTCATGAATTATATTCTTACACCTGAATTCCTAGTGATTATTTCCCTAGCATTATTCTTATACTCCTTTTTCAAAGATTCTAGACGCTTTCGTAATGCAGTATTTTTATTAATCCTACTATTTGCACTCTTTGTTTTCTCTGTGCAGTATTCAGGTATATCTAGGATTGCGACTATATATTCCAGTATATTTGTCACCACCTTTATGTTCTTGATATTTATCATTCCATTCTTATTGATGGTAAATAGTGTACAGATGCTTCTTAAGGAAGGGTTTCATATTACAAGTTTCCTATCCATAGCGTTTGGAATCTTTATCTTAGTTGGCGAATTTTATTTCATAACTTCAATGATAGTGGCTGTTAACAACTATATAGATCATTCGATTCATCTAATACAAGATTTTCCAACTCTACTTAAAATGGGATTTGGATTTAGTGTCTTATATATCTCACTTGTATTCGTCGCATTTATGTTTTATTCCGTATTTATTCAAGTGCTTCCAAGACATGTTGATTTTGACTATATCGTTGTTCTAGGTGCTGGATTAATTGATGGTTTAACACCAACAAAACTGCTTGCCAATCGACTTGATAAAGCAATTCGTGTATTTAACAAATCAGTATCATCTTGTTATATTGTTGTCTCTGGTGGCCAAGGTGCTGATGAAAAGGTATCCGAAGCAGAGGCCATGCATACATACCTTATCGATAAGGGAATAAAGAACCATCAAATCATTTTAGAAGATAAAAGTGTCAATACATTTGAAAACATGCGTAATTCCTATGAAATTATCAAGCGTAGAAGTGGTCGCATGCGTATTGCGGTAGTTACTTCCAACTTCCATGTTTATCGTGCACTTCTACTATGTCGTTCATTAAACATTCCAGCAATTGGCATCGGTGCTCCTATCGCATTCTACTTCTGGCCTAGTGCAATGATTCGTGAGTATGTCGCGTTA
>CAKMPP010000072.1 GCA_927911475.1 uncultured Solobacterium sp. | reverse complement strand
TATGGTAGAGATGATTTTTCAATTTTGGATACAGTATTGAAGGAATATCTCCCTAAATACTTTACGGATGTGACGAAAGGCCAGATTCAAAAATGGCAGGATAGCTTCAATTACAGGGCCTACAATGATTACATAACCGGTAAGCTAGAAGAGCTCGGTATTACTGTAGAAAATAAAAAAAGAAAATTTGACCACTTTGTATGGTACTTAAATAGATAATGTTTTTGGAGGTGAATTACCACAATGAAGATACATTATTTTCAGAGATATCATGAAAAAGAAAACGTGGCTACGGCTAACACAATGCTGCTATTGTCACGCTTATATTCTTATTCATCAGATAAATTCTTTAGATTTTTGAAATCGGAATACTTCGCTGATTCCTTTGAGCCAGAGTTAGTTTTTACATTACAGGAAAAAAGCGTAGATAGCATACCTGATGCAACAATTACTCAGGAGGGCTTCAAGATTGTGGTGGAAACCAAACTGACAGATTGGTTCTACGCTGACCAGCTAATGAGACATTTGAAGTCTTTTGGTGATGAAAAGAACAAGATAATGATTACGCTTGCTTCAGAACTAATGGCTGAAGAAAAGCTAGCTGATTTTGAAAAGCAACTAAAGGAATATAATGAGACTCAAACGTATCCGGTAGTGCATATCAATACAACGTTTGAAATGATGGCTAACGCTATTAGAGATGTTATTGATGATAGAGATTATGAAATGCAGGATGTGTTAGAGGATTACTTGATTTACTGCTATAAAGATGGCTTGATTTTAGTATCAGATTCCTGGAAGTATCTACGTATGCAGCTTGCTGGCACAACGATTGATTTTAATATTAACAACAATATTTATTATGATAAGGCTGAGCGTGGTTTTAGGGCTTGTGATTATCTCGGCCTATATAAGCAAAAAAGTGTACGTGCTATCGGGAAAATATGTGCTCGTATCACAGCTGTTGAAACGGAAGCAGGAGTTAAATATACACCTGAATTCGGTGAGATGACAGATGAACGTAAACGGATGATTGCAAACGCAATGGCCGATGGCGATTCTCATGGATATGATTTAAGAACTATAGAACATAGATACTTCTTCGTTGAGCAGTTCTATAAAACTGACTTTAAGAAGATAACATCAGGTGGTTCAATGGGAACAAGAATTTTTGATTTATCTAATCTTTTAGGAACTGACGACATGCCTGAAGTTGAACAAATTGCAGAACTGCTCAAAACAAAGAGCTGGAGTTAAATTCTAAAAGGTGGTGATATATTGAAAGTTAATATAAAAAAAGTAAATTCGTATGATGATGAACATGCTGAGTTGAGTGTCGTTGAAGTAACGGATACAATTCAAGTGCGATTGATGACACTTGAAAATAACTGTCGTGTGATTACTGCTCGTTATAATGGTCAGACTATCATGTGTCAGATTGATAAAATTTATTATATTGAATCTATAGATAAGAGAACATATATCTATACGAAGGATAATACTCTTGAAGTTTCGTATCGACTATATGAACTAGAAAGTGAATTGACTCGTAATTTCTTCAGAGCCGCCAAGGCAATGATTATCAATATTCGAAAGATCAAATCTGTAAGATCTGAGATCAATGGTAGGATGACAGCAGAACTTTTTGAATGGAGAACAAGTTATTATCGCAAGAAGTTATGTGAAAAGAATTAAAAGAAAGGCTAGGAATCTAACATGCAAAAAGCAAAAATTATTTTTCATCAAACGGTTATGATTTCCGCTGCTATTCTTTTTGGAATTGGAATACAGATGATCTTTCAACATTATATTTCAGGTGCAGAGTCATTAACTTTTAGCTGGAATGTTCCTATTTCGATATGTTTAACCGGATTTTTTGTGTTCACTTCCAACTTACTTTCTCTTAGATTTAGATAGTTTGAAGAAGGATGTAATGTGGATGAGAATAGTAATCCATTTCATATCAGTTGGTGGAATTGTAGTGTTATGCGGTTATTTGTTTGATTGGTATGGCTCATTATTTAATGTCCAGTCAACTCTAGTTATGTATAGTATTATCTATATCTTTGTGTGGTTTGTGACCGCATGGATTGCTAAGTCTGATGAGATAAAAATCAATGCAGCTATCAAAGATATGCAAGATTTAGAATAAGTAATAAATAATGAAAAATAGATGTTTTTAAAGAAAAAGTGCAACTCAGTAGCCTGTATATGCAGGTTGGTAGAGAAGCACTTTTTTTATTCTTTCATGGTGATAAGATGCTTTCAGAAAGCAAAAGATTCAGGAGGAGTTATTACGATGAATGCAATTACAGTAAAAAACTTAACAAAGAAATATGACAAAAAGATTGCAGTGGATCATATCTCATTTGAGGTTAAAGAAGGAGAGTTCTTTGCCTTTCTAGGAGAGAATGGTGCAGGTAAATCTACAACGATAAATATGCTGTGTACAATCTTCGATAAAACAGAAGGTGATGTAGAAATATTTGATTATAAACTCGGAAAAGATGATGACAAGATACGAGAGAACATCGGTATTGTTTTTCAAAACTCTGTACTAGATGGAAAGTTAACAGTAAAAGAAAATCTTCTAACAAGGGCATCTTATTATGGTATTGGAAAAGATGAAATACTAAAGCGTTTTGAATCCGTTAATGCAGGCATTTGAATTGGATAGTATCTGGAATCAAAAGTATGAGAGATTATCTGGAGGTCAGAGAAGAAGAGTTGATATT
>CAKMPP010000071.1 GCA_927911475.1 uncultured Solobacterium sp. | reverse complement strand
TTAAAATGATTATAGCATTTAATGAATGAATAATCATAAAAATTATATATTTCTTTAATATAGTATTATATAAAATATATAAAAATAATTAAATATAATTAATAAGTCGTAAAAATAGATAAATGAACATATAATTCTTTGATAATCAAAAAATGAGTTGATATGATAAAACCATCACAAAGGAGGTTATCATGCCAAAAGTAAATGAAATTACAAGGGAGTCTTGGATTTTAGGTGCTTTCCCAGAATGGGGAACATGGCTAAATGAAGAGATCGACAACACAGTTGTTGAACCTGGTACATTTTCAATGTGGTGGTTGGGATGTGTAGGTGTATGGTTTAAGACGGAAAACGATACAAACATCGCAATTGACTTATGGTTTGGTAATGGAAAGAGAACACAAAAAGTATCATCCATGGCCCCATACCATCAAATGAGAAATATGATGGGCGTTGAAAATCTACAACCTAATCTGCGTGCAGCACCGATTGTTTATGATCCATTCGGTGTAACAAAGTGTGATGCGGTATTAGCAACTCATTATCACAACGATCATATAGATCCATTCTTTGCGGCAGCTGTATTAAAGAACTGTAGCGATGATGTGCCATTTATTGGACCATTAGAGTGTGTGAAAAAGTGGATTGGCTGGGGTGTTCCAGAGGAGCGTTGTAAAGTTGTTAAGCCAGGGGATATCATTACAATCAAGGATACAAAGATTCATGTCTTAGAGTCCTATGATCGTACATGTCTAGTCACAACGGAAGTCGGCGAAGACATTGCAGGTATTTGTCCTACAAACATGGATCAAAAAGCAGTCAACTACTTAATTGAGATGCCTGCAGGAACTGTATATCATACTGGTGACTCACACTATAGTATCTGCTATGCGGACATCGGTAAGAAGTACAATATTGATATTGCCTTTGGTGCGTATGGTGAAAACCCTGTAGGATGCCAAGATAAGATGACATCTGTTGATATGTGCCGAATGGGTGAAGCAACTAACGCAAAGGTAATTATTCCTTTACACCATGATGTATGGACAAATATGAAGGCAGATCCTGAAGAAATTATGTTAGTATATAACTTCAAGAAGGATACACTGAAGTATAAGTTCCATCCATTTATTTGGGATGTGGGTGGTAAGTATACATGGCCATTAGATAAGGACTTATTGAAGTTCCATTATCGCCGTGGATTTGAAGACTGCTTCACAAAGGAACGTAATGTTCCATTCCCAAGTATTCTATAATTGGAGAAAATAAATGTTATTACAAGAAATACTAGATAATCATCTGACTAGCTACCATCAAAATTTTCCAACCTGGCAAGATGCCATCAAAGGGTGTGGGGAAACGTTGATTGAACAAGGATTCATCGATAATCGTTATGTAGAAGCAATTATCAAATGTGTTACAGAATATGGACCATACATCGTAATTTGTCCTAATGTAGCAATGCCGCATTCTACGCTAGGTGCAGAGGGTGTATACAAAACTGGTATTGGCTTTATGAAGGTAGAGAAGCCAGTTGCGTTTGACGATAATGATAGAGAAAAAGACGCAAGACTATTCTTTACACTCACTGCTGTTAATCATGATCAACATCTTAATAATATGATGCAGCTATCTGAACTATTGATGAACGAAGAGGTCGTAAATGACTTACTAGAAGTTCACAACGATGATGATTTAAGAAAGGTCATCGAAAAATACAAATAATATAATTAGGGGGAAATATGAGCATTTTATACGACATTTGGGTATGGTTCGCAAGTAATATCTTAACCAAACCAGCATACTTTATCGGTTTAATCGTTTTAATTGGGTACATTCTTCAGAAAAAGACTTGGTACGATTCACTAGCAGGCTTTATTAAAGCAACAGTTGGTTTCTTAATCTTAAGCGTAGGTTCTGGTGGATTAGTAAGTAACTTTAGACCAATTCTTGTTGGATTAAAAGATCGCTTCAACTTAGATGCGATGGTTATCGATCCATACTTCGGACAAAATGCAGTGCAGTCAGCAATGGAAGGAATTGGACGTAGCTTCTCACAAGTAATGTTCCTATTGTTAATTGCATTTATCTTTAACTTAGTTCTTGTTAAGTTTAACAAGATTACAAAATTACGTGCAGTATTTACAACGGGCCACGTTCAAATGCAACAGGCCGCTACAGCATTCTGGTTAATTCTATTCTGCTTCCCACAGTTAGGTGATACACCAATGTTAATTGTCATGTCACTCATTCTTGGTTTGTATTGGGCAGTTGGTTCTAACCTCACAGTTGAAATTTCTCAGGACTTAACAGATGGTGGTGGATTCTGTGTAGCTCACCAACAGATGTTTGGTATCGCATTCTTCACATACCTATCCAAGAAGTTATTTGGCATTAAGAAGAATTCTAAGAGAATTGAAGATATCCAATTACCTGGTTTCATGTCAATCTTCAATGAAAACATGGTTTCTACAGCGATCTTAATGATGATCTTCTTTGGAGCAATCATGGCTGTACTAGGTAAGGATTACTTCATTGAAACAAAGGTTCTTAAGGAAGGTGCAAGCTTCTTTATGTATGTAGTAGATACATCACTCAAGTTTGCTGTGTATCTTGCCATCTTACAACTTGGTGTACGTACATTCGTAACAGAATTAACAAACTCATTCCAGGGTATTTCTAATACATTCTTACCTGGTGCGGTTCCTGGTATCGATTGTGCAGCTACATATGGATTTGGTAGTCCTAATGCAGTAACTATCGGTTTCTTATTCGGTGCTTTAGGTCAGTTTATCGCTATCGTTGCATTACTATTATTGAAGTCTCCAACAATTGTCATTGCAGGGTTCGTTCCAGTATTCTTCGATAACGCTACAATCGCTGTATACGCTAATAACAAGGGTGGCATAAAGGCTGCTATGTTATTCCCATTCATCTCAGGATTATGCCAAGTATTCGGTAGTGCATTCATCGCTGGTATGGTAGGACTTGCGGCTAACGGTGGTTACTTAGGCATGTGGGACTGGGCAGTTGTATGGCCAATCTTCACAGTGATTATGAAGTATGCAGGATTTATCGGTTTAGCAATCATTTTAGTAGTATTAATCTTGATTCCACAGTTACAATATCGTAGTCATCCAGACACATATTTCTTATGTGTAGAGGATTACGAAGCTTATAAAGAAAAAGTAAAGAAGGAGTGAACAACAAATGATTAAAGTTTTAGTCGCATGTGCAAACGGAGCCGGAACATCTTTGATGATGAAGATGAGAGTGGAAAAGGCATGTAAGGATTTAGGTGTAGAGGTATCTACAATTCATCACTGTTCTTTATCAGAAGGTAAGAGTGCGGCAACTCAATATGATGTTGTATTTTGCCCACTAAACTTTAAGAACATGTTTACAGATGCAGAGAAAAAAGGCGTTAAAATCTGCGGTATGAAGAACGTACTATCAGATAAAGAAGCGCAAGCACTTTTAAAAGAAGCAGGCTTTGCAGAATAACAACGAAAGCTACTGCTAAGCAGTAGCTTTTTAGAAAGGTTTACTGAATGAAAGTAAATAAGAAAGTATTGGGTACTTTGAATAAGTGTTATGCACTAGCACAAGTAGAATTTGATGGAAAAAACTATCTTGCATGTGCTGCTGAAAAAGAGGACCCATGTTACTTATATGATTATGAGGGAAACTTTATAGAGAAGTTGTGGGATGGACCTGGTGGTGTGATGTCACTAGAACAGTATCCAAACCAGACATATCCTACACTTCTAGCAACTTGGAAGTTCTATTCACCAAATAATGGTGCAGATTCCAAGATTGTATACTACCTTAGAAAAGATGGTGAATGGCAGATTCATACACTATGCAAGCTTCCATTCGTACATCGCTTTGGTGTGATTGAAAGAAATCATCAAAAGTATCTTGTGGCTTGTACATTGAAGAGTGCACATGCATTCAAAGATGACTGGACTTGTCCTGGAAGAGTGTGGGTTGCCAAGCTTCCAGAAGATATCTCTATCTTTGATGAAGATCATCAGTTAGAACTGACACCATTAATCAGTGGTCTGACACAAAATCATGGCTTCTTTAAGACAGAAGAAGAGGATTATCAGATTGCCGTAGTCGGCACAAAGAACGGTATCTTCAAGGTTGTTCCACCAGCAGATGAAAATGGTGAATGGACATACGAACAACTTACGACTGATCCTGCTTCTGATATGTTGTATCTAGACTTTGATGGAGATGGTCAAAAGGAACTCATGACTTTCGCACCATTCCATGGTGATACATTAGCTGTCTATAAACTAGTAGATGGCTCATATCAGAAGGTGTGGGAAGATGAAAGAAAGATGCCATTCTTGCATGCAATCTATCCATTAGAGATGAATGGCAAGGTATATGGTATCTATGGTTATCGTAAGAATGAACTAGAGTTAAATCTTTTATCTTACGACAAAGAAACGAATACATATGTCAGTGAAAACTTAGATCGTAATGCAGGTCCTACAAATGCGTTAGCGTTTAAGGATCATGATGTACAGAAGATCTTCGTATCAAATCGCGAAACAGATGAGATTGCACTGTACACGATTGAGGAATAACTATGTTAGAAGAATTAAAACAAAAAGTATATGAGGCAAATATGATGTTGCCTAAGAATGGACTGGTAGTCTTTACTTGGGGAAACGTTTCCGGTATCGACCGTGAAAAGGGTTTCATGGTTATTAAACCATCTGGTGTTGAATATGATCAATTAAAACCAGAGGATATGGTCGTCGTAGACGTAAAAACAGGTGAAAAGGTAGAAGGTAAATATAAACCATCTTCCGATACAGATACACATCTAGTGTTATATCGTAACTTTCCAAATATTGGTGGTATCGTACATACCCATAGTAAGTGGGCAGTAAGCTTTGCCCAAGCGGGCTTGGGTGTAAAACCGATGGGAACGACACATGGAGACTACTTCTATGGTGAGATACCATGTACACGAAAGATGAGTGAAGAAGAAATCACTGGACAGTATGAACTAGAAACAGGAAATGTCATCGTTGAAACATTCAAGGATAAAGAACCAGATGATGTTCCTGCAGTACTAGTACATAGTCATGGACCATTTACTTGGGGTAGTGATCCATTTAATGCAGTACATAATGCAGTTGTATTAGAAGAGATATGCTTCATGAACTTCCATGCACACATGTTAAACCCACAAAAGGGAAATATGCAGCAGGAACTCTTAGATAAACACTATCTACGTAAACATGGAAAGAATGCATACTATGGACAATAAAGCGTATCGTTTGGGCATGTATGAAAAGTCCATGCCTAAAGAATTATCTTGGGAAGAGAAGCTAACTATCTGTAAAGAATCTGGCTTTGATTGGTTAGAGATTTCTATCGATGAAACGGATGATAAACTAGCACGATTGGATTGGAGTCAAGAAGAAAGAAACGCGATTAAACAAGCAATCACAAAGACTGGTGTTCCTATCCATACGATGTGTCTAAGTGGACATCGTAAATATCCATTCGGTGATCTAGACGCTAAGATAGAAGAAAGAAGTCTAGAGATTATGGAAAAAGCTATTTATCTTGCACAAGATTTGGGTATTCGTATCATCCAATTAGCGGGATATGATGTTTACTACAAAGAAGGTAGTGCAGAAACCAAGAAACAGTTTATCAAAAATCTTCACGTCGCTACTAAGATGGCAGCCAAGTATGGTATCGTCATGGGCTTTGAAACAATGGAAACACCATTTATGGATACAGTTGAAAAAGCGATGGAGTATGTAAATATCGTTGATAGTCCATACTTACAAATCTATCCAGATATTGGAAACCTAACTAACGCTGAGAAGATATACAAAACCTCAGTGATCGACGATATTCAAAAGGGAAAGGGTCATATCGTAGCAGCTCACCTAAAAGAAACTGTACCAGGTAAATATCGTGAGATACCATTTGGAAGTGGACATACAGAGTTTGTAGAAGACATCAGATGCTTAAAGGATATGGGTGTACGTATGTTTACTGGTGAATTCTGGTATACAGGTGAAGAGAACTGGAAAGACATCTGTAAACATGCAGGAAGTTTTCTAAGAGAAAAATTAGAGCAAGTATTTGAATAAGGAGCGTAAAAAAACAGCTCCTTATTTTTATGGTTATATAAAATTGTAAAAGAAAAGATAATACAATCAATTGTTAATAATATCAACAGAAATTGTAGAGCCTTACGATATTCTAATTCTAAGTAAGTTATTTATAAGATATTGTTTGTGAAATGCAACTTTGATTTGTATGCATTAGTAATAATTATAGATAGATCTATAGGTTTGTCTGATTCTGTAGAGGTTGCAATATTTTCTATAACCATAACAGGAGTTTCTTGTTCAATAGATAAGTAGAATCTTTCAATTTCCAAACTTGTACGTATCTCAATAGTCTGCTCAACAATTTTAGGGTGATATCCATTCTCCTTCATATAATTCCAGAGTGATCCCCTTGAGAAATCATGGTTATTTATTGCTGGAAAATAAGTAAGTGGTATATAGTTTTCAGTAATAGAATATTTTTTTTCCATCGATATATCGTAATCTTGTTAAATGATATAAAAGAGTTCCTTCTTCTACTTTTAATTTATGAGAGAGAAAGGGTGAACAACTAATAATATTTTTTACTAATAACTTCTGAAGTTATAGTTTCCCATCTTTATTTTTTGCTTCATAAAGACCTAATGTAACCTGTGTTGTTGATATATCTTCTTTAGTGTCATTGATAATATATCCCTTTCCTTTTGTTCGGATTAGCAAGTTTTGATTTGCAAGAAGCTCAAGAGCATTTCTAATTGTTGTACGACTAACATTAAATTGATTGCAGAGTTCTTCTTCGGTTGGAATTACGGATTCTGTATAAGAAGTGTTGGATATAATTTCTTGGTAGATTTTGTCACTTACATTTTTATATTTTGGAATAAACATATTTAAACCCCCTATAAAATATAACACAATATGTTTTAAAAATTATAATTATTTAATAATAAAAGAACAATAAATTACTAAAATCTTTAAATTTTATAT
>CAKMPP010000070.1 GCA_927911475.1 uncultured Solobacterium sp. | reverse complement strand
TTGGTTGTCATCCACAACAAGTTCACCTTCTGTAATATCAATCATACGGTTGATTGTACGAATCAGTGTAGATTTGCCCGCACCAGATAAACCGATAATTGTCGATAAATTCTCCCTGTTCAATCTTTAGATTTACATTCTGTAGACCTTTTAGTGCCATTTTGGGTAGGTCTTAGAAACATTTTTTAAATTCAAATCATGTCTATTCTCCATCACTATATGTATTCATTATTTACGCAATAATCATACATTAAAAATCAAATAAAATGGGCGATATTTTGAATATCGCCCACATAAATTTATGTATCTTATTTTTCAATTACAGATAAAGCCTGACGAGCTCCATCGTAATCGGAATCTTCAGCCTTAGCATAACCTGTATGCTTGTAGATGCCGAAGATCTTCTTGCCTGCATCTGTATTTGCGATTTCGATGAGGGAATCCTGCATTGCTTCAATGAATTCCTTATTATAGATGTCTTCCTTAGCCATTGTTACAGATACTGTATCGTTATAGATATTCTTTGTAACACCAATAACATTCAATTCATTCCAAATAGAATCCTTGCGACCCCATTCTTCTTGCCATTGTTTTGCATAGTCTTGACGACCATCAGCGTAACATACAATAACGTCAATCTGTCCAGCAGCAGCCTGCATGAATTCACCAGCGTAGTCTAATGTTGTAACGTTAGCTAAATCACTAATGGACTTACCTTCGTAGTTGTCCATTAACCACATTGTAGGATAGATATAACCAGCAGAACTTGTAACGTCTCTAACTGCCCACTTAGCCTTATTTAAGTCTTCCCAAGTTAATGCTTCACCAGCATTGACTTTCTTAGCAAGTTCTTGACCATATTCGGATGGTCCTGCATAGATTAAGCCTTTGTAATATGTAACTGGAGTATCCTTATTCACCGTCATATGTGCATCGCCATTCCATTCGGATGGTTTTTCGGAATCGTTAGATAAACCTTTACGTGTAGCTGTTAAGATAACGTCTGATTCATTTGAGTATAATGCGTAAGTGCCACCTGGTAACCAAGCAACGTCAACTGAACCAGCAGATAAAGCCTCACCAGCGGCTTCATAAGAATCACTGACAGAGATTTCAACATTCTTAATGTTGTATCCTCTCTTCTTCATTGCTTCGATGACTAATTGATCTAGGCCTTCTGTTGTTGCCTTAATTTCATCAACTGGTCTAGATGGAACAAATTGGAACTTTAATGTGTCGATATCTTTAGAACCTGTTTCTGCAGGTTGCTTACGACCATTATCATTTGTTGATGCTGTAGTGTTTGAAGCTGTTGAGTTACCGCCTGTACAACCTGCTAATAAAGCAAGTGTCAAAACTGAAGCCAATGCTTTCTTGATGTTCATAGTTTTCCTCCCATATAGAACATATTAATTATAGAACAAAATAGAAAACATGAACCCATAAAAAGATAAAATCTTTATATTTTATTTACATAGATAGCGATATGAGAAAGAATATACTGAAAATCATGTAATAAAATATCATTTTCAATAGGAAATATTTTCATAATGCATGATAAAATAATTAAATATAAATATGCATGCATGTACATTTATGAGAAATACATAAGAAAAAGTATAAATGATATCGTTTCAATATCTGTTGTATTTCATCAATTCTTCACGATATTTCAAATTCATCTGGTGTATGATATCCGCATGGAGAATGAACATTATTATGGATAGACTACTGACAAGAGAAGAGATCTTCGAAGGAAAAATTTTACACGTATATAAAGACACAATTGAAACAGAAGAAAATCTAACGGTAGAGAGGGAAGTAGTCCAGCACATTGGAGGTGTTGGTATCGCTCTGGAAGATGAAGATGGCAAGTTCTTCTTCGTCAAACAATGGAGATATGCCCAACAAGAAGAAACCCTAGAATTTCCAGCTGGAAAGAAAGAACACGGAGAAGATTCACTTACTACTGCGAAAAGAGAGATTCAAGAAGAAACTGGATATACAGGGAAAGACTGGGTATATATGGGTAAAATCTACCCAACACCTGCATATGATACGGAAGTGATTGACCTCTATTATGCAAAGGTGGATCAGTACGTTGGTCAGAGTTTGGATGAAGATGAAGAGATTCAAATCTATCAATATCGCTTAGAGGAATTAGTTAACTTAATCATGGAAGGAAAAATTCCTGATGCGAAAACTGTATCCATGGCAATGCTAATAAAGGAACTTAAAAACAGAGGAAAAAATATAAAAGGAAGTGCAGAAAGTACTTGGGATTTCTAAATTCATGCACGCATGGGAAATATACTATCAAAGATAATAGTATCTTTTCAATTGGAGGCACTTAAAACAAGACCAAAAACAAGGAAGTATATTTTATCCACAATTTAAGAAATCATCTATTTGAACATTCAATTAAAACGATAATATACGTTTCTTATTGACGAAGTGAAAGAATAGCGTAAAATAAATAACCGGACACTATCCCGTCAGTAGCGGCTACCTGACGTTAAATGAAAATAAGGAGATGATATTTTTATGAACATGAAAACCTTAACTAGGGTTGGGATGATTGCGGCAATCTATACTGTCGTATCATTAGTACTAGCACCGTTTTCATACGGTAATGTACAAGTTAGAATCGCAGAAGCTTTAACACTACTTCCATTAATTTACAAACCATCTATCTGGGGTGTAACACTAGGTTGTTTTTTAACAAATCTAATTGGTGCGATGTTAGGAGTTAATCAAACTGGATTCCTAGATGCAATTATTGGAACAATCGCAACATTCGGTGCAGCTTACTGCACATGGGTATTAAAAGATAAGAAAGTAAATGGGATTCCAGTACTTGCCTGCTTAATGCCTGTAATCTTTAACTTCTTCTTCGTAGGTGCAGAACTTGCATACCTATTTATGCCAAATGAAATTGTATTAGGAACATTAATCAATGGTTCATTCGTTGCAATTGGAGAATTAATCTCAGTAGTTATTGGTTACTTCCTAGTCAAAGCATTAGATAAAACAAAGTTATTCGTAGAATAAACATTAAAAAATCCCATTGCCGTACGGGATTTTTTTACTTTTAGGATTTATTGTGTTTTTTAGCTTTCTTTATCGTAGTCTCCACCTTTAAGACCAAAGAATTCTTCGAATGTTGTATCGTTACCTACTTCATGAATCTGTTCAGCCACATCTTTTCCAACGTAACGATAATGCCATGGCATAAAGGTATAACCAGTAATAGATTCTTTGTTTTCTGGGTAGCGTAAGATAAAACCATATTTATATGCATTTTCTTGGAGCCACTTATATTCGTCGGATTTTGCAAAACTGTTATTGAAATCAGTAGTGGTATCTGCACCAAGTATCGCTGCTGCTAAGCCGGTCTGTAGTTCAGAATAGCCCGCTTTTGCGGTGGTCTTATTTGTGCTTGTCTCACCGATACGATTAACACTGGATTGATATAACTGTCCCTGGTAGGAACCGGAACGATATCCATTTCCTAGGCGCAAAGTAATGCCATCTTCTTTAGCAGCATTGAATAAGTCTTCAAGAGCTTTGGCAGCTTCTTTGCGTAAAGTCCACTCAGTGCCGTTTGTACTAACATTGACAGTTGTTAGGTCAGATGGAACATATGTTTCTTCTAGTTTATGTTTTTTGTTTACAAGAAGTAGGATACTGTTTGTATCGCTGAAGCGTGTATCTGTTTCTGGATCAACTTCAGGTTTAGGAGTTTCCTTCTTCTCTTCTTCTTTTTTATCTTCTGTTGTAGTAACGACTGGCTCTTTTTCTGGATTCAGGAAATCATTTTTGATTAAAGTACTACCGATTAAAGTAGTGATAATCAGAAACATGAGCAGTGCTGCTACAGCTAGTTTCTTTGTCATATAACACCTCTTTACTTTAAAATGTTACCATATATCGCGTAATTAGGCATTAAATTCAATATTTATGGTAAATGAAAACCCCGACGAAGAGTCGAGGTTATGTGTTTATGCAAGAGGTTCTTGTTTAGGTAATCTCCACATTTCACTGAAACTGAGAATATCAATTTCTTCAGAATTCATCTTTGCTTGATTTCTCTGTTTTTTAATATTATTTTCATGAACGCTAGATAAGATATTCTTATTTACCATATATTGAACATAGAGAACCTTCTTTAAAAGGAACCAGTTTGTTACATAGTGATAGATAGCGTGTGTACGATCTTCTAATGCAGGAAGTTTTTCCGTCGCTTCAAGTTTTAATGTATTCGCAGCATCTTTGGATGCAGTCTTTAACTCTTCATAATTGTGGAAAAGTTCATGGTCAATGCTACGTTGAATAGAACCTGCTTTCACAGTGAATAATTGATCAAGAACTTTTAAGATTGTTTCCTGTTTGGAAGAAATCGCAACAATCTCATTCTTACAGTCGATAAATTCACCATCTGGTTCTGTCATACAGTAGTAAAGTCCTTTTGCGTAGATATATCCATACTGCTTGCAATCATAGATGATGATAGCTCTATCTTCGTCATCATGTTGAAAATACAAGATGTAAGGAATTACGAGCGGTTTTCCGTTAAGCTTGCAGATGTCTTTATAGCGGATGATTTGGTTACTAATTGCTTCAACGTTGACGGCACAATGCAAATCCACACAAATCTTTGCGTCTGGATCTGTCTCTAATACTTTTTCAAATGTTTCTTTTAAATTGTCTTCAATCTCATTTTCCCTAAGGCTGAGATAATCTTCTAAATAACCGTTAAATAGACAGTCATCTCCGTCTTTCCTACTGTCTAGCTTCTGGCCTAGAATAGCACAAATTGCCATGATAAATACTTCCCTCCGAGTAATTGTATTAAGTTTTATATTGTTAGTTGATGCTTATGTAGTGTTTGTCAATGTAATTATAGGCACGCAGATTTTGAAAAATCCAGTAAGATTGTCCAAATTTTTTGTATAAAACAGGATATTTTAACAAATATGCAGGATTGCCTATGATAAAATCTAACTATGAAAACAATTTTATGTTCGAAGTATCAAAAAGAGTATATTTATGAAGATCTCGCAAAACATAATCATGGCGTCGTTGCGAATGTACTAGCAGTTCCACTTTCTGTTGCCTTAGGAGAGAAACAT
>CAKMPP010000069.1 GCA_927911475.1 uncultured Solobacterium sp. | reverse complement strand
GATGAATAATATCTCATATGATGAAATGCTACTGCTACTCCTGCTCCAAAGGTAGAGCCAGTAGAACTAGCAAAAGAAGACTTCAAAAGACAACAAAGCAGAATCGTTCAGAAACAAGCAATGATGGCACAACAGCTGTGTATGCATGTAAGGCACAAGGCTTTGAAGGTGTAAATGAAGCAACAGTTACAATAGACGTAGCTAGTAAGTCAGTAAAGAGTATCGAAGTAACAAAGTTTAACGATACAAAAGGCGTAGGCGACCTAGCAACAAAAGATACTGAGTTAGATAAGTACAAGGGAGTAACACTTGAAAGTAAGGTAGACTCTACAACAGGAGCAACATTTACAAGTACATCACTCAGAGCAATGATTACAACAGCCTTACAGGCTGCAACAAAGTAAGGAGGTGCCGTATGAAAATTGATAAGACTTCAGGAGTATATAAATCATGCATGCTCGGTATTCTCTGTGCAGTATGTGGAATTCTACTATCAACAGTAAATGCGATTACCGCTCCTATTATTGAAGAAAATGCATTAGCATCTGTTAAGTCTTCACTTGAAGTAATTTACCCAGGTGCAACATTTACAGATGTCACAGAAGACAAGATTGGCCTTCTTGAATTAAAAGATGGCGAAGAAAAACTTATTGACGGTATTTATAATGCGGAAGGTAAGGGGACAATCTTTACATTACATTCTACAGGTTATAACGCTGATGGATTCACATTCATGATTGCTTATAACAATGATGGTTCAGTTGCTGGATATAGCGTACTTGAACAAGCTGAAACAGCTGGTAAGGGTGATAAGGCATTTAAAGATCCATATGTAAGTGATGTATTAAAACTTACTTCATCAGATACAATGCCACTCATCTCTGGTGCAACAATTACAACTACTGCAGTAGGAAAAGCAGTAGATCAAGCTAGACAAGTATTCAATAAGATGAATAATATCTCATATGATGAAAATGCTACTGCTACTCCTGCTCCAAAGGTAGAGCCAGTAGAACTAGCAAAAGAAGACTTCAAAGACAACAAAGCAGAATGTTCAGAAACAAGCAATGATGGCACAACAGCTGTGTATGCATGTAAGGCACAAGGCTTTGAAGGTGTAAATGAAGCAACAGTTACAGTAGACGTAGCTAGTAAGTCAGTAAAGAGTATCGAAGTAACAAAGTTTAACGATACAAAAGGCGTAGGCGACCTAGCAACAAAAGCTACTGAGTTAGAGAAGTACAAGGGAGTCACACTTGAAAGTAAGGTAGACTCAACAACAGGTGCAACATTTACAAGTACATCACTCAGAGCAATGATTACAACAGCCTTACAGGCTGCAACAAAGTAAGGAGGAAGGTATGAGCGAAAATAAAGTAAAAGGTCAAGGCTTCTTCTCTAAATTAGCAACAGAAAACCCTGTATTTGCAACTTATTTGGGTATCTGTTCAACATTAGCGATTACAACAAGCTTAAATAGTGCAATCGGTATGGGTGCTGCGGTAATTATCGTATTAACTTTATCCAATATCTTAGTATCACTTATTGCACCAATCACACCAGATGATATTCACATTCCAGTCTATATCGTTATTATTGCGACATTAGTTACTATCGTTTCAATGTTTATGCATGCATATACACCAAGTCTATTTACAGCGTTAGGTGCATTCTTAGACTTAGTTGTAGTAAACTGCATTATCTTAGGACGTGCTGAAGCATATGCATGCAAGCATACAGTACTTGAATCTATCGTTGATGGATTACAACAGGGTTGTGCTTACACATGTGCACTTCTTGCAATGTCACTTATCAGACAGTTATTAGGTACTGGTGGATTATCTTTCTCTAATCCATTTACAAACAATGTTGTATTTGCATTTAGAATTATTCCAGAAGGATTTGAAATTCCAATGTTCACAGAGCAGTTTGGTGCATTTATCACATTTGCATGCTTAGCTGCTGGTGTAGCTGCTTACAAGAACTATCTTGCTAAGCCAGCAAAGAAAGGAGCTGCTAAATAATGAACTTATTTACACTCTTGATCAGTGGATTACTGATTAACAATATTATTCTTACGAAGTTCTTAGGTATGTGCCCATTCATGGGAGTATCTACAAAACTTGAATCTGCAGTAGGTATGGGTCTTGCCGTTATCTTTGTTATCTTCGGTGCATCCGTTCTTGCATGGGGACTTTATCACTTTATCTTAGTTCCATTTGAACTAGAGTTTATGGAACTGATCTGCTTCATCTTATTGATTGCAGCATTCGTTCAGTTTGTTGAATTGTTCGTTAAGAAGTTCTCGCCAGAGCTGTATAAGTCATTAGGTATTTACTTACCACTTATTACAACAAACTGTGCAGTACTTTACGTAGCAATGGATAACATTACACAGAAGTATACATTGGCACAAACAATGGTAAATTCTATCGCAGTACCTGCTGGCTTTATGATGATGCTAGTTATCTTTGCAACAATCCGTAGACGTTTAAATCAAAACGATATTCCGAAGGCATTCCAGGGCAATCCTATCGCTTTCATCTGTGCAGCAATTATGGCAATTGCATTCTCTGCATTTGCCGGACTTGTATAAGTCGTGCTTAGAATTGTTGTTGCGGTTTTATTAGCTATAGGTTTCTTTGCCCTAAATGTATGGCTATTAAGGTTAAATCAGAAAACACCAAAGCCTGAAGGTTGTGAAGACCTGAAGGCAGAGTGTTCTGCATGTGGTATTAGTGAATGTAGTGTTCGCCAAGCTCCACAAAAAACAGAGGAGGAATAATGGTAGTCGCAATGTTAAAAGGCTTCGGCTTGATGTTGGTTTTAGGTGCAGTCTTAGGTGGTGTACTAGCGTTTGCTTCCATTAAGTTCTATGTGAAGGAAGACAATCGTAAGGAAGAGTTAACAGCTTTATTACCTGGATATAACTGCGGTGCTTGTGGTAACCCAGGTTGCGCTGCGATGGCTTCTAAGTTACTTGCTGGTGAAGCACAAGTAGAACAATGCAAACCAAGTAAGCCAGACCAAAGAGAAACAATTAAAACATATCTTGCTGAACATGTAGGTTAGTTCAAAATTCCTGAGCATAAGCTTGGGAATTTTTTATGGAAAATACCTTCAAGAAACATATATAAGTTTGAGGGTAATTGAATGAGAAAAATAAAAAGAACAGGAATTATTGTAATAATACTATGCTTGTGTGTTATAGGTAATGTAATTGCATTTCGATATTATCTTGCAAAAACAATCAATTTAAAAAACAACGTATATCGCAAAACATAATATTCCACCACGAACACAAATCAAAACAGAAGATCTAACAATGATTCAAATTCCAGAGAAGTATATGCAAGCATATACATGGAATGAAAAAGCAGATATTATTGGTAAATATACATCGATTCAAGGAATGATACCAAAGGGTTCTATGTTTTTATAAAGATATGTTGTATAACGAAAAGGAAGTTCGTGATCTAGCAATCACAAAACTTCAAGAAGGAATGACCATATTTACATTAGAAACAAATGTATCTTCACTAGGTAGTATTGAAGAAGGGATGTATGCAGATATCCATGTTTCAATCTCACAGAAGAAAGAAATACCAATTACAGGGATACTGATACGACATGCAGAAGTAATATCTATTAAAGACCATAAAGGACTATCGTTGAAAGACGAACAATCAACCAAGGTTCCATATTTTATTGAACTTGGAATCAATCAAACTGATATTGACTATCTTTCTCTAGCTTCTTCGTTAGGTGAAATCAGATTATTTCCTTCAGCAGATTCCTATAAACCAGATAAATCTACACTAGAACAGGATTCGAAAGTGACGGAATATATAAACTCTCTTTATCCATAGAAAACAAAATAAAAATTCCGTTATTCAACGGAATTTTTTACTATATGGGGCGACTAATGGGACTCGAACCCATGAGTGCTGGAGCCACAATCCAGTGTGTTAACCAACTTCACCATAGCCGCCATGTGCTAAAATATATTATCATATCCAAAACTAATAGACAATATATATTTTAAGTTATATTAAAAATAG
Source organism: uncultured Solobacterium sp. (assembly GCA_927911475.1). Lineage (GTDB taxonomy): Bacteria > Bacillota_I > Bacilli_A > Erysipelotrichales > Erysipelotrichaceae > Bulleidia. The sequence goes on along the minus strand of CAKMPP010000069.1, from coordinate 756 downwards.
AGGTATTATACATACATGAGACAAATCAATATTGGTGGTGAACTACGTAATATAGTAGTTGAACATAAGCGAAATAAGAAAATGTATCTAAGGGTTAAGGAAGATGGAACATTATATGTGACCTGCCCACGTTATGTCAGTGAGCAGGAAATTCTATCCTTTATCCTTGAGAAACAAGATTGGATTATCAAAGTAAGTAAAAAAGAAAAGAAAAAGAATCGTTATCTTTTAGACGGTACTGATCGTAAGGAAGCGTGTTGGCTAGGAAAGGTGTATCCGGTTGAATTTATTTGCTCTAAACAGAAATTTATGTCGGTTGAAGAGGATAAAATCATATTCTATCTCCCGGAGGTGAATGATGATAATATTCAGGAAATCTTCTATCACACAGGGAATCTTCAATTGAAGCTAATGGTGGAAGAACGACGTAAAGATTGGGATAATCATATCTGTCTTTTTAATCATAGAAGACTTCCAAATATTACTCTAAGGTATATGACAAGTAGATGGGGATCCTACTCTCCAATGACGCATCACATTAGCTTGTCATCAAGATTAATTCACTTTCCTGTTGTGTGTTTAGATTATGTTTTATTGCATGAGTATGCACATATCCTGGAAGGGAATCATTCGAAGCGATTTTATGATATCATCAGAATGTATATGCCTGAATATAAGGAATATAGTGATTTATTGAAATGAGGTTAATGATGGGAAACATTTGTAAAAGAAAATAGTATATTTTTATTTGGGGAT
>CAKMPP010000068.1 GCA_927911475.1 uncultured Solobacterium sp. | reverse complement strand
GGTTTTAGTTTTACCGATACCTTACAGATTTTTAAAGAACAAAAAAGAAATGAGCATCTCATCACACATGTACTAGAAAAATTAGAACAGGGTCAAACACTCAAAGATACTTTTTCAATGTTGATTGCCACATTGTTATCGAAGATACTTTAATAACTTCATCCGTTATTTACCAGTGCTTGAAAGTATGCGTATTTCAGTTGAACTGGCAAGTCATGAAGAAAAGATGAAACAAAAGATGATGAAGGATATGGTATATCCAGTGGTCATGTTGTTTGTGATGTTTATCGGAATGTATTTATTTAATGGATTCGTATTTCCGCAGATGATGACACTTATGACTAGCTTTGAAATCAATGTGACAAGTTATTACTTCTTAAGAAGCTTTATTCAATTATTATCATGGCTAGTTACAATTTTGTTAGTAGTAGGGATGTTGTTGTGGGTTGTGTTTCAAGAGCCTAACAGAAAGTGCTGGTTATATCGTGTGCTTGTAAAGTATGTACCAGATTCCCTTATGGTTCAAAAGGCATCTGCAGAGTTTGCAAGATACTTTCTAGAATGTGTAAGAGTCCGTATTTCGACAATACAGACCATGAAAATACTTTTGGACATCAAAGAGAAACCATTGGTGGGTTTCATTGCACGCGAGTTAAATGAATCTTTATCCAAAGGAGAATCCTTTGAAGAAACCTTGCATACACCCTATGTAGAACATGCCCTACAACAGTTCTTTCAGATTGCCTTACATGGTTCAAATTGTGAAAAAATGTTGGAAGGCTATCTTGTGATGAACCAACAACGACATACTAAGCAAGTACGTATCTTTACGCGTAGCGTACAACTATCGTGCTATGGGACAATCGGCTTAATTTTACTTGTTATCTATCAAATATTGATGTTACCAATGCAGATGTTACAGAACATATAGACTAGGAGGTGAGTAATGAATAAAAAGGGATTTACACTACTAGAGATGACAATCGTTATCTTGATTATTTCGATTTTGTTTCTGTTAGTAATACCAAATATTAAAAAGACATTGACAATTGTAAGTGATAAAGGATGTAAGGCATTAGAGAAAATTGCGGATTCTGCGATTATTCAATATAAATTGGAATATGACAGTTATCCGAGCAGTGTTAGTGATTTAATAAATGCAGGCTTATTAACTGAACAACAAATCACCTGTGATGGTGAAAAGAGTCTTGTGATTAGTGATGGACATGCGTATATCGAATAAGGGTTTTAGTTTAATTGAAATGTGTATTGTGCTATTTGTGATATCGGTATTTATGATGTTATTGCCAACAAATATACATATTCCTGATACTGAATATTACGCCTTTGTCGATGAATATCTATACTTGCAAAGTACCGCAATGAAGCAAGCACAACCTGTATCGTATGACATCTATAATATACGCTTTTAATCAAAAGGGAAATGTGAATCAAGCTAAGACAATCTACTTTCAAAATAACCGCTCCATTATCGTAGAACTAGGTGGTGGTAGACTTGCGACTCAATAAGAAGGGATTATTTACAGCAGAGGCATTTGTATGTTTGAGTATAACTTTATTATTGGTAGCTATGATGACTAGTATTGTACAGGCTAAATATGTGCAATATGTAGTATTTGATAGAACGATACGTAAGATGGAAGAGTCACTAATCGAAAGAATGAATGATGTAGAAGGATGTTTACAAGTATGTCAAACAGAAAAGGATTCGCTCTCGTAGAAGTCTTAGTAGCTATATTAACAGTCTGTATCTGTATTCCAATTTTGGTAAGTGTTATATCTCTGATGCGTGCATCCATAAAAGATAGAACATCATTACAAGATCAGATTGCCTTAGTACAACTACGTCGATATTTAGCTGTTGCGTATGATATTGAACTACTACCATCTTCTTTAACATTTCAAAGACAACATGAAGAAATGAGATTGAGTGTTGTAAATCAGAACCTCATTGTACAACCAGGTACACAGATGTTTTTGATGGATATTGAAGCAGTCTTATTTTATTTAGAAGAAGATAGTGTGATGTTACGGTATGTTAGAAATCATCAAGAATATGAAGTATACCTCTGTAAACAATAAGGGATTTATCAGTGCTTACTTTCTTGTTATCTTTTATATGTAATTACGATGATTACGGTACTTTCTAGCAATTTAAATTACCAAGCAAAGACATTAGAGAACTTACAAACAATCTATGCCTATGAACAAGAAGAGTTAACTGCTATTGCTAGATTGAAAAAAGAACTATGTACAAACATAGATCTGGAAGAGAAGTATCAAATCAAAAATCAATTAATTTATATACAGTTATCAAGTGAGATTTTAATTGTAGAATTTGATCCAGAGAAAAAAGTCATATTAGATTATGAAGTAATACGATAGATGAACGTTTTTAGAGATTCTTCATAATTAAGAGTGTAATAAGATACTCTTTTTGTTTATAATGAAACTACTGGAGGCGAGTTTCATGGAGAAAGTAAGATTTATTGGCAGTAAAAGAAGAACAAATACTCCTATTAGCTACCGTCAGCGTGTTGTACAGTATCGTCATAGACCATTGAAACAACATGCAATATATAAAACACAAAAACAGGTATCAAAAGTAGAAACTGTAATCAATCAATTGATTCCTCAAAAGTTTGTTGAAAATATCAAATTGGATGAAAATCTAGATAAGGCAAAAGTTGCACTAACTAATGTAGGTGGAAAGCTAAAATCTTTCTTGGCTGATGTAGGCCATAAGGCGAAGGAATCTTCCCGGCATGCATGGCAATTATTACAAACAAAATATAGATTGCTAAAAGATGACCTACAAAAGCGTAAAGAAGAACATTTAGAAAAACAGAAAGCATTACAGGCCGTAAAAGCTGAAGAAGAGAGAAAGAGAACAGAAGCTGCAGCAAAAGAAAAGGTACAGCCAGTTAAGATGACGCGCAAAGAAAGATTGATTGCGGAGGCAGATAGGGATATTAGTACTGCAAAGACAGATGCATTAACAAGACTATTATTCCCAGCGTATGCGATTGATCGTCTAGCGAAGAATCAAGATGATTTTATGATGTTTATAGGAGTAGCAATTCGTAATACAATCCATTGGATTGCGTTTGCGTATTTCTTATCTGCAATCTTTGCAAGTTATATTAATCTTTCACCATTTGGATTTACGAGAATGAATTTTAGCGATACATTCATCATGTCATTAAAATTATCATTGTTATTTATTCTATTTGAAGTAATCTATTTGGTAATTAGTGGCTTGATTGCAAATATCAAAGTGTCTTATAACTATCGTCATCAACTTGCATCATTAACTTCAATCGCAAGTGTACTTCCAACAGTATTGTATATTCTTGCGATTATCATGTTATCAAAGTCGATGCTAGTAGGAATCTTGTTGGGTATTCTTGGTATGGTGGCTAGCGTATATCTACGTATTCAGGCATATATTAAATCAGCACCGTTTGCGACTAGTGCCCAGATGATTGTACTTATGATTGTGGTTGCAGGATTTATTTGTACTGCATACTTCTACATTCCACTTACAATGCAAAATATAGTAGAAATGTTAAAGACATTACTAAATATCTAAGAAGGAGAAATCCTTCTTTTCTTTTTACTGGTAAGTGTAGATAAACTGGTGTATACTATAATCGATAAAACTCAGGGCAGGGTGCAATTCCCGACCGGCGGTATACCCCGCGAACCGAAAGGTTGAATCGGTGCAATTCCGATGGCGACAGTAAAGTCTGGATGGAAGAGTAAAAGTTTTCTCATCATCAATTTCTACCCGAGGTGTTATCTTAGATAGCCTCTTTTATTTTGAGGCAAGGAGATGAAACCATGTCAGGAAGTAAGAAAGTTTTAACCACCAAATTTATCGCGAATGTAGCAATCCTCAGTGCAGTAGCATTTGTGCTGATGATGTTTGATTTCCCGCTACTATTTATCGCACCTAGCTTTTATAAGCTAGACTTTAGTGAAGTCAGTGTATTAATTGGAGGATTTGCATTTGGTCCTTGGGCAGCAGTTCTTATTGAAGCAATCAAGATTATCTTGAAGTTATTGTTCAAACCTACAGAAACAATGTTTGTAGGTGAACTTGCAAACTTCATTATTGGCATTGCCTTTACAGTACCAGCAGCGATTATCTATCGTAAAGAAAAGTCAAAAAAGAATGCATTACTCGGTATGATTATAGGTACACTTGTAATGGCAGTTGTGGGAATCCTTGCAAATTACTTTGTATTATTGCCATTCTATTCAAATCTATATGGCATGCCTATTTATACATTTGTAAAGATGGGTGCCGCAATCTTCCCATTTATCAAGAGTGTATGGGGCTTACTCTTTGTTTGTGTATTACCATTTAACCTAATTAAGGGATTTGTTGTAAGTGTCATCACTAGATTATTGTACAAGCGTATCTCAAGTTTTTTACATTAATCTGAAAATTTCAGTGAAAAAGGCGTAGGAATACGCCTTTTTTTCGTGTGTAATTGTAAAAATCTCTAA
>CAKMPP010000067.1 GCA_927911475.1 uncultured Solobacterium sp. | reverse complement strand
CCGACATTTCCTAAATTGCAATCTGTATCTCTACCTGCCTCAGCAATTAACTGCATAGTACGATTAAACTCATTATTTCCATACAGCATGCCATATAGCATAATGGCTGTATTTGGTAATATGTGACAAAGGCCTTCATAGTTATCGTAACTATGTTTGTATTCAATATATGCAAGGCATTTTTCAGGGTCATTTGGATATTGAAGATAGAAGTCTAACATTTCGCGAATTAATTGGGCATAGTTTGAATCTTGTTTGAGATATGCTAATGCGGTAGTAATGAGTTCTCTAGCATCTTGAATATGCCAAGCAAGTGCTATACATACTGCTACAAATTTACCACCTTCAGTACCATTAAGGTCATGAGTAACACTACTCATTTTTTCTGCCAAAGAAATTGCAATATCCGGTTTATCTAATGCTAGGTATCCCCAACAATCGCTAAAGATTTGACCACCGATTTGTTCAGAAATTGCTTTTGAGTTTTGTTTATAAGAACCAGAAAGGGGAGCTTCAATATGATTGATCAGGTTTAACCATGCGGTATGTTCTGTAGAAATACCTTTTCCTCCCCACCAGAAAAAGCCTTTTTCATATGAGACTACATTCAGAAGATTATTTGCCATATCTTGTTCTGTGACATCATCAAAGGAATGATATTTCATAACATCTGCAAAAAAATAATGGACCATTGGCATCGTCATCAGCCGCAAACTGTGAATAATCCGTTAGATAATTGGTAATTGGTTGATAACATTTACGTACTTCTGATCCAGTCCATGATTCTATTGGTGCACCTAAACGTATTCCAATATTCTTTCCTAACCATGAAGTATATATTCTCTTATAAATTTCTTGAAATGTAGTCATAAGGTCACCTTTGTATGGAAAATATTATAACGATTATTTTATATTTATGGAATGGTGGCATATCAGTTATAGTCTTTGCGAAAATTTAATGCATCGTACATGCATATCAATAAAAAATATGATATATTTAAAAATAGAAAAGAGGAGGAATTTTTTCGACCATGAGTGATATTTTGAATATCATCGCAGATGAAACTTTGACATATCATCAGCAAGTTTTAGCACTTGCTAGATATGCTGAAAATACAGATCATACCATTGAATTAAGTCCAGAATTAATTCAGGCAAAAGCAGATCGCATTATCTGTGATTTAGGTGAGGGCAATGCTCCATATCGTCCACGCTATATTTGTCCAGATTATGAATTGTTGATGGAGAAGGGTTGTAAGTTTTTACAATTAGAAGCTCCAAAAAATCTTTATGAAGCATTAAATACATTATTGATTTTTTATCATAGTGTTCCAAGTATTACTTCTTTCCCAGTATATCTAGGTGATTTTGATGATTTACTTGAACCATTTGTATTAAAGGAAAGTCGTGAGAATGCTAAAGCAGCAATGCGTTTGTTCTTATTGAATATTGACCGTACTTTAACGGACTCTTTTGTACATGCAGATGTAGGACCACAGGCATCAGAAACTGCACGCATTTTATTTGAATTAACAGAAGAGATGCAGCTAGCAGTTCCTAATCTAACTTTGAAGTATGATCCAGATATTACTCCACGTGACTTTGCTGAATTAGCTGTTAAGTGCATGATGAAAACATCTAAGCCATCTTTTGCAAACCATAAGATGTTTACAAGAGAATGGGGCGATAAGTATGCGATTGCTTCATGCTATAACGGTCTAAAGGCTTGTGGTGGCGGTTTCACCTTACCACGTCTACGTATGTATGAGTGTGCCTTGAAAGCTAAGGATACAGAAGACTTCTTGGAGAATGTTTTACCATACTATACTTCAATCATGTTAAAGATGATGGATGATCGTATTGAATTCTTAGTTGAGAAGACTGCATTCTTTAAGTCTAACTTCCTTGTTACTGAAGGATTTTGTGAAGTTAGATAACTTTACTGGTATGTTTGGTATGGTTGGTCTAGCAGAATGTGTAAACTACTTGATGGGTATCAAAGATCCAAAAAAGGGCTTTGGTAACAATGCCGAAGCGGATGCTCTAGGTTTACGTATCATGGATCGTTTAGAGTCACTCGTAAATGCGCACGATTCTAAGTATGCTGCAGCATTTGACCATAAGTATCGTTTACATGCGCAGGTAGGTATCGATAGCGATGGACGAGAAGATTCACCGGGTGCACGTATTCCAGTTGGTGCAGAGCCAATTATTCCATTACAAATTAATCACTCTGAAAAATTCCATAAGTATTTCCCTACAGGTATTGGCGATATCTTCAAGTTTGAAGAAACTTGGGAGAATACACCAGAAGCCGTATTAGATATTATCGATGGAGCAATTAGAAATGATATGCGTTACTTCTCTGGTTATCTTGAGAATAACGATGTTGTTCGCGTTACAGGTTACCTTGTTAAGAAGAGTGAATTAGCAAAACTTGATGCAGGTAAGCAATCTTTAAATAATGTTTCTATCTTCGGTAAAGGTGCACGTGACTTTGGTGCAGCTTTAGACCGTACAATTGTTAACGATGGCGACTGCTCCAATCAATAAAATTATTGAATTTTCAAATGTTGATGGTCCGGGTAATCGTACATCGATATTTGTTCAGAAATGTCCATTTAAATGTCTGTATTGCCATAATCCTGAGACGATTCATATGTGTGTACATTGCGGTGTATGCGTAGAAACTTGTCCGAAAAAAGGAGAAGCTTTAGAAATCGTTGATGGGAAAGTGATTTGGCATAAAGATAAATGTATTGATTGTGATACATGCATTCATGTTTGTCCGCACATGTCTTCTCCAAAAATTACAGAGATGACTGCGGATGATGTTATTGAGCAACTTATACCGTTATTTCCTTACATTCAAGGTATTACGGTATCTGGTGGTGAATGTACGAATTATCCCGAATTCTTAACGGAATTATTCTCAAAAGTACATACGTATCATAAGACATGTTTCTTAGATTCTAATGGAGCATATCTCTATGAACAGATGCCTGAATTAATGGCAGTAACTGATGCGGTCATGCTTGATGTAAAAGCATGGAATAAATCATGGCATGAAAAATTGACAGGTATTTCAAATGATAATGTTCTTCGCAACTTAAAATGGTTACAAGAAAACAATAAACTTTATGAAGTTCGTACTGTGTGTATGCCTAACATGCATGAAGATAACTTATCTACTGCGTTAGGTGTTGTATCTAACCTAGATCCTAACATTCGTTATAAACTCATTAAATATCGTCCGTTTGGTGTAAGAGAAGAAGGTTTACAGAAGCTAGGTAATACGATAACGACGGATGAAGAAATTCAATTATTAAAAGTTGCGTGTGAAGAACACGGGGCAAAAAACATCATTATTGTATAATTGTTATTAAATTTGAAATAATGATTCGTATTTTGATATTGCATTTTCTAGATGATTATGAAAAAATGAATCTGCAGATGAGTTCAACTGCTTAATAGAGGAATGCAAAATATGATAAATCAAATGCATCTAAAACTCACTAAAAACACCATTTAAAAAAGTTGTTTTAGTTGTCGTATTAGATGCATTTTTTCATTTTTTTTTGATTCACTCGATGTTTTAGGAAATTATCTTATTTTAATTCAGGAGGGAAAAATATGAATAAGATTACCAAGTTAGTACTTGGATCTGTTGTTGCATTATCCATGGTTGGATGTGGTAGCAAGTCAGATTCCAAGGCATCAACAACAGCTTCAGAATCAGGAGATAAGACAAAGATTTCATTGATCTTACCATATATTGGTGACCAGTCTTACTTTGACACAACTTACAAGGGACTACAGTTAGTTCAAGATGAACTTGGCGACAAAGTTGAAACTAAGTTAATCGAAATGGGTACAGATGCTGCTGGTTGGGATACAGCATATCGTCAAGCTGCAGATGATGGATATCAAATCATTATCTCTGGTAACTTCCAATATGAGTCCTATATGTTGGCTGTTGCTGAGGAACATCCTGAAATTAAGTTCTTAAACTTTGACTACAGTGATGCAAAGGCAAACTCTTTAGATAACGTGTATTCTATTACTTATGCTGCAAATGAAGCTGGTTACTTAGCTGGTGTAGTTGCTGGTGTTAAGACAGAATCTGGTATTGTTGGATGTATTGGTGGTGTAGACTCACCTGGTATCCGTCAATTCTTAGCTGGTTACATGCAGGGTGTATATGATGTTAATCCAAATGCGAAGGTAATCTCTGGTTTCGTTGGTGGATTTGGTGACCCAGCTACAGCGAAGGAAATTGCATTAAATATGAACAAGCAAGGTGCTGATGTTATTTATCACGCAGCTGGTGGTTCTGGTAACGGTTTATTTGAAGCTGCAGCTGAAGCAAACTTCTGGGCAATCGGTGTTGACGCTGACCAATATGCTGCTATGAGTGGTAAGCCTGAATTAGCAAAGCATATCTTAACTTCTTCTGAGAAGAAGTGTGACGTTGCTATCTTACAATCTATCAAGTTAATGTTGGATGGTAAGGCTGAATATGGTACACAGAAGACTTTTAGGCTTCGTTGATGGTGCTGTTGGTTTAGCTGAGAATGAAAACTATAAGGCTAATATGACTGCTGATCAACTTGCTAAAGTTGAAGAAATGAAGAA
>CAKMPP010000066.1 GCA_927911475.1 uncultured Solobacterium sp. | reverse complement strand
TTCTTTATATATGTTTTCTAAATCTTCTACATATACATTTGAAACTGGATTAAAAATAATATCAAAAGTTTCATTTTCAAATGGAAACTGGTTTGTCATATCACCTTAGAACTGTATCAATTTTTAAGCCTTCTTCTTTTTAGCAACATAGCATCTTTTTGTAATTTGCTGATTTAGAAAAATCCCATTATAGTGACATCATAACCTTTTTATAGCGAAAACCTGGTCCTTGTTGTCCACCACCACAAGCTAAACCTAAGATCTTTTTTCCGTTTGCTTTTTCAAACCATTCTTTTGGAACTTTTTTGCCAACTGTTAATGCTACAGAAATCGGATTATTTCTAACTTCTTCTAATTCTTCATGTGTCAATGGTTCTGTATAGTCATTTTTTACATTATTCCATCTATCTTGATTTAATTTTTATATAATTGTTCATTTTTATAACCCCCCTTAATTTTATATTATCTGCCACTTATCTTAATCTACATAGTAGCTTCTTTTATCTCTGTAATGTTATTCGCCGTTCCGCTATCTTGCTATTTCATATAAAAGGTCAGGCTGAGTATTTATTTGTTTTTCGAGTAAACGGTTCTCTGATTGTGATTTTCCCCCATAAACAGCATAAAAACGAGTTTTACAACTTTGATAGTTTTATTTTATTAAACTATCAAAAAGAAGTGAACCCACTTCTTTTTTTGAAACTATCTCTTTGTTACGTCTTTTTCTGCATTAATTTCTAACAACTTGTTTGTTAATTCGTTTTCGATACGACGTAGTTCAAGCTGTGCAGCTTCACGCTTATCACGGCCTTCCTTCTGGATGTTCAATACTTCATCCAAAGTAGAAATTAACTTCTCATTTGTATGTTGTAATGTTTCGATATCAACAATACCACGTTCGCTTTCTTTTGCTGTTTCAACAGTTGCTTGGTGCAATGTTTCCGCATTCTTCTTGAGAAGCTCGTTTGTCATATTTGTAACTTCGCGTTGTGCTTCCATTGCCTGCTTAGAGTGTGTGATACCTAAAGACAATACAATCTGGTTCTTCCAAAGTGGAATTGTATTCGCAAGAGTACTCTGAATCTTCTCAGTCATAAGAGTATCGTTGTTTTGTACTAAACGAATCTGTGGAGCCATCTGGATGGAAACCTGTCTTGTTAATTCCAAGTCATAGAGTTTCTTTTCGAAACGAACACAAGCCTGTTCTAGGTCATTTGCCTTCTGTGCATCTTCAGGTAAACCTGTCTGCTTAGCCTTTGCGATTAATACAGGTAATTCATTTGCACGAACATCCTTTAACTTCTTACGACCAGCCATGATATACATAGTTAGTTCCTTGATGTTTACTTGGTTACGTTCGTAGAGTTCGTCTAATAATGCAATGTCCTTTAACAATTGAATCTGGTGATCCTCTAAGACACCTGCAATCTTTTCAACGTTAGCCTCTGCCTTGTCATAGCGAGCTCTGAATTCTTCAATCTTTGACTTACCTTTATCAAATATGCTTGCAAAGAATCCCTTCTTTTCATCAGAATCTGATGTGTTCTTTAAATTTACAACAAGATCTGTAAGGATATTTCCAATTTCACCTAAGTCTTTTGTACGTACATTCTTTAAGCAGAGTTTGAGAAGTCAGTTACTTTCTTCTGTGCTGCAGAACCATACTGAAGAACTGTATTGGAATCCATAATATCAATCTTCTCTGAGAATGAATCAATTGTCTTCTTTTCTGCTTCAGTAAATTCAGTTGATTCAATTGGGTCAATCGCCTTTAACTTGTCATCTTCTTCAGCTTTCTTAGCTTCTAATTCAGATAATTGCTTTTGATTTTCGTCTTGAAGTTCATCAGGCGTTAGCGTAAGAGTGATTTCTGGCTCTGTTTGTGTCTGTGCCTGTGCTTCTGCCTGTGTCTGTGTTTGGTTTGTATTATTCTCGCTCATGTCATTCCCCTTCTGTCGTATAGATTTAGTATACCACGTTGTATTTTAATTTATATTCATTTTTTTCTCACGCTGTCTGCGAATCAAATATGTAATGAACTTGATAATTCCCAGCAACGTTGCGATTGCGATAATGATTGCTAGATAGACGCGATATCCAAAAGCCGATGTATTTTGGAAGAAGCGAATAAAGCTGAAATGCTTATCCTTAATCTTCTGTGCTCTTGCGTTTTGGTATTGTGCTTTCATCTCAGATACTCCATTTACTTTATCCATATCTAAGATATAGCGTGTGATTGCTTGCCATTCTTTTAGTTCAGTTCCATCCGCATTGTATAAAATCATATCACTGAAATCTGTAATTTCATGACCAGAAGCATCGTACGTATGAATGTCTAATTGATTGAATGTTTTCTTTCCTACCGATGGTAACATATTTGCAATATACAAATTTGTTACCACTGGATATAACTTGTCTTTTTCTACTGGAATATAGAAACCTGCATTCGTGCGAATCTCTGCATCAATTACATGGTTTAGGATAAAGCGATAATCGGAGTAATGATACTGCATGCCACTAAAGAATAGCTGTCCATCCACCATCATATCCTTGCCTACACTACGGTCTAACTCCGCAACTTTGATTAAGTCAGAACCCTTCATATATACGCGAATCAGTGGATATCCAAGTAATCCATCATTTCCTTTACCGAGGTTTACCGCATCGTATACTTCCCCAACTGTGATATCACCCTTCACAAGTCCAGAGCGAATAATTCCCTTTGCGGTCAATCCTATCGTAAATGAAGTATCTTTGGTTGTTAACTTGCTTGCATATACATACGCATCTGTAATCAGGTCTGCCATAGAGTTCCCTGTAAAGGCGGAATAATCTTCATACACATCCGTAAGTGGAAAGTTTGTATAGCCAATGGATTGGTCCATTGAATATCCATACTGCTTCAGGTAATTCTCATTTACATCTGCTTTATACTCTTGAATCTTTGCGTTGATCGTTTCATCAACTGGACTTTCTGCAGTGATAGGAATCAGCTGATAATCCACTTTTTCTTTTGTCTCAGCATTGATATCTAATAAGCCAAGATACTTACCAAAACTACCTGCAGACACAATCCATGTTTTATTCTTATGAATTGGTTCTGTTAATACAGTATGTGTATGACCACTAACAATCACATCAATACCGTCTACTTTATCCGCAAGGATTTCGTCTTCTGACTTACTAGCATCTTTATTAGTGCCACTATGTGAAAGACAAATAATAACTTGTGCACCTTCTTCTTTGAGTTTCTGTACCATATGCTTGGCTACTTCAATACGATCAGGGAAAGTATTATTGCCGGCAGCTGTGTAATAGACACTATCTTCACCCATTACACCAAATAAACCAATCTTATATCCACCACGTTCAATGATTGTATACTCTTTACCACCATGTTCTTGCCAGGCTTTCTTTAGTGCCTGTGATTCTTCGTCCTCACCAAATGTAAGGTTACTGCAGAGAATTGGAGGTGTATTGGTAGAATTTTCAATCATCTTTGTAAGGGAGGCAACACCATAATCAAACTCATGGTTTCCAAGTGTTGTCGCATCATATCCCATAAGTCCTAATAAGGATAAGTCAGGTGCGCTCTTTTCAAATAAAGCGTTGTAAAATGTCCCCATTGAGAAGTCACCTGCATCGACTAATACAGTATGATCATTGCGATTTGCTGCAATAGTTCCTGCTAGTGCCGCATATCCACCAATGGTTTCTGGCTCTTTTGTTTCGTTATTCGTTATGCGATAAGAATCAATATGATCATGTAAATCATGCGTAAACAAAATACGTACAATAGAACTTTCACTAGTTGTCTGTTCTTCATCCGCATATACAACTGTAGAAACAGTACTTGTTAGTACTGTTATCGCAGTTATGATTTTTAATAAAAATTTCTTCATGTTGCTACCACCTCTGCGCATTAGATTATATCATTTTGCATAATGAAAAGAATGAGGAAACCCCATTCTTTAACATTTTCAACAATTTGTAATTAATTACGCAAAGTTATATTCTGTCACAATTGGCTTTCTACCTTCTGCCTTATCTCTGTAGTATTCATAGAAACTGATACCTAGATAAGAACCTGAGATATTGTAAACATTTGTATAGCCAAGCTTCTGTAATGCACAGATTACATTATAACTACGTTGAGATGAACGGCAGTGTAAGTATACAGGAACATCTGTAGGAATTTCACTGAGTCTCTCTCTAAATTGAGACATTGGGATATTCACCGCATTGATTAAGTGTCCCTTTGCAAACTCATCCGCTTCACGAACGTCGATAATGCATGCGTTGTTTTCTACAAGTTCTCTTACCTTGTAAACTGGAACCTGTCTGAACTTATCATGTAGAAGGTTTAGTCCTACAAGAGCTGTGTGGTTCACAACATCCTTCGCTGTTGAGTAGTATGGGGAATAGCAAAGTTCTAATTCCTTTAAGTCCTCAAGTGTTGCGTTCATGCTAATCATAGCCGCAATCACATCGATTCTCTTATCTACACTACCCTTACCAACTGCTTGTGCTCCTAAGATTCTTCCTGTAGGCTTTTCAAAAATAAGCTTAAAGAAAAGTGGATTACTATCTGGCATTAAACCAACCTTGTCCCCTGGGATTGTATACGCAAAGTCATAGTTATAACCATGCTGTTGACAATCTTTTTCATTTAGACCTGTATTTGCTACATTTAAGCCAAAGAGGTGGATACAACTTGATCCGATAACACCTCTATTACTGTGTGTTTCACCAAACATATGGTCTGCTGCAGCTCTTGCCTGTCTTTGTGCAGGTCCTGCAAGTGGAAGTCTAGTCTTATCATTTGTAAGTCTATTTGTAACTTCGATTGCATCACCGACTGCATAAATATCAGGATAGTTTGTCTGATAGTTATAGTTTACTAAGATAGCACCTGTCTTACCAAGTTCAATACCACAATCCTTAGCTAACTTTGTTTCTGGTGCTACACCGATTGCCATAATGACTGCTTCAGCTGGTAGATGTTCTCCACTAGAGAGGACTACTTCGCCTTCACCAACTTCTGTAACAGTCTTTCCTAGATAAAGGTTAATACCATTATCAATGATTTCCTTATGCAGAATCTGTGCCATATCCTCATCAAGAGGTTTCATAACCTGTGGTAAGCCTTCCACAAGATTTACTTCTTTTCCTGCTTCGCGGAAGTTTTCAGCCACTTCAAGACCAATAAAACCACCACCAACGACAGTTACCTTATTTACATTCTTAGCAGCTACAAAGGCTTCAATCTTCTTAATATCTGTAACATTCTTTACTACAAATACATTCTCGCGATCGATACCCTTGATAGAAGCTGGCAAGATTGCATTAGCTCCTGGGGAAAGTGCTAACTTATCATAACTTTCGATATAACTTTCTCCAGTAACTAAGTTCTTAACAACGACTTCTTTCTTGTCTGGATGAATCTCTGTAACCTCATGCTTTACCAAAGCCTTAATTCTGTACTTATTCCAGAATTCTTCTGGATTCATCAAAACTAGCTTATCGCTATTATCAACGATTCCACTTAAAGCGAAAGGAAGGCAGCAGTTAGAGAAGGATACATTTTCTCCTCTTTCAAACATAACAACTTCTGCTGTTTCATCGATTCTTCTAGCTCTTGCAGCAACGCTGGCACCGCCAGCTACACCACCTACAACTACAATCTTCATAGTTTCTCCTTTTCTTCACGAAACATTCTTTCTTTTTCTAAATTGATATACCAAAACTCCACATATTGTCCATAAGATTAGACTAACGAAAGCTTCCTTTGAAAGCTGTGCAGGAGATCCCGGGAACATTAATAGTACAATAAATCCCGCAGAAATCAGTGCACCTAGCGCACACTTCACTTTTTCGATCTTTGATTTCGCAAGCGAAATACTGATGAAACTAACGTACATATACGCTACTGCCGCAAGAACACTTGCCATATCTACGATATAGATAATGACACGTCTTCCAACAAAGGCTCCAATCAAACTAATTGCACAGACAAACAGAATTGCATAAGGTTGTACACCTTTTTCATTCTTAATGCTGTATCTTTCTCCAAGATGTTTTCTTTGGGATAGACTTGCAACCAGTTTACTTGACGCAATCATAAAGCCATTGATTCCACCAATCACTGCAGCTGCCAAGGCAATTAACATGATATAAAATCCTGCTTTCCCTAAGTGCTGAATGACTGCATCCGCAACGGCCCAGTGTGTTTTCATAGCTGCTTCAGGTGAAAACCCTAATCCTGCTATGGTATTTAAAGCTCCATAAAGGAATATACCAATAAAGACTGAAATGCCTACTAACAATGTAGATTTTTCAGGCTCAAAGCCCAGTTCCTCTGAAACCTGTGGCACTACGTCAAACCCAACAAATAAGAAGGGAGCTATCGCAATAATTTTCGATATTTCACTAAACGAAAAGCGGTAGTTATCCACATAGTTTTGATGAAAGGCTTGTAAGTCACTTCTCATAAACATCAAACCTAGAAGTCCTGATACAATGACTGCCAAAAGAATGCTCATGACATTTTGCACTTTCGTGCTAATTTTTAATCCCTGAATATTGATGTAACCAAATAAGATAATGACGGCAGACATCACAAGTACATCCGTGAGATAGATAGGATATCCTGAAATAGAATATAGATAGAAGAAGTCCATCTTCGCTCCAAATATCTCACGAAGCAGTAACACAAAGGCTCCTGCATTCAGCGGTACCATACTTAAATAACAAAGACTTAAGGACCAACCGACTACAAAGCCATGTCCTGTGCCTAGATGATTTAAAGCATAGGTGAATTCTCCACCATCTTCTCTATGATTCTCTAGCATGATGTGATAGCCGTTCTGTATCACCATGATAAAAATGCCACCAATCAAAAGTCCTATAAAGGTATTGATTACACCTGCTTCTGTTAGAAACTTTGTACCTGGAAGTGTAAAGGAACCCCAGCCTATTATGGCTCCAATAACTAATCCAAGCACATCAATATATCTTAATTTTTTATCCATTTATTTTATAAACGAACTTTTTTAGCAACGATATTTCCAACAACTCCACCAGTTACCATGACGATTAAGAAAATCCATCCTGATAATGAGAAGTTTGCGATTGGAGTATATAGAGCTCCTACATTACATCCGTTAGAAAGTCTTGTACCAAATCCCATTGCAAATCCACCGATTGCATAGAATAATGCCTGCTTTGGATTCATCTTCCAGCTTGACTTGCAGAATGATACGAAGTTATTTGAAGTTAACATGTAGATAAATGTACCTAATACAATACCTACGTTCTGTACATTGATTGGGTGCTCAAAGAAAGGCATTTGGTAAGGACCAGCTGCTCCCTTTGTAAACTCAACGATAGCTTCTACCTTAACACCGAATAACATGAGTAACTTACCGAACCAGAATCCGTAAGGAGTACTTGCTCCCCAACCAGCCTTAGTAACACCCATGAGTAATACGAATACTGCAGAAATTACAAGAACAGCTGTTCTTAAGCTCCAAGGACGAGCAAAGATCTTTTCATATCCATCTTCGCTGCATGGACAAACTGGTTCTGTTTCATCTAAAGACTTCTTTTCAGCAGCTAACTGTACTGTTTCGCTACCAATACCGAAGTAAGTTCCTGCTTCCTTTCTCTTCTTTTCGTAGAGATAGCTTAACTTCACTACGATCAAGCAAAGAATACCAGTTAGAATTAGAGCACCTAAGTAACCCTGTAAACCATCAAATCCAAATAGATCTGGGAAGTATACACCATTCTTATCACCAAACTTGATTAAAGAATCTTGTACCCAGCTTGCTGTATTCTGAATTGGAAAGCCTACAAATACACCAATACAGAAGAATAGTAAGGTAACAATACCTCTAGGAAATGCCGCAACTAAGTCTGTTAATACACCAGATGCACAGCATGACGCAAAAGCCATACCGAAGCCGAAGAGAAGTCCACCTACGATTAAGCCTAAGTTAATAGGGTTTACCCAAAGGTCAAACTGGGAAACGTCTGCGTTATATAATACTGCTGTACTAACTGCAGCTGATACGAAGAACATAAACATTAATGTTCTCATTAACTTTGTAGAACCACCCTTATAGGCACGATTTACACTTCCTGCAAATCCCATAAAGCCTCTAGCAAGAGCGTAACCTAAGATACAACCCATCGCTAATCTAAAATACAGCATTGAGGAACTCAATCCAAACATGCCGAACAAAATTGTAATTGCAAGCAAGACAAAGCCAGCAATTCTTTCTGTTTGTTTCATACTTTTCATTTCTCCTTTTTCATCCATGATAAAACTATCCCCCTCATTGTATGGAAGCCCTATCATTTTCATATTGTTTGACATAGAAATATGCAGAGCTATTGTAGGCTGGTACTCTGTGTCTATGTTTTAATACTATATCACACTTCTATTTATCTTGAATTCATTGTTATGCTATGTAAATCTAATTGAACTCTATGTTGTAAAATTCGCAAACAAAAACCCCTACTCAATTTGAACTTTTTAAAAATTCAAATTGATATAGAGGTTATTTTAATGATTATCCTTCTAGATAATATGCATATGCTTTTTCAGCACGTCCTGCTGTATGAGAAGCCCCCTCGTATCTTGATACGAAGATTGTAGCTGCCTCTGCTGCACCTTCTGCTGAATCCGCAACATTCTGTAAACCAACAAGCGTACTGTTATATGCACCTGTTAATTCATGCGTCAAAAATGCTAACTGTCCTTCTACTGTTGTGTAGTCTAGTCCGTTATTTGCACAGTAGTTTACTAAGTTTGTATATCGACCACCGCCCCATTGGCATAAACCATAATAGGATGAACCCGCAGTTGGATTAAACTTGGACTCTTGCCACATATTCGCTAGAACACCACACGCTGCTGCTCTAGATAGACCAAGTGTACCTGTTAAATAAGAGTAGATTACTTGATAGTTGCCAGAAGTATCTACAGGTCCACTAGATACATACGCTCTTGTGACATTAATTGTATAAGAGGCTGTAGAAACATTACCATTCTTATCTGTTGCTGTAACTGTTGCTGTATAAGTACCAGCCTTAGAGATATCACCATCCACCGCAACTGTGTAGTAACCTTTACCATTTTCAGTTGAAGCAGTTAAACTACCATCAATCGGATCAATAACCGAGGAAATATTAGAGAATAGATCGTAAGAACTTCCTGCTTTAATATCCACGCTACTAGCTGCTAAAGCAATCTCTGCAGGTTTTGTATCCACAACATTTACGCTCGCTGTAAATGTCTTAGAATTTGTTAAACCAAACTTAGACTCTTTGCCAGACAATATCAGTTTGATTGGGTATGTACCAACTGCACTGGCATCAATCTGTCCATCAATCTTTAAGTCACCAGTATATTCCGCAACTAATGTATGTAAGTCAAACACATTTCCATACTCAGCTGTCGTAATACCGCTCATGTTAAGTTTTAAGGAATCATATAACTTAGCTTGCGATAGTAACATCTGCTTATTCATATAATCGTTTCTTGCAAACACATAACCAAGTGCTGTGCCACCCAACATGCAAGCAGCCAAACCAAACGCAAGAAACTTCTTTGTCGTCATTTGTAATAATTTTTTCATACAAAAATCATACACGAAAAAATAATAAATCGTCAAATTTAGCGCATAGAATACACAATTTTCACACAAAATTACCATAATATAAATTGTGCAAAAACCATGCATGCATAAGAGTTATAAACGCTTACATAAAATACTTGCATATTCAACTATTTATCATTGAATATCACAAAACGTGCATGCATGTATATATAATGAAAAGTGCCAAACATTTCATTTAGCACTTTTCATTACTACTTCTGTGTCATTTTTAATAAATCTTCTAGTGTAGGCGAATCGCTAGTCTTTGGCGGTTGAATCTTGATTGTAAAATCAAAGTCAGCCTCTATCAGTTCACTCATATCACTATCTGGACTAGATACAAGTCTTGTGGATTGACGCAAGATTGCGTCTTCAATCATATTACGTGCAAGTCTACCATTACCAGCTTCCATTGGATTAATACTCTGTACTTCATTGAAGTAAGCAGTTAACTTATCCGCAAGAGCTTCATCAATATGATAACCTTTACCCTTGCTTGTAGACAAGCAATCTTGTAGAGTTCTTCGCCTGTGTAATCCTTAAAGTTGATGATATTTGGGAAACGTGACTTTAGACCAGAGTTAGACTCTAGGAATACTGACATTTCCTTCTTATATCCCGCTAAGATAACGATTAAGTTATCACGGTTATCTTCCATCGCCTTTACAAGCGTATCGATACACTCTAAGCCAAACGCATCATCTTTACCACGATGTAGTGCGTACGCTTCATCGATAAAGAGTACACCACCAATCGCAGACTTAATGACTGACATTGTTAATGGAGCAGTCTGTCCAACGTACTGCGCAACTAAGTCTGATCTAGATACTTCTACAAGTTGTCCTTGTGTTAATGCACCGATAGCCTTCATATAACGAGAAATTAATCTCGCGATTGTTGTCTTACCTGTACCAGGATTTCCTGTAAAAATCATATGCTTGGAAAGTGTCGCAGTCTTCATGCCTTGTTCACGACGCTTTTGCTGCATTGCAACTAAGGATTGTAAGGAAGTAATATAAGACTTCACTTCATCAAGACCAATAATCTCACTTAATTCACGATTTACTTCTTCAAGTTCTTCGCTACTATTACGTGATCGACTCATCTGAATATCTTGTTCCTTAACTGTAATGACAGGAATATCATTCTTTACGGTCATAGGAATCTCTTCCATATTTCCTAGGGAATAGTCTAATACAGCTTGCCCTAGTGATACGTAGAAATCATAGAAGTTAGAACTGATAGATGCAGCACCTAAATCCTTATTAAAGTGTTGCGCTACCCAATCTTGTACAGAATCTTCAACCTGTAACTTAATCTTTAGATTTTCCTCAGCTTTCTTAACCAAGTTTGTTGTTTGAACTTGGATAATGGAGCGAATACTATCCTCATCTAGCTTCTTTAATGTAACTGTATCTAAAACATGATACATAAAGTCTGCACCGAAGGCATCTTGAACCTTCGATACACTACCAGTTGTCATAAAGACAAGATACTTACCACCAACGCTTAAAGTATCCACGCTATCTTTACAAGTCCAGTCTGATTCTCTACAAGCACTCCCTTATTTAAAACATAACGCTTATTCAGTACACAACTACCTGTCGTCACAAGCGAACTAATCATACGTAAGAATGCTGGGAATCCATTTTCAAAGTTTTCAAAGCAGATAACAGAACCATTACCTGAGATTGCCTCATACAAGTCCTGTAAGAAAATCTGTTCTTGCCCTGATGATGTATAACGACTCATATCAATCGTATATACTTCATCACTGACAAATACTTGACGTTCGTATAAAGAACGAGCCATCTGTGTAACAGCTTCATGTCTACCAGAACCCACTGGCCCGGAGACAAGAATGACATTCTTTGCCTTCCCTGCTTCCTCACCCATCAAATATGGTCTTCTAAATGCATTTACCATTGTTGGATTGCGTCTTTTTGACCCATCACTTTTGAGATAATGACGTTATAGATATCATCAAATAACTTCTGTGAGTTAAACTCCTTTTTCTCAACAGGTTTTTGTTCAACTTCGCTTAAACCATAATCACGCTTTAAGTCTCTTTCTAAAACATCCATACTCATTGCAGAGATATCTAATGGTTCATCTTTCTTCTGTAATGCCGCATGCATATCTTCCAGATCCTTCTGCTGTTTACGCAAGATTGCATTCAACTCCTGCATTGCTTGGTCTGGTTGTTTTAGAATATTTAAATTCTGGCTTTGCTCGTTGCCATCAATGCTTAATGTAATTTGTTCCGACGCATCTGTGGATTCATAAGCACGTTTTTTGCCTAAGACCTCATTCCAAAGTCTTTCTTTTTCCTCTGTTCTACGATCCTTCGACATTACTCGTCTCCTTTGTTTCCAACTTCAATCATGCCATCACTTGTTAAGCCATCCTTCTTTAATACAGCATTTAATGTAGCCATATCAGCAGATAGATTAATAAAGTCTTGGTCTGTGTAACTTGCAATCATATTCTTCATCGCATCATTAATTAATACGACAGTCTTACCTAACTTTTCTTTTGTTTCAGCGTAGTTTGGATCTGTCTGTGCAGTCTGAAGAGCGTCATATTGTTTTAAAATACGCACAAGGATTGGCAAATAATAATCATATAACTTTTTGAGCTTTCCTTTGGATGCAGGAAAAGTTGTTTCTAACTTCTGCGCTTGTTTTAAAAGTGCACATGTTTCAAATAAGCCATTTGAAATTTCTTCATCAGGAATTGCATCATTTAATGCATTAATCTGATCAATATAGTTTTGTGCACTAGAAGATGGCTGTTCAACTTTAACTTCTTCCTTCTTCACATTTGTTGGTGTAGCCTGAACATCAATCACATCAGTGTTCTGGTAATCGTCAGCCTGCTTAGAAACTTCTCTTAGAATCTGTTCATAGGATTCTGGATAGTTTGCACCAAATACATTCAAACCACTCACCAAGATACCATTACGATATACATCTAGATTAGAGAGTGACTTATATTCACCATTACGTACACGTAACTCAATACCTGTGCTAACGTTTAACGCAGTATGTGTTCTAAACCACTTACGTAAGAAAATGTTATTCTTTGCCATCTGTGATGCGGAAATATTTGAAGCACGATTCCCAGCATAGTAGTTAGATGAAGAATAGCTAGCGTATGGGTTTGATCTTTGCTCATTTCTCTTCGAAGCATTTACCGCAGCCATTACAATCGCAAATACGATACCAATAATAATTAACATAGGTATAAACGTTCCTCCTCCAAGAAAAAATATTAAGAAGAATATCCAACCAAAATCAGAGTTCTTTCTGTTTTTCATTTTTTATAACCTCTCACTAGTGAATTATAGCATAATACACGATTTTTTATATCTCTTCAATTGTATTCTACATACGTAATTTTATTTACGGATAGGCAAAAAAATGCTAGTGTTGAATTCAAGAAAACGAGGTTACATGAACAAACTTGCTAAACTTTATATTTCTTGGTTCAAAATCGGCTTATTTACCTTCGGTGGTGGATATGCAATGATTCCAATGATTCAAAAAGAAGTTGTCGATAAACACCACTGGGTAACGGCTGAAGATGTGCTAAATTACTATGCAATTAGCCAATGCACACCAGGTGCAATCGCAGTCAACTTATCCACATTTATTGGTGGAAAGATTGATGGTTTCTTCGGTGCTTTAGCAGCGACACTCGGTGTTATAACTCCATCTATTATTATCATTAGTATTATCGCAACCTTCTTATCTAACTTTTCTTCCCTCGATATAGTAAAACATGCGCTTGCTGGAATTCAGATTGCGGTATGCGTATTAATGTTTGGAGCAGTGAAGAACTTATTTAAGACAAGTGTTGTAGATATCCCTAGCTTAATTATCTGTCTTGTGGCATTCTTACTAGCATATTTTACAGATATTCCAACGGTACTACTTGTAATACTAGCTGCTGTGTTTGGCTATGTATTCTATACCTATAAGAACAAAATGCATTCTAATAAGTAGTTATTTTCCACAACAATCGTATAGATTGTTGTTTTTTATATGATTTTGGTTATCTATAACTAACTTATCGTGTAAAATAAACTATGCGAAAGGAATTCTAGTAATGATAGATAAGAAACTTTTAGCCCTTTTGGGTGATAATAAAAAATATATATTCTATGCAGTTGGTCTTATGATTGTGGGTTTATTTGCTAATCTTGCAATCACCGCATCCATCTGTTATGCCATTCAGTATGCGGCTGATTACGCATCCTCTGGTATTGGGACACAAGGCTTTATCCTGCCAGCGCTCATTGTCGTCATTGCGATGGCAATTCGTTATGTGACTTCTCGAATGATTGGTAACTTAAAGGATACTTTAGGTAGAAACGTAAAGAAGGACCTACGTCAGAAAATCTATGACAAGATTATCAAGTTGGGCGTTCGTACTACCGACAATATGAGTATGGCTGGTTTAACACAATTATCCATGGAAGGTGTTGAACAGTTAGACCTATATTATTCCGCATATATTCCACAATTCTTTTTATGCGATGATTGCTCCTATCATTTTATTTATCGTCACTGTACGTATCAATTGGGCTGTTGCACTTGTATTACTTGCATGTGTACCACTCATTCCAATGTCCATTATTGCGGTATCCCGTTACGCAAAGAAGATCTTTGCGAAGTACTGGGGTAAATACACATCTATGGGAGATAGTTTCTTAGATAGTGTACAAGGTCTCAAAGAACTAAAGATTTTCCAGGCTGATGCAGCGCAAAATATCAAGATGAACGAAACAAGCGAAGAGTTCCGTAAGATTACGATGAAGGTATTAGTCATGCAGCTAGCTAGTACAACAATTATGGACATGGTTGCATATGGTGGTGCTGGTCTAGGTATTGCCTTAACTATTAATGCTGTTGTAAACGGAAGCTTATCTGCTTACGCAGCACTATTCCTAATTCTTGTAGCTGTAGACTTCTTCTTACCACTACGTGCATTCGGTTCTGCCTTCCATATTGCCATGAATGGCGCAAGTGCAGGTAATAAGATTCTCTCATTACTTGCTCAACCTGATCCAGTATGGGGTAGTGAAACAGTAGATAGTACAGAAATTACAGTGAAAGATGTCACCTTCTCTTATGATGGAACTCGTGATGTATTGAAACATGCATCCATGAACTTTGGTTCAACTGGCATGTGTGCAATTGTTGGTGAATCTGGTTCCGGTAAATCTACAGTTGTAAATTTATTGTTAGGTGCATATCACCCTAACAAGGTTCTATACTTGTTGGGAATAAACCTTTGGAGACATTAAGTAGAGAATCGTACTATTCTCACATTTCAGTTGTAAGTTATAACACCTATATCTTTAATGAAACAATCCGTCAAAAACTTTATGCTTGCAAAAGTAAATGTAACGGAAGATGAAATCTATACAGCACTAAAGAAAGTGAACCTCTATGATTTTATTGTCGATAACGGCGGCCTAAATAAAGTTATTACAGAAGACGCCGCAAATATTTCTGGGCGGACAGAAAACAACGACTAGCAACTTGCAATTAATCTAGTCGCAAACAAAGATA
>CAKMPP010000065.1 GCA_927911475.1 uncultured Solobacterium sp. | reverse complement strand
AGGTTTAGGAAATGATTATTCGTGAAATGCCAAGTACAGAACGACCACGAGATAAGGGTCTAAGATACGGGGTAAGGTCTCTTAGTTCAAGAGAGTTACTCGCATTAATATTACGTACAGGTTCACAAGGAGAGTCTGTTTAACAATGGCAGATAATTTATTACAGATGTCGAAGGGGATTAAAGGTCTCGTACGTATGTCAAATGAAGAACTATGTAAAATTAAAGGAATTAGTAAGGTAAAAGCTCTACAATTGCAAGCTATCTTTGAAATCAGTCGAAGAGCGTCTTTAGAAGCTGCTTATGAAGAGGAAATCATCGATAATCCAGAGCGTATCATTGAATGGCTGCGAAATGAAATTGGAACAGGTAGTCAAGAGAAGTTTCTTGTTGTTTATCTCAATACTGCCCATCGCATTATTTCCGCAAAGACCTTGTTTGTAGGAACTATCAATGCAAGTGCGGTATATCCTCGTGAAATATTTAAAGAAGCTTTACTAATTGGTAGTACGGATATTATGTTGGCACACAATCATCCTAGCGGTGTATTAACACCGAGTACACAGGATCTGGTAGTGACAGGAAAGCTAATGGAATGTGGCAAACTCATGGGTGTAAGAGTGTTGGACCATTTAATCGTTTCCCAGACAAGTTTTCTAAGTTTTGCTAGAGAAGAACTCTTTGAAACTTGTATGGAAGCTTACCAATGTGCACATGGAATCACAACCTAATACATGGTAAAATAATAAAGATACTTTGAAGGGTAAATAGGAGTCAATTTACGGTAAGAAAACCAAAATAGACTATAATAAAAGAAAGTCTTTTGTGACGATTGTTAAGAAGAAATAAACCTGATTTTACACAGGTGGGAGAATATAAAATGAAGAAATTATTACTGACAGATGGTAACTCAATGTTATTTAGAGCGTATTACGCTACAGCGTATGGAAGACCAATGACAACTTCAGATGGTACCCCAACAAACGCTGTATTTGGTTTGCGTCTATGATGCAAAAAGCAATTGATATCATTCAACCAGATGCAGTATTAGTTGCCTTCGATGCTGGAAAGCATACTTTCCGTCATGAACTTTATGCAGACTATAAAGGTGGTCGTAAGCCAGCACCTGATGATTTGGTACCGCAGTTTAAACTCGTTCGAGATTTCTTGGATGCCTTTGCGATTACATGGGTGGAGATGCAAGATATTGAAGCTGATGACTTAATTGGAACAATCTCTAAAAAGGCAACAGACTATCAAACCTATGTACTAACAAGTGATCATGATATGTTACAGCTCGTGGATGATACAACTTCTGTATTACTCATGAAAAAGGGCATTACAGATATGGATGTCATGACACCTGAAAGTCTAAAGGAACAAATGGGAATTGAACCACTTCAGATTATTGATATGAAGGGCTTAATGGGCGATAAGTCAGATAATATCCCAGGTATTCCTGGTATTGGCGAAAAGACAGCACTCAAGCTTTTAGAAGAATATGGCACAGTGGAAAATGTCCTAGCTAACGAAGATAAACTCAAGGGTGCTTTACAGAAAAAAGTAATGGAAGGACATGAGTCCGCATTACTCTCTAAGAAACTTGCGACAATTCGTCGTGATGTTGACGTCGAGATGAGTGAGAAAGAGTTATCCTTCACACCTAACTATCCACAACTTATCAAGTTTTTACAGATGCTAGAGATGAACACACTTGCAAGACGCTTCACTGATAAGATAGCTGCAGAAGAGAATACACCAGAAGAAATAGTTGTGACTCCAAGTGAAGATAAGCGTGTTACAAAGGTGCCTACAGAAATGTTAAAGGATGCTTGTGCTGTGTTTGTGGATGATGACCATGGGGCATACATGCATGCAACTATCAATGGCTTTGCACTATTTAATGGTAAGCAAGCTGTATACATTTCTTTAGCAGATGCGAAGAAAGATAAAAGCTTGCTTGCATATCTTTCAAGTGACATGCCAAATAAGTATGGATTTGATGTAAAACGCAATTTACATTTAGCACAAAACGAAGATTTAATTCTGAATTTCCATGATGATATGATGCTTGCGGCTTCTTTAGCAGACTCATCTCTAACAACAACCGCAAAAATTATTGAGCATTATGGTTTTGAAAATACAGTCAGTTATGAAGATGTATATGGTAAACCAACAAAGCCAAATCTAATGATTGATGAAGAAAAACAATGTATGTATGCATGCACATTTGCGAGAAATATATTTAGCTTGTATGCGGAGATTACACCGAAGCTACAAGAATATAAAATGGAAAAACTCTACTATGAAATGGAGATGCCACTAACAAGCGTTCTCTATCATATGGAAAGAGAAGGCATTCGCTGCGATATCGATATTCTTGATCGTATTGCGACAGAAACGATGACGAAGATTAGCGAAGCTCAAAAAGATATCTATGCGATTGCTGGTAAAGAATTCAATATCAATTCTCCAAAGCAACTTGCAGAAGTGTTATTCGATGATTTAGGGCTTCCTACAGGAAAAAAGAGAAGTACTGCAGCTGGTGAATTAGAAAAGCTACAAGGCAAATCACCAATCATCGATTATATTTTGGATTACCGTAAGCTATCTAAAATTTATAGCACTTACGCGGAAGGATTGAAGAAGTATATTCAAAAGGATGGGAAGATTCATACAATCTATAACCAATCCGCAACACAAACTGGAAGACTTTCTTCAAGTGAACCAAACTTACAGAATATCAGTGTTCGTGATGAACAGGGCAAAGAGATTCGTAAGGCATTCTTGCCAGAAGATGGTTGTGTATTAATCTCTAGTGATTATCATCAAATCGAGTTACGTATGTTAGCACATATGGCAAATGAAACAAGTCTGATTGAGGCGTTTAAGGAAGGAATTGATATTCATACCAAGACAGCGATGGACGTCTTCCACAAGCCACAGGATGAAATTACACCTCAAGATAGACGCAGTGCGAAGACAGTTAACTTCGGTATTGTCTATGGTATTAGTGACTTTGGTTTAAGTGAGCAGCTTGGTGTCAGTCGCTATGAGGCTCATGACTTTATCGAGCGCTACTATGCGGCCTATCCAAAGATTCGCACCTACATGGAACAAATCGTCAAAGATTGTGAAGAGAAGGGCTACGTAGAAACACTATGTGGTAGACGTAGAGAAATTCCTGAGATTCATGATAAGAATCATGCAACACGTGAATTTGGTAAACGTGCAGCGATGAACGCACCAATTCAAGGCTCTGCCGCAGACCTAATCAAACTTGCGATGATTCATATCGACCAGATGATGAAGGATGCGAAAGTAAAGAGTAAGATGATTCTACAGGTACACGATGAACTCATCTTTAATGTACCTAAGGAAGAAGTTGAAGTAATGACAAAGCTTATCAATGATGGCATGGTAAATGCAATGCACCTACAGGTACCTTTAACAGCTGAATGTTCTATCGGTAGCGATTGGTACGAGGCGAAGTAATATGCCAGAATTACCAGAAGTCGAAACTGTCCTACGTACACTAGAACATCAGATTCAAGGAAGAAGAATCTTAGATGTGGATGTACGCTATCCAAAGATGATTGAAAATGATGTAGAACAGTTTAAAGCACAACTAAAGAATCAAACATTCAATACATTCATGCGTCGTGGTAAATATCTACTATTTGGCTTAGATGATTGTATCCTCATGAGCCATTTACGCATGGAAGGAAGATATTATATTCAAGATCCAACGGAACCTACTAACCGTCACATGCATGTGATATTTCGTTTAGATAACGGTAAAGAGTTACGTTACATGGATACACGTAAATTTGGACGCATGGAAATCCTTCCGTTGGATATGGATTTTAGCCATTACCATGGCTTAGGACCTGAACCTTTTGATGAAGCGTTCAATGTGTCTTACATTCATGCATATCGTAAGGGAAAACGTACACCACTGAAAAGTCTACTATTAGATCAAAGTTTTGTGGCAGGAGTAGGAAATATCTACGCAGATGAAATTCTTGCGGCCTGCAATCTAAGACCGGGTAGGTCTTGTGCACGTATTACTCGTAAGGATGAAGAGAATCTTGTGATGCATACACGACGTATTTTGAAAGCTGCGATTGCGGCCGGTGGAACAACAATTAGAACGTATACATCTAGCTTAGGAGTCACTGGTAGGTTTCAAACGGAATGTACCGTGCATATGCAGAAAATTTGTCCTCGTTGTAAAGGACAGATTCACGTAAAATATATAGGTGGACGATCAAGTTATTATTGTCCACATTGTCAGAAATAGGAGTTTTATGAAAATTGCGATTACAGGAACGATTGCGGCAGGTAAAACAACTGTTGCGATCCTATTTAGAAGAAGAGGAATACCGGTATTTAATGCCGACCAATACGCAAAACGTTCCTTGTATCAAGGTTCCATTTGTTATGGAAAAATTATAGAAGTATTTGGGGATGATGTAACTAGCGCTAGTGGAGATATCAATCCTAAGAAACTTGCGGAAATTATCTTCCAAGATAACAACAAACGTGAACAACTAAACGCAATTGTGCATCCCTTTGTATTAGAGGGGATGCAGAAATTCTTTACAACAAACTTACAACAACCAATCATCTGTGCAGAAGTACCTCTGTTATTTGAAACCGGTTGGGACCAATACTTTGATCGTACAGCGGTTGTGACTTGCAGTGAAGAAATCGCCATTCAAAGAATGATGGAAGAAAGAAACTATACACTTGAAGAAGCAAAGGCAAGACTATCCATGCAGATACCTGCAGAAAAACAGATTGCTATGGCAGATAAAGTGATTTATAACGAAGGTGATTTAAAGGAATTAGATTCACAAATCAACCGATGGTTAGGAGAACTTAGAAAGGACATCAGAAATGGAAAGAATGCCAACTAGTACATATCGCATTGATTTTAGTAACGGTATCTCTGAGGAAACTTTACTTTCACTCATGATGTTATATCAACCACTCATCGGGAAAGATGCGACAGTTTTATACTTAACACTTATTGCGGAAGGTAAAACCCAAAAGGGTTTTGAAAAACATCAACGCTTACTAGTGCTAGCAGATTTAGATATTAATGCACTAGATAAGGCATGTACTAAATTAGAAGAGTATATGTTAATGCGAACATACATAAAGACAACAGAGTTATGTGATCAATACATTTACGTTTTAAATAGTCCTATTCATACAAAGGATTTCTTAAAGTCAAATGTATTTATGAATCGTTATGAACGTACTGTAGGAAAAGATGAGACAACGACTACAATGACGCATTTAAACGCAAACAACGTTTCCTTACGTGGTTATAAAGAAGTCACAAAGGCAGTCAAGTTCTTACCAGAAGATCTCTTAGACCGTCATATTGAGTTTGATGCACTACAGCCACGTTATCAATTCGCAATGGATGATCAAACAATTAACTTTGATTATGAAAAGTTCATTGCGACGACAAGTACACTGGTATTCCCGGCTGAACTTCGCACGCAGGAAAATTTAAGTTTAATTGGTAAACAGCGACAATCTAGTGGTTTATCTGTAGATAAGATGCGTGTTTTAGTAAACCGTTGTATTAATCTACAAACGATGACATTTTGATGGCGCAAAACTAAAGATTTACGCATCACGTGACTGAATCTGAGTGTAAAGTCCAGGAATG
>CAKMPP010000064.1 GCA_927911475.1 uncultured Solobacterium sp. | reverse complement strand
TATTACGATAATCGTCTATTGAGGAGAGCGATATGAAGATTTTTGGTTCCCATTGAAAATGACATGATATATCAACACTTTGGTCATACACCTGCTTTTCGTTTGTATGATGTTGAAGGTAATACGGTTCTTCATACAAAGGATTATGTTCCAAATGGACATGGGCATGTGATAATGTGTCAGATAGCGTTAGAGCTAGGTGTAAATGTTGTGATAGCAGGAGGATTTGGGTTACCAGTAAAGCAAACTCTATCTTCCAATGGCATTCAAATATATGGTGGCGTTAGCGGTAGAGCAGATGATGCAGTACTTGCCTATCTTGATGGTACGCTTAACTATAATCCAGATATTGCAAAGCAGCATTGTGGTTGTCATCATTAAGCATTGAAAAAATAGATGATGATTGTTAATATATTGGTAATGCAGTGATAAAGAATAGTAGTGAGCGATTCATTTTCAGAAAGCCGTGGGTTGATGTGACACGGTATGATGACCTACATGAACTCACCTTTTGAGCAAACGTAACTTCTGCGTTAAAGAAGATTTGAGGTGTATGATTGATTTACAATCATAAACTAAGGTGGTACCGCGTATATAACGTCCTTAGAGTAGGACGTTTTTTATTTTGAGAAGGAGATATGATTATGTCATTTGATCACAAGAAGATTGAAACGAAGTGGCAACAGTATTGGGATGAACATCAAACATTTAAAACAGATGGTTATGATTTTTCAAAGCCTAAGTATTATGCGTTAGATATGTTCCCATATCCATCTGGTTCTGGTTTGCATGCAGGTCATCCAGAAGGATATACAGCAACGGATGTTATCTGTCGTATGAAGCGTATGCAGGGCTTTAATGTATTACATCCAATGGGGTTTGATGCATTTGGCTTACCTGCAGAACAGTATGCAATCAAGACTGGTAATAACCCAGCTACTTTTACAGAGAAAAATATTGAGACATTTAAGAAACAGTTACGTGCCTTTGGTTTTAGTTATGATTGGGACCGTGAGATTTCTACAGCAGATCCTTCTTTCTATCACTGGACACAATGGATCTTCAAGCATCTTTTTGAAGATGGCTTGGCAAAATGTGTTGATATGCCAGTAAACTGGTGCGAAGAGTTGGGAACAGTACTTTCCAATGACGAAGTTATTGATGGTAAGAGTGAACGTGGTGGATATCCTGTTGTTCGTAAGAATATGCGCCAATGGGTAATCGATATTCCAGCGTATGCAGAAAAGTTATTGGAAGGACTAGAAACCATTGACTGGCCAGAGTCTACAAAGGAAATTCAACGTAACTGGATTGGTAAGTCCGTTGGTGCACAGGTTACTTTTAAGGTTGATGGTCATGATGATAGCTTTGTTGTCTTTACAACTCGTTGTGATACATTGTTTGGCGCTACATACTGTGTACTCGCTCCAGAACATGTTCTTGTTGACAAGATTGTAAGTAGCGAGCAAAAAGATGCAGTAGAAGCATATCGTAAAGAATGTGCAACAAAATCTGATTTAGAACGTACAGAACTAAATAAAGATAAGACAGGTGTATTCACTGGTGCATATGCGATTAATCCAGTAAATGGCAAGAAGATTCCAATCTGGATTTCTGACTATGTACTAGCAAGCTATGGAACAGGTGCGATTATGGCTGTGCCTGCCCATGATGAACGTGACTATGCATTTGCGAAAAAATTTGGTATGGAGATCATTCCTGTACTAGCTGGTGGTGATGTAACACAAGAAGCTTGGACACAAGATGGTTTACACATTAACTCTGAATGGCTTGATGGTTTAAATAAACAGGAAGCTATTGATAAGATGATTGAATGGTTAGAATCCAATCATATCGGTCAAAAGAAGATTAACTATAAGATTCGTGAATGGATTTTTGCTCGTCAAAGATATTGGGGTGAGCCAATTCCTGTAGTTCATCTTGAAGATGATCGCTACGTGGCAATTAGTGATGAAGAGTTACCACTTGTACTTCCAGTACTAGATGACTATAAACCAAGTAAGGGTGGACAATCCCCACTTGCCAAAGATGAAGAATGGGTAAATGTAACTATAGATGGCATCAAGGGTAAGCGTGAAACAAGTACAATGCCAGGATCTGCTGGTAGTAGTTGGTACTTCTTACGCTATATTGATCCAAAGAATGATAAGGCGATTGCCGATCCAGAACTACTGAAACACTGGATGCCAGTTGACCTTTATGTTGGTGGACCAGAACACGCAGTAGGACACTTATTGTACTCTCGTATGTGGAATCGTTATCTCTATGATAAAGGTATTGTTACAACGAAAGAACCATTCCAGAAATTGGTTCACCAAGGAATGATTTTAGGTGCAAATGGTATCAAGATGGGTAAACGTTATCCAGAGTTTGCGATTGATCCAAATGTATTGATTGAACAATATGGTGCAGATACTGTACGTCTATACGAAATGTTTATGGGACCATTAGAAGCCAGCAAGCCATGGAGTGAGCAGGGTGTAGATGGTGCACATAAGTGGCTAGAGCGTGTTCACCGTTTGATTGTGGAGTCTAATAAACTTAGTGATACAAATGATGGCTCTTTAGATGAGGTATATCATGCGACTGTTAAGAAGGTCACAAGTGATATCGAAAGTTTGAATCTCAATACGGCTATTTCACAGATGATGATTTTCATCAATGAATGTTATAAGGCTGAAACATTATATAAGCCATACATCGAAGGCTTTGTACAAATGTTTGCATGTTATGCACCACACTTAGGTGAAGAATTATGGCAATTCTTAGGTCATGGTAATACTCTGACATTTGAAGCTTGGCCAAGCTACGATGAAAGTAAACTTGTAAAGAATCAAGTTGAAATGGTTGTGCAGGTCAACGGTAAGGTTCGTGGTAAATTCATGGCAAATATCGATGAAGACAAGAAGGTTGTAGAAGAAATGGCACTAGCTATACCGTCTGTACAAGCACAGATGGAAGGAAAGACATTACGTAAGCTCATTATTGTACCAAATCGTATTGTTAATATCGTTGTTGGATAAAAACTACCTATGGGTAGTTTTTATTTACCGTTGAAGGTAACATCAGATTAATATTGTTGAATAATAGATTGTTTGATATAATCCAAAAAATAATGATGGATGATTTCATGGAAAATATACCAGGAGGTTAGAATTACTATGAGTAATTTGAATCAAGCAGTTGATTTTATTAAAGAATAGAGGAAATTAAAGACAGTAACAAGATTTAATAGAACCCTTGATGGAAGATTTTGAAAATAGCGCCGAGCATTCTTGGCAATGTGCGATAGCTTCGATGGTTTTTTAAAGATTTTTATCCTGAAAAGTTAAATATAGAAGAGGTAATTTCAATGTTACTGATTCATGATTTGGGTGAGATTGATGCTGGTGATACTTGGGTTTTGATGATAAAAATAAAGTTCACTCACATGATAGAGAACTTGAATCGATTAATAAAACAATGAGCATTCTACCTGAAGAAACACAGTTAAATATGAAAAATTTGTGGCTAGAATTTGAAAAGGGCAGAGTTTTGAAGCAAGATATGCGAGAGTGATTGATGCACTCGTACCACTGATTAATCATTTAGAAATATCAGAATCAAATTATAATCCAGATAATATTAGTGCTGATATGGTATTAGAAAAGAAAAAATTTATAAAAGATGAAA
>CAKMPP010000063.1 GCA_927911475.1 uncultured Solobacterium sp. | reverse complement strand
GATGAAGTACAACGCATGACAGGACTTGACCCATTATCTACTGGTATGTCTATCTATACTGCTTAGATCCAACAATTCAAACTGAAATTGAAGCGATTCAAAATGGTGAAGTTGTCGACTTTGAAAGTGACCTAGTGCAGCTAGCAATGATTACCCTCAACAACAAGAATGGTGAAATCGTTGGCGTTGGTGGTGGTAGAAACTATGGTGGTGATGGTGGAGCAAGATTGTTAAATCGTGCTCTACAACAATATAAACAGCCAGGTTCAAGTATTAAACCAGTATTGGAGTATGCTCTTGCATTCGAATATTTGGGATACTCCTTGGACGAAGTCTTAATCGATAGACCAATTACCTATCCTGCCGAACAACGTGTTTTTAGTAAACTACAATGGTAAATATGAGGGTGATGTTACGATTAAGGACGCAATGGCCAACTCTTTAAATACTCCTGCGATTCAAACATTGCAGAAAGTTACAGCGAAGATTGGTTCAGATGCTATTGTTGATTACTTAAAGAAGATTGGCTTCTCACAAGTCAAATATAGTAACTATCATTTATCCTATGCAATTGGTGGTAATGACTTTACAGCTTCCGTTGCTGAAATGGCAGCTGCACACGCAATGCTAGTCAATTTAGGTGTTTATAACGAACCACATACTATCCGTCGTATTCAAACAGATGATGGCAATGTATACGAACCACAAAACCAGAATATTCGTGCACTCTCACCTGGTAGTGCATATCTTGTAGACCAGTTAATGGAAAATAACGTAAACCAAAACAAGTATTACAACCACATGCAGATATTACAAAGTGGTTATCCAGTTTACGCAAAAACAGGTACAACTGACTGGGGTAATGATGGATTACAATATGGTATCCCAAGTGGTGCAGCGAAAGATAAGTGGATGGTCGCTAGTACATCTCAATACACCAATGCTGTATGGTATGGATTCGACCAAGCAATCGATGGTGAAATGACATACTTCCCTACTTGGAGAGACTGGAATACACCAGGACAAATTAATCGTCATATGTTAGATATAGAATCCTATATCTCTCCAGATACAATTGGAGTATCTCAACCAAGTGATGTGCAAGATGTAACATATCTTTATGGTACATATCCACATGTCGCAAATGATGGAGCAAACTACGGTGGTAAGACAATCACTTCCCAAGTATCTTCTACTGGTTTAAATTACACACCTACACAATATACAAGTTCTTATCGTAACAACAACAGTTACTTAGCAGGACTTAACGCATCTATTTCCAATGGTATTGTTTATATCAACTGGTTAACACAAGATAGTTGTTCAGGTAGTCGTAATATATCCTTAAAGGATAACTACAATAACATATCTAAATTTGGAGCTTGCTTAGCATACAATAGTTTTTTACAGACATCCGTAAACGGAAAGTTCTATGCAGACTTATATCAAAACGATGTCTATATTACATCTGTAACAAGTAAGACAAACATGTATGCAGGTTTGCCTGAGTACTTTAAAGGTAATATCAAAGCCTGTGGATACTTCGTGACAAGTGGTGGTATGAAGTCAGAAACAATCTGTACGGATGCTGGTTATTACGATCCAGACGCTACTGCCGCAAAGGATGCAAAATAAACAATAAGAATCTATAGCGATATAGGTTCTTTTTTTTATAAACAAAAAAGCGAATAATAGAAATACATCTATCATTCGCCAATGTATACTACTTTCCCTCTGTCATAAGCTGTTTTACAGGGTCTGGTGCAACAATCTCGTTGACTTGGTTAATACCACTGATATATAGCTGGAAATTATCCACAGTAGACATCTTTGTCTTTGTTTCCTTGTTGTCATATTGTGTGTCAATTGAGATATTTACTTCACTAGGAACGAGTTTAAACTCTCCATTTCCCATCTTTTCAAGTACAAGATGAATTTGTAAATCGATAGATGTTATACTATCTTTTTCAGTTTCAAAAAGTCCACTATCTAAGAACGTCGATCGAAATGCAGAGACAACATCATAGTTATCTGTTGCATCTCCCTTAAAGTCTAGGAACACAAATTGTTCATCTTCTGTCTTTGTAAACTGATCCGCAAATGTTTCACATAACTTATAAAATTCATCACTATGTCCTACCTCCGGATCTTTCTCTTCATAGATACCTTCTAAAGACTTACTCCATTCAGCTGTAGTTTTCCATCCTAATTCACGCCTATCATCTTTATATCTAACGTAAATATTTCCTTTACTAGGAGAGTATTGTAGTAGCCTAAACCAAAAATAATATGGTTCCGTAACCCTAAGAAGTTTTTCGTCAATTTTATCCTTGTCACCTTTACTTTCATCATAATCAGACCACTCGCGATAAAATTTTTCTAGATATGTTTGTGGTTCAAATAGAATACTTCCTTGTCTACCAAACATTGCAAAACTGTATTTTCTTGTTTGTCTGAATTTTTGCAGGTTCTTAGTATAATAATAACTCTCATAATTTAAACTTTTTGCATCATGAAGGATTGTTGCAAAATTCATAACATCTTCAGCCGCATGTTCTGTAGATGTTTCCGCTGCAGAGTCCTCTGATTTTCGACAAGCAGAAACAGTAACTGCTAAAACAACCGTAAGGAATGTCAAAAAGATAGTTCTTATATGTTTCATTTTAGTTCCCCCTCATCCGAAATTGCATTTTCAACTCCACTAGGAGCTTCTACATGAATTCCAGAGTTAATATTAGAATACGTCACTTGACTAACCATTTTCTCCTTTGAAGATGAATACGAACGTCTAGAACATGTAAACGTAACTGATAATGGTGTATAGTCTTTTTTCGATACTGTTAAGTCAATGTTTAATTCTGCACTTTTATCATCAGGGAAA
>CAKMPP010000062.1 GCA_927911475.1 uncultured Solobacterium sp. | reverse complement strand
TGGGAAATATCTTCAGTTAGTTCATATCCGTACTTATCATCTTTTACTAACCTCGACAGAACGCATAATTCTAAAACACCTTTTTTAAATTGTGCATCCATTGTTTTTCCTCCTTGCAAGTAGAATATAACACATACTATTTTGTAATGCAATATAGTATGTTATAAATATACTCCGATTGGAGTATATTAGAGTAAATGTATTTTGTGGGCTTCACATTCATCGACCATATCTTGTGGCCAGATAGAAGCCTGGACTTCACCTACATGTGCTTTATTCAGCAGTAACATACATAATCTAGATTGGCCAATACCACCACCGATTGTATATGGAAGTTCGCAGTTTTGAATCATTTGGTGATATGGATACTGTAGACGGTCTTCCGCATTGCGAATACGGCACTGTTCTACGATGGAGTTTTCATCAACACGGATACCCATACTGGAGATTTCTAATGCACGTTCTAGGGATGGTAACCAGAAAAATAGGTCACCATTTAGATTCCAGTCATCATAGTCAGGTGCACGTCCGTCATGTGGTTGTCCACTGCGTCTTAACGAATGACCAATACGTTTGATAAAGACACATTTCTTTTCTTTTGTGATTGCGTCTTCACGTTCCTTTGGAGAAAGATCAGGATACATATCTTCTAATTCTTGGGAATCAATGAAGAATACATCATTAGCAAGATGACACACGGCATGTGGATATTTGTACCAAATTTCATGTTCCATGTGTTTGATAACTTTGAAGATTGTACGTACTGTTTCTTCTAGCATTTCCTCAGTACGTTCTTCTTTCGTGATGACTTTTTCCCAATCCCATTGATCAACATAAACAGAGTGCAAGTTGTCGAGTTCTTCATCACGACGAATCGCGTTCATATTTGTATAGAGACCATCATGAACTTCGAAGTTATATTTCTTCAGTGCGAAACGCTTCCACTTGGCAAGAGATTGTACAACTTCAATTGTTTCGTTTGGCATCTCTGCGATATCAAAAGATACAGGACGCTCTATACCATTTAGGTTATCGTTCAAACCAGTACTCTTTGGAACGAATAATGGAGCGGAGATTCTAGATAGGTGCATCTCTCTTCCAAACTCCTTTTGGAAAGTATCGCGGATATATTTGATGGCTTCTTGTGTTTGTCGAACATCAAGAATAGGATCGTAGTCTTTTGGTAGTACTAATTGCATAACATCACCTCATAGTGCGTTTTATTTTAACATAGAATGAATGACTTAAGATAGAGAGAAATCAAGCAATATCATAGGTATTCTACACATAAATTCCATGCATACATGACACATATGTGTATATTCCTTGAAAAAACCAATTATCTTTCATACAATATAAAACGGTTAAGGAGTATTATGATGACACGTTATGATATAGCAATTATCGGTACTGGCCCAGCAGGACTTGAGGCAGCCATTACCGCAAAGGTACGTAATAAAAACATTATCTTATTTGGTACAAAGGATTTAACACAGAAGTTACAGGTTGTAAAACACCCAATTCTAAACTACCTAGGATTACCATCTAAGACAGGTGTAGAGATAGCTAATGTATTCCAACAACAGTTGGATGAACTTGGAATATCTATTACAGAAGAAAAGGTTTCGAATGTATATGCAATGGGTGATTACTTCGCATTACAGTTAAATAATAGTGAGGTTGTTGAGGCAACTTCCGTTATCCTAGCAATCGGTGTTGTGGCTGGTAAGCCATATACTGGAGAGGAAAACTTCTTAGGTCGTGGCGTTAGCTATTGTGCAACTTGCGATGCACCTTTATATAAAGGAAAGGTAGTTGCGGTTGTGGCAGGAAGTAAGGAAGAGGAAGCTGAAGCCGACTTCCTTGGTGAAGTATGTGAAAAGGTATATTACTTCCCACAATATAAGGATGAACCACAGTTAAATAGTAAGAACATTGAAATTCATCATGAAAAGCCTGTTGAAATTTCGGGTATGATGAAGGCGAATACACTGAAGACAGATCAAAGTGAATATGCAGTAGACTGTGTATTTATCTTACGACCAACGCAATTCCCAGGCTCTCTAGTACCAGGTCTTGAAATTGCAGGTAATGCGGTTAAGGTTGATTTACAGATGAAGACAAATCTAGCAGGTCTATTTGCGGCAGGTGATATCACAGGACAGCCATACCAATATATCAAAGCGGCTGGACAGGGAAATGTCGCAGCATTATCTGCGGTAGCGTATGTTGATGAACTAAAGAGAAAGAAGCAGTAGGTGATTATTATGATAGGACAGAAAATTGATACATTAAAATTAGAGAATCAATTATGTTTCCCACTCTACGCGGCTGCTAGAAAGATTACAGCAGCGTATACTCCTCTCTTAAAACCACTTGAGATGACGTATACACAATATATTGTATTCTTGGTGTTATGGGAGAAGGATGATATTTCTGTAGGTGAGTTGTGTGAACGATTATATCTAGATAGTGGAACAATCACTCCATTACTCAAGAAGATGGAAGACAAGAATTGGTTAACAAGAACACGTTCTAAATTAGATGAGCGTGTGGTAATGATCAAGTTAACAAAAGAAGGCAAGAACATGAAGAAACAATGTGCAGATATTCCTGCAAAAGTTCGCTCTTGTGTATGTCTGAACCAGGATGAATCACAGGACTTATATAAAGCACTTTATAAGATTCTTGAAGAGAAAAAATAGCTATGTCAATTTGAAGTGAACCCCAAAAAGTTGGACAACAACTTAGGAGGTTCACTTTTATTATGAAATTTACATTCGAAGACAAGGTCCAAATCTATAAGGAACGTAAATGTGGATTCACAATTCCACAACTCCATTTTAAA
>CAKMPP010000061.1 GCA_927911475.1 uncultured Solobacterium sp. | reverse complement strand
ATATGTCCTTGCGGATGCGAAAAAAATACATACTCGAAAAAGGAGGGGAAAAACATGTCTGAAATTACTGAATTTTAGTACAGTCATACATTAGATGAAAAAATTGGCAGAGAATATCGTGACAATCGATATCCGCAATGTCAATGCATATACAGACTATTATGTCATCTGTACTGCAAAGAATCCTAGACACGCAAATTCACTTGTAGAATTTGTTGAAAAAGAAGTAACGAAGAATGGTTTTGATGTACGCCTTCGTGAAGGTGAAAGGGAATCAACTTGGGTACTTATTGACATGAATGAAGTGGTTGTACATATCTTTACAGAAGATGCTAGAAGTACATATCGCTTAGAAGCTTTATGGGCTGATCAGCCACAAGAAACAATGTAACAAATATGAAGATGTTTTAATAACATCTTCTTTTCAAACGAAAGGTGGTAGACCAATATGATTAAGACAATTCTGTGGGATATCGATGGTACGATATTAAATTTCCATCGTAGTGCAGAAAACTCATTAAAAAATACATTTAGAAAGTTTGGCTATGGTGAAATCACAGATGAACTTCTACACATGTATGAAGGAATTAATGATGTCTATTGGTGCAAACTTGAAAAGGGTGAAATCACAAAAGAGAAACTACTTGTAGAACGCTTTGTGGATTTCTTTACTAAAATTGGTGTGGAGACTACTCGTGTTGAAGAGTTTAACCAAGTATACTTAAATGGATTGCTAGATACAGTTGTCTTTATGCCCGAGGCATATGAAACTGTAAAGAAACTACACCCAGAATATAAGCAATACCTCGTTACCAATGGTGTTAAACAACTACAACGTCAGAAGATTGCCAAAGCACATATCGAAGAATTCTTTGATGGAATCTTTATCTCAGATGAAATCGGATATGAAAAACCACAGATTGAATTTTTCAATTATGTCTTTGATAGAATTCCAACAAAAAATCCTGATGAAGTCATTATCATCGGCGATTCATTGACGAGTGATATTGCTGGAGGTATACGTGCAGGGATTCATACCTGTTGGTATCATCCAAGCAACGAAGAAAGTAACAGTGATATAAAACCAGAGTTTACAGTTACATCGCATCTTGCATTCCAAGAATTATTAAAACAGTTATAAGGGAGTACATATATGAAGTGGTATGAACAAAAATATGTAAATCATCGAGATTGGATACTTGATCAAATGGGCTTGCTTGGTATAGATAGTGTCGAGCTTGTCATTGTTTTACTCATTGATTTTATGAATCAAAATCGTATTGAAATTACGATGGATGCCCTTAGAGAAAAAACAGGAATACAAGAAGAGGAATTAAACCGTGTTATTTCAGCACTTTGT
Organism: uncultured Solobacterium sp.; assembly: GCA_927911475.1. GTDB lineage: Bacteria > Bacillota_I > Bacilli_A > Erysipelotrichales > Erysipelotrichaceae > Bulleidia. Next base: position 4,075 of record CAKMPP010000061.1, on the reverse strand, counting down.
GCAAAGAAGTATTTAAAGATTAAAGCTTCCGCAAGAGCTGTTGTTTTTGACTTATCAGGACTATTTGAAACGGATATCGCAAGAGTTGAAAATATTCTAGATCGTTCACTCATCGATACGTTTGAAACAGAATTTGGCAGAACGTTAAGCCAAAATGAAATGCAGAAAATTAGTGATTGGAATAAAGTGACAGACAAACGTCTGATTATTGCGGCATTACGTGAAGCCAGTGCGTACCAACATCTAAACTTAGGATATATTGAAAAGATTTTATCTGATTGGAAACAGAAGAATATCACGGCAGATTCTGTAGGAGTGGAGAAGAAGTAATGGAGCGTTTATCAGTACCATTTATTTTGGATTATTTACAAAAGTTACATCCAAACGCACATTGTGAATTGACGCATCGTAATCCCTATGAATTATCTGTTGCGGTAATCCTGTCTGCCCAAACAACAGACGTATCTGTTAATCGAGTAACACCTGCATTATTTAAAGCGTATCCATCTCCATATGAATTAGCCAAAGCACCAACAAGGATGTTGAGAAATATATCGCATCCCTTGGGTTATATCGCAATAAGGCAAAGCAAATCGTAGGATTTGCCAAAGGTGTTGTAGAACAGTTTGATGGAAAAGTACCACAAACGATGGAAGAATTAACGACATTACCTGGTATTGGTAGAAAATGTGCCAATGTGATCTTGGCTGAATGTTTCAATATTCCAAGCATTGCGGTAGATACTCATGTGGCACGTATCTCCAGAAGACTAGGACTATGTTATCAAAAGGATGATGTAGAGAAAATTGAGCGTAAACTGATGCGTAAGATTCCACGTGAACATTGGATCAAAACACATCATCAGATGATATTCTTCGGACGCTATCTCTGTCATGCGCGTAATCCAGAGTGTTACCGTTGTCCATTCGTGAATGGCTGTCATGAAAAACAAAAGAATTTAACACCACCTAAAACAAAATAACCTTTCATCTCTATTTTAAAAGGGGGGAGAACTAATGAGACCATATGTTATATCAGCTTGTTCACCAGCTGATTTGAATAAACAATATTTTGAAGAACGAAGTATTCCATATCTATGTTTTGAATATGAACTAGCAGATACCACATATACAGATGACTTATTTGAATCTGTATCCGCTAGTGACTTCTATCAAGCAATGGTAGATGGTGCAATGACACGTACTTCACAGATGAACCAGATTGGTTACGAAAATTTTTTTGAGAGTATTTTAAAAGAAGGAAATGACTTATTGCACTTTACATTATCTTCTGGAATCTCTGGTACCTATAACTCTGCACGCATGGCGGCAGAAGCACTGTGTGAAAAATATCCAGAACGTAAAATCTATGTCGTGGATTCTAAGAACGCTTCTTCAGGTTTTGGATTACTTGTAGAAAAGGCAAAGGAACTCCAGGAGTCTGGCATGGATATTGATACACTTCATGAATGGATTGAAGCACATAAATTAGAATGTCATGCATGGTTTTTCTCAGGCGATTTAACTTTCTTTATCCGCGGTGGAAGAATCTCAAAGACGGCAGGAACCATTGGTAATATGTTGCGAATTTGTCCGTTAATGCAGGTGGATTCAAAAGGGAAGCTTGTTGTACGTCAGAAAGTCCATGGTAAGAAAAAAGTAATGCGTGCCATCGTAGAAAAGATGGAAGAATATGCCGAGAATGGTCATGACTATAATTGGAAAGTCTTTATCTCTCACAGTAATTGTTTAGAAGATGCGAATGCGGTAAAAGAGTTAGTCGAAGAGAAGTTTCCAAATACAAAAGGAAAGATTACTATCTTCAATATTGGACCAATTATTGGCGCGCATACAGGGCCTGGAACAGTCACATTGTTCTTCTGGGGTAAAGATCGTTCTGTAATTGAAAAAATTGCATAATACATATTTTCAATGATAGGGATACCTATCATTTTTAGTGATGAAACTTTGGGTTGATACAATTATAATGGGAAGAGCGAAAAAGAATATAATATTATGAGTTGTCACATGATTCTATAGATGTTACGATAGTATGGCTTATGAGGGATTACTCATAACAGGGAGGGAAAATGAAAAAGTTAACAGCATTATTAGCTAGTGCAACAATGGCTTTGTCACTTGTAGGATGCTCAACAGGTAAGACATATACTGGTGAAGCATTTGGTCATGACAAGGAAAACCCAGTTAAAGTTACTTTAACAATCAAAGATAAGACAATCACTAAGGTAGAAGTTGATGCGTCTCATGAAACAAATGGTATTGGTTCAAAGGCAGCAGAAACAATGCCAGGTGCAATCGTCGCAGCTAACTCATTAGAAGTTGACGGTGTATCAGGTGCTACACAGACATCCAAGGCTATCATCGAAGCAGCTACAGCAGCTTTGAAACAAGCAGGACTTGAACCATCAGATTTAGTAAGCAAGAATACAAGCACAACGAAGGCAAAGGATATTGAAGAAACAGTAGACGTTGTTGTAGTTGGTGCAGGTGGAGCTGGTATGACAGCTGCTATTACTGCAACAGATGCAGGTAAGAAAGTTATCGTAGTAGAAAGCCAACCAATTGCTGGTGGTAACTCTGTACGCTCAACTGGTGGTATGAATGCGGCTAAGACACCATACCAAGATAAGAATGAATTTAAAGAAGCTGCAGGTGTTGAAAAGACATTAGCGACTGCAGCAGAGAAGTTTGCAGATAACGAAACAATTACAGCTTTAGCAGCTACAGTTAAGTCACAATGGGATGCATACCAAGCAAACCCACAGGGATACTTTGATTCTGTTGAATTAATGGTAATTTAGATACATTTAATCGGTGGTAAGGGTAAGAACAACCCAGAACTTGTTAAGACTCTTGCGGAAAATTCTGCAGCTGCTATTGAATGGTTAGCATCTATCGGTGCAGAAGTTAAGAACGTTGGTGCATTTGGTGGTGCTTCTGTTAAGAGAATTCACCGTCCAGTAAACGCTGATGGCAAGGTAACTGCTGTTGGTGCTTATATCGTTCCAATCTTAGAAAAGAACTTACAAGATCGTAATGTGCAGTTCTTATTTGACACAACAGCTAACGAAATCATTATGAAGGATGGTAAGGCAGTTGGTATCAAGGCTACAGGTAAGGATGGTCATAAGGTCACAATTAATGCGAAGTCAGTTGTAATCGCAACTGGTGGATTCGGTGCTAACGCTGAAATGGTTGAAAAGTACAAGCCAGAATTAAAGGGCTTTGCGACAACAAATGCAGAAGGTGCTCAGGGTCAAGGTATTGAAATGGCTACAGCAGTAGGTGCTGCTACAGTAGATATGGATCAAATTCAGATTCACCCAACAGTACACATTGAAGAAGATGGCAATGCACACTTAATCACTGAAGGTCTTCGTGGAGATGGTGCTATCTTAGTTAACGCTGAAGGCAAGAGATTCTATGATGAAGTTTCTACACGTGATAAGGTATCTGCAGCTATCATCGCCCAACCAGACAAGAGCGCGTGGTTAGTTGTTGACCAGTCAATGGTTGATAAGTCTGCTGTTATCGCTGGATATATCAAGTCTGGTTATACAGTAACAGGTGCTACATATGAAGAACTCGCAAAGGCTATGGGTGTTGATGAAACGACATTCGTAAGCACAATGAATACTTGGAATCAAGCAGTAGAAGCTAAGAGTGATGCGGAATTCAACCGTACAAGCTTCGCAAATCCTTTAACTGCAGCTCCTTATTATGCAATTAAGATTACACCTGCTGTTCACCATACAATGGGTGGTATCGTAATCAATCCTAAGGCAGAAGTATTAAACGAAAAGGGAGAAGTAATCTCTGGATTATTCGCTGCTGGTGAAGTGACTGGTGGTGTTCATGGCGCTAACCGTTTAGGTGGTAACGCTGTAGCTGACTTTACAGTATTCGGTAGAATCGCTGGACAAAGCGCAGCAGATAACGCTAAATAATTACATTTACATCAAGGATACCGATGAGGTATCCTTTTATGTACAACGGGAGAACATATGAAACTGAAAGATGTATTACGTCAGTATGACGAACAATCATTATATTTT